>JAEZJP010000117.1 GCA_023415715.1 Bacillota bacterium
GCGACAATGCGGAACACCGGACAAGCGAAGCGCGGTACGGTGCGAAGGGCCTCAAGGGGAAGCCTCTCCCTAAGCATCCCTCCTGATGGAGGTGCTTTCATCTGCCTTCATCAGGAGCCGTAACGTAAGGAGCAAGCCGCGCCGCATCACGCAGATACGGCGCGGCTTTGTGATGATGTTTGTTACTTAGCTCCGCCTTCCAGCTCAACCCACTTCTGCTCGATCTGCTTGCAGGCCTCGTCCTTTGTCACCACACCGCCGACATACGACTGCATGATCTCGCCGAACGCCTGATGGAAGCTGTCCGTGGAGTAGGAGATGGACACGGCCGCCGCGCCCTTGGAGGCGGAAAGCTCGCTGCCCTGCTTGATGATGGCCATGTCGGGCACCTTGGCGTCCTTGATGGGCGGGATCACGCCGGCCACGTCGCAGAACCAGCTCTTGCCGTAATCGCTGGTATACCACCAGTTGACGAAATCGAGCACCTCATTTAGCACCTTGGAATCTTTGTAGATACGCAGAGCCTGGTCGCTGCCGCCGATCACCTGGCATTGAGAAGCATCGGCGGTAACAGGATAGCCGTTGAAGCCGATCTGGAATGCAGAGTCGATATTGAGGATGTCGGCCTCCACCCATGCGCCCTGGCCCAGGATCATCGCGGCCTTGCCTGTGCCGATGGCGGATTCCTCACCGGCCAGGTCCGTTTCCAGCGGCTTTGCGTCGCCGTATTTCACAGCCAGGTCAATGAAGTTGAAGAAGTTGTCATACAGAACCGGATAGTCGCTGAACTTGGCCTCGCCGGCGATGAACTTTTTCACAAGCTCCTCGGGGTTGTCGCTGGCCGCGTCCAGGAAGTGCTGGAAGATGTGCTTGTAAACCCACCACTCGGCAAAGCCGGTGGAGAAGGGCTGGTATCCCGCGGCGGCGATCTTCTCGCAGGCCGCCTGCATGGCTTCCGCCGTGGAGGGGAACTCGGTGATGCCGCAGGCTTCAAAGATGGCCTTGTTGTATACAATGCCGAAGTAGTTGCTCTTCAAGGCAAAGCCATGCACCTCGTCAGAGCTCATCATGACGGATTTTACGCTATCAGGCATTGCTGCCGCTGCCTTTTGGTCAGCAAAGTTGTACGAGTAATCCAGGTACACGCCGATCTCTTTGCCGGACGTGGTGGAGAAGATGTCGGGGCACTCGCCCGCGTTGATCTTCGTTTTGAGCAGCGTGGGATAGTCGTTTTGTGTAGTCTCATAGTTGATGGTCACATCAGGCTTGACCAGTTTATACGCGTCGATCAGTGCGCGCACCGCGTCGGCGTATTCGGGCTGGCTGATGAACATGTTGATTTCAGTCTGCCCCTGGGCAAATGTGGGCGCCGTCATCGAAAACAGCATCACGACCACCAGCAAAAGACTTGCAAGCTTTTTCATGCTTCATTTTCCTCCGTTCATGTCAAATCGTAAGGATGCGCATCCTTCCTCTATGTTTCTATTGTAACCGTACATGCCGTAAATGGGAAGATAAAATCCAGAACAAACAAGTATACTATCGTGCACTATCCTTTACCTTTGATTGCCCAATGTGTTACTATATACAAAAGTAAAGGATAGACGGGTGCTGTCTATGCAGCGGTATAAAGAACGTGTCCTTGCCTGGCGGAACCGCACCACCATACGGAAGCAGCTCAGCCTGATCGTGGGGCTTGCCGTTACCCTTTTGATGGCGCTGCTGATCACCTTCAGCTACTTAAGCCAGGAAAGCGCCAATACGGAGAGGCAGGTTTCCATGCTTCACCGCGTACTGGACCTGGAGTGCCGGAACCTGGATAGTTATATGAAGGAACTGCGCGCCTTTTCGCTGCAGCTGCGCAACGATTCCTCCTTTATGGAGCTTGCCGCAAAAGCTTCGCCGCTCAACCATACCCAGCGCCAAACCGTTGAATCATCTTTGAAAGCCTCGTTCTATTCCCGCAGCGACGTGACCTATATGGAGCTGTACCTGGTTAGGCAAAGCCTGAAATATGCCCTCAACCGGTTGGACCGCAAGGTGACGCTCACGGCCGGGGTGGACGCGGCCGATATACCTGATTTTGAAAAGTTCACGGCCAAGCCTGATTTTATTATGGTAACAGCCGTAGAGGACGGCTTTTTGAGCATAACCCGGACCATTATCGACTCCCCCCGGGAAACGCCGCTGGCGGTGGTGCGCATCACCGTCGGCATGGACACGGTGGAGGCGCTCGTAAAGAACCATGCGGACGCTCTTGAGCAGCTGTGCGTGATTGGCGCCGCGGGCGAAACGTACTACATCCCCGCCGCGCTGTCTGACGGGGAAGTAAAACAGCTCAAAAGCCTGATCCATACGGGCGAAGAAAGCCGGATCCTGAAAATATCGGGCCGCGACACGCTATGCGTCGCAGCGGCGGGACCTGGCCTGAGCTTTGCGCTGGTGGGACTCAAGCCCATGGCCGTCGTCAACGATTCGCTGATCGCCACGCGCAACGCATCGATGGTGCTGGGCCTCATATTGCTTGCGCTCACCATCCTCCTTACCGTCTACTGCATCCGCTTTATCACAACGCCCCTTTCAAAACTTTCGCACCGCCTGCGCAGGGTCGGTGCCGGCAACTTCCAAACGAAAGCCGTGCTGGAAGGAAGCTATGAGATAATAGGCCTCTCCGAGGATGTCAACAATATGATGGACGCGCTGAATCAATTGATCGAGAGCAACTATGTGGCGGAGCTGAACGAGCGAACGGCGCAATTGATCGCGCTGGAGGCGCAAACGAACCCGCACTTTCTGTTCAATACGCTGCAGGCCATCGCCACTGAGGCCATCGTGAAAGGGCAGGACGGCATTTATCAAATGGTCACATCGCTGGCCTCGCTATTGCGCTATTCCATCAAGGGCGGCAACCTGGCGTCGCTTTCCACCGAGCTTGACTATGTGGAAAAGTACCTGTCGCTGCAAAAGGCGCGCTTTGGCAGCCGCCTGACCTACGAAATGCACGCGGAGGATGCACTGCTTAAACTTAACCTGCCCAAGCTCGGCCTGCTCTCGCTTGTGGAAAACTCTATCACCCACGGGCTGAGGGGCGATGTGGCAGCCATCCATATCGTCCTGAAAGCCGAAACCAGGGGGGAGGAGGCGGTTTTCACCGTGGGCGACGACGGCTGCGGCATAGATTCCGATAAGCTGAATGAACTTCGCGAAGCCATTACCGGCCCCGCCGTCACCATCACCAAGAACATCGGGCTATTGAACCTAAACAGCCGCTTAAAGCTGCTCTACGAAGGGCGGGCAAGGCTCGATATAGAAAGCAGTTCCTATCCGCGCCAAACCACTGTTGCGATTTTCATCCCGCTGGAGGTACTGTACAATGTACAAGGTGCTGCTGATTGACGATGAAAACCCCGTCCACCTGGCCATCCGTTCGCTGATCGACTGGCCCAGGTTCAACGCGCACGAACCCTATTCCGTGTACAACGGCCAGGAAGGGCTTACATGCATGGAACGGCTGCGGCCAGACATCGCCTTTGTGGATATGAACATGCCGCTCATGGGCGGCGTGGATTTTTTAAGCATTGCCAGCCGCAACCACCCTTACTGCCAGTACATTGTCATCAGCGGCTACGACGAGTTCCAGTATGCCCAGGCTGCAATACGCTTCAATGTGGTGGATTACCTGCTCAAGCCCATTGACAGGGGCGAGCTGGAAAACGCCCTCAAAAAGGCCATCGGGCGGCTTCCGGAACGCGGTCCCGATGCGGAAGGCATGACGCCGGCGGAAGTGATATTGTCTGTGCGCGACTACATAGACAGGCATTACCAAAGCGAAATCAAGGTGGAGGACCTGGCGGAGAAGTTCTATTTCAGCAAGGAGTACCTGACCAGGCTATTTCGGAACCAGTTTGGCTGCGCTATCTATGAATACGTGCTGAAAATGCGCATGGACAAGGCAAAGGAATACCTGCGCAGCCCGCAGATGCAAATCCAGGAGATCGCGGAAAAGCTGGGCTACAGCAACGCCCACTATTTCGCCAAGGCGTTCAAGCACAGGTATGGCGAAACGCCGTCGGAATTTAGAAGCCGGGAGGAAGGATGAGGGTATAGCATAAAAGCAGCTGCTTTTAGCATTTCCGTAGTCCTCAAAAGACTGAGTCCTAAACTTTCCCCAGCCTCCAGGAGGGGCCTCTCCCAAAGCCTCCCCCTTGAGGGGAAGGTGGCGCGCACGCCGGATGAGGTGTTTGGTCGCAAATATTTGTTCAGCTATCGCCACCTCATCAGTCTCCTTCGTCGACAGCTTCCCCTCAAGGGGAAGCCTTTTGGAAAGCCTCCCTCCTGAGGGTGCCGACGAAGGAGGCGGAAGGAGTAAAGAGTACGCCCTTTTCATCCATCGAGTATACATTAACAGAAAAGGAGCCATTGCTTTCATGATCCCTCCAGCCGCTCTCCCGCCCGATCCCGCCTCCCCCATTCATACCATCCGCATTCCCTGCAGCGCCCTGCCCCTTGTTGGCGAAGCCGATTTCGGGCTGGCTTTAAAGCCTGTCCTGCACCGGGACAGAACGGCACCGTTCAACGTGCTGATCTACATCCTAAAAGGCCGTATGGAGATCATTGAGGACGGCGCTAAATACGACCTTACGCCGGGTACTTTGTTCTTTTTGAAAAGCGGTGTCCACCACTGGGGCGAAAAGCCTTTTGAACCGGGCACCGCCTGGTATTACGTGCACTTTTATTGCCCTGAGCCATCAAAGGGCATGGCGCAGTTTGAAAGCCCCACGGCGCCTGGCGGGCGCTACAGCATAAACCCCGAAGTGTATTCCGGCTATATTACTGCCCCAAAGCTGTTAAGGCTGCCTGCGAACAACGAGCTGGAAAATAAAATCGCCAGGCTCGTCCGCCTGTTCCTTTCGGCGGAAGTCTTAAAGTCAAGCCTGGCCCTTTTTGATATTCTTTTGCTGAGCATGAAACTTTGCGGCGGCAAGGCGGATGCTTTAGGTATGGACAACCGTGTTCAGGCGGTGATCGCATACCTTGAGCGCCATTACCAAAGTACCATCACCTCCGCCGATCTGGAAAAGGAAACGGGGTTCACCAGCAAATACATAGGCACGCTGTTCAAGAAAAAAACCGGCATGACCGTCAAGGCGTATCAGATGATGCTTCGTATCAATCAAGCGGAAAGGCTATTACGCGAAACGGATTTGTCCCTTTCGCAAATCGCTACTGAAACGGGCTTTTACGACGCCTTTTACCTCAGCAAAATGTTCAAGCGTTATAAGGGCATATCCCCCAAGATGTTCCGGGATACCTACGTGCCGGGAATGTAATCATAAGGCTGATATATCACTGCTGATTGGTTCACCTGTTCGGTAAACAGGAATTTTGGTACATTGAAAGGATAATATGATGAAATCAAGAAAATTGACCATAACATTATTCACGTTCTATTTGTTGGTGCTTGCAGGGATTATTTTGTTTAAGACCAGATTAGCATTTACATTTTTGCACTACAAATTCACGTTTGTTATGGATGTCGAAAGAAGCATCAATCTACTCCCATTTGGCGGTATGCTTATTTTAAATGGAGCGCCCAGCTATCATGAAGTTATTTACAACGGATTGGTATTTGTGCCATTTGGTATTTTTATAAGCATGCTGAGAAAGAAGAAGTCCTTTGCCGGCCTGATTGTGCCTATTATTTTGACAAGCCTGTTTTTTGAAACAATGCAGTATATTTTTGCGCTTGGAGCCAGTGACATAACGGATATACTTGCAAATACATTCGGCGGTATTGTTGGCATTGGAATATTTTTTATTTTACATAAAATGTGCAAGGAAAATGTCTATAAGGTTATAAATATCATTGCCCTGGTCCTGGCAGTCGGATTGGCACTGATGATTTGTATGATAAGGTTTTTTTAGTAGAATACTGGGAATGTAATCAGAACACAGGATATTGTACGAAAGAGAAGGAAATGGATATGCCAGAAATTCAAAACACCCAGGACATCATCCTTTTTCAGTCCCAGGACAACGCCATTTCCCTGCCTGTACAAATAGATGAAGAAACGGTCTGGCTTACCCAAGCGCAAATGGTGACGCTGTTTGATACAACAAAACAAAACGTCAGCTTACATATCAATAACTGCTTTCGCGAGGGGGAGCTGGATAAAAATTCAGTTGTCAAGGAATCCTTGACAGCTGCGGCGGATGGGAAAAAGTATAAAACAATTTGTTATAATCTGGATGTCATCATCTCTGTGGGGTATCGCGTAAAATCCAAACGGGGCGTTGAATTCCGGCGCTGGGCAAACGATGTTCTGAAACGGTACATTATGAAAGGCTACGCCGTCAATGATACTCGCATCAGGCAATTAGGAGAGGTGCTCCGTTTGGTAAAAAGAGTAGCCCAGGATTCCGATGCGCAAATGATGCTGGATGCTGTTGAGAAATATGCCCGCGCACTTACGCTGCTGGATGATTATGACCATCAGCGGCTAAGTTTAAAGACGGCATAAAACGTATGGATGACCATACGCTGGTGGCTGTCACCATCATGATTGCAGAGTCAAAGCCTGAAGAAAAAGAAACCATGATCCACCTGGTGATGAACGTGTTGATATAGTACCAATGGGGCATAGGCGGTATTTCCTTTTGTCCTTTTCCCTATCCGTCAAAACAAAGAAGCGCTCCCTGTGCTTAAAGCCTGGAGAAACTTGATTCTCCGGGCTTTTGCCTGTTTAAAGGCGCATACGAAAGTATATATTTTGACGTCCGGTTCCCTGCAACGTATCCGCATCCTGAAACTTTTTTCGATTTTTCTTTTTATTGCCAAAGAATAAGATAAATGCCAGAGAGCATATCGTATACAGATTGCCCTATACCAAGCTGCATACCGGTTCATAGGGCTGATTTTGTTCTTTCAGCACTGCACCCAATTCTATGCCGAAACCATAAGAAAGAAGGAAGGTTGTACCGTGAAAAGAGCCGTTGTTGCACTGGTTTGCATGCTGCTGATGCTTTCCGCCGTCCTTTTCCAGTTTAATGCGGTAGCAGCCACACAAACAAAATCCCCACTTGGACCCGGCGGGTTCATTACGCCTCCCCTCATAACCGAAAAGCCGCCGGTCACAAAGCCACCGTTCACTCCGTTTACAAAACCGCCATTCCCTGGTGGGTTCATCACAAAGCCCCCTGTCATCACTAATACGCCGTTCAGGCCTCACAAGCCAACGCCGACGCCAACCCCGACACCCACGCCGACGCCCAAACCGAAGCCCACCCCGGTCCCGGAAACGCCTACCCCCAAGCCGCACACGCCCAAGCCACACACGCCCAAGCCGCCCGTGTCAACCGAAAAACCGGCATCCGGCCAGAATATCTGCTCCATGGGCTTGTATTTCCGCGAGATGCGGCCAAAATTGACGGACGAATGGTACTTCTTCACGCCAATTGAGCTAAACTTTAACGGTGAACAGGTTTACCCATTGATCGCCTCCAATGCGTATGAGGTAGGCACGCTTAAGCTGACCATTGAAAACGGACAGCTGCTGGCGCAGTACCAGGTGCTGGACGGCATCGAGATCCTTGATGAATTTTTGACCTTCTTCCCCAATCTTGACAGTGTGAAGACCGTCAATGTTCAGATGCTTGAAGGCCAGGAATTCCCATTCAACGAACCCATCAACATCGCCGAGACCTTTGGCGATGACGCCAGGGTAATACTCTATATGAACAACGCCGCAAGCTTCAACAACACCGTCCCCGGGCTGAAACACTTCGTATTGGAGAATTACCGCCCCTGGATGTGGGAGATCATGGATCTGCTGGATTGACCAATCCTTTTGTTTGTGAAAACAGAAAGAGCGCCTGCCGCTTTACCGGCATGGCGCTTTTGTTCATCCGGGATGGCCCGGCAGGCGGACGGCATAAGAATATACTTGAATTATAGATTGAACATGGTATTATATGATACTATAATGCAAGAGCAATAAGAAAACAAAAGAACAGGAAGGGAATAATTTGATGCAAGAAGTCTATGATTTTCTGAAAAAGTGCAGCACGTACTATCTTGCCACGGTGGAGGGTGGCCAGCCCAGGGTAAGGCCTTTCGGCACCGTGGCTATCTTTGAGGGCAAGCTCTACATTCAAACCGGCAAGTGCAAAAATGTATCCAGGCAGATGGAGGTAAACCCTAAGGTGGAAATCTGCGCCTTTGATGGCGGTGCAAAATGGCTCCGCGTTGCGGCAACAGCCATTGAAGATGACCGCCTGGAGGCAAAGCAGCACATGCTGGATGCGTATCCCAGCCTTCAGGGCATGTATAAGGCGGATGACGGCAACACGCAGGTGCTGTATTTGAAGGATGCAACAGCAACCTTTATGACCTTTGGGGGAACTCCCAGAGTCGTTACCTTCTAACAGCATCATAAGGCAGCAGGGGCACAGCCGGGACACAGTAAACAACTTACTGTGTCCCTTTTTATCAACATATAAATACGCCTCCCGTTTTTTTCGTTCCGCACGTTTCGCAAAGATCATCCTTTTTTAAATTGCCCGACTTGATCTTCGTACCAAATTCAATTGTCTCAAGGTGCATGGCTTTTCCCTTTTCCAACAAAATGAGCTAAAAAAAGCAAATGGTCTCATGCCATTGGCAATAAATAGCATTTGTGGTATAATTATTGCAATTGTTTAATCTGACAGCCAACAAGGATAAATAATTATTCAGCAATCTGTCAAACAAAGGACCGCAAAATTCACCTACATATGCTCAGCCTTGTATCAATCAGCGATTCTATTTTCAACCGTGCCATATAGCCAAATCAAATGATAAAGAAATTGTTCAGGAGGCAAATATTTATGTTTTCCCATTTTTTTGATGAATACCAAGAGAAGGTTTCCAGTACAGAAAAAAGAAATTTTTTGCAAAACGCCTTTTCTGAACTCAATAATAATCCATCAGCATTTCTGATCATTTTATCTTTATTAATGCTGGAAAGTGATACTATTACGCATCAGCAGAAAAAAGCAACAATTGATAGTTTTGATAAATTCTTTATGAATAATGAATCTGATAGCAAATGGTGGCATATGGCTAAAGGAATCGTGTTTTTGAGATCAGATAAATTTGACAGTATTGATTGTTATAAAGCACTGGCAGAGTTTGATTAATTTAACAGAATTTCAAATGACGAGCCTTCTTTCTACCTGTTTTACAGGGGGCATACTTTTTATGAAATTGGCAAGCTGACAAACAATAAAGATACATCAGAGCAAATGTTTTCAAATTCCCAAATTTGCTTTAATGATTTGTTGACCTGTCATGCCAAAAATAAATCAAACAGATATAAGGCTATCGTATGCAACGCATTAGGAAACATTGGCGTCAAATTACAAAACGTTCAAAACACAAGGAACTATTCTACATCAGAAACCTATTATCAAGAGGCTATAAACTATGACAAAAGCTTCCTGTTCCCATATAATGGCCTTGGCAATATTTTCAGAGAAAATCATGATTATGCCTCAGCTATAGAGAAATATAGTGAAGCGACAAAGAACGAGAACTTTATGTGGCCCTGGAACTATTTGGGAGATTGCTTTCGGTATTTGGAAAAGTACAAAATTGCCATGAGATGTTATAATAAAGCAATTGATATATGCAGGAAAAGTAAAGACAAGACAATCATATATCCTCTATACGGGAAAGGAAGAATTTATTACGAACTGGGGAACAGGAATAATAATAACGAAAAATATTTCAATAAAGCGATTGACATTTTTAATGATACAAAAAAGCATTTGACAAACCTGCCGCCACTGATGAGATTTGTTTATAAGGATTTGGCACAGGCTTATCAAAAAGTAGAGAGATTTGAAGATGCGATCAAAACCTATCAGCTGATAATAGATGAAAACTTATTTGGCACGCAAAACTACTATATAGGCCTGATTAAAAGCGGCATTGGAAAATGCGAATCAAATATTGCGCTTGCTAGATCATGTGAAATGGAATCTGATGATCCAGCCAGAATAGTAATGTGCGAAATCAACCGTCAAGGTTTTGATAAAAGAGCTTTTGATAAAAAAGAGAGCTTTGAAGTGAATTTTCTAAGACGCGAGAAGATGACACCGGAAGACTATAACAGGATTAATATCAGTTGCAAAAATAACAATTTGCTGCATAAGTACATTCAGGAATCCGAAAAGAAAATCATTGGTACAGAAATCGAAATTCTAAGGCGCTGGAACTCATATACGCCAATCATAACCAACGGGAAAGGCGGAGGCTATTTTTTTAAAACAGATAATACCGGTATTGTACTGGATCCTGGACATGATTTTATGAAAAACTTTAAAAATGCAGGTCACAGCTTTTCAGAAATCGATATCATTCTGATTACTCATGCACACGATGATCACACTGCTGATCTGGAGTCAATCCTGAATCTGCAATACCGTTACAACAAGTTATTAAAAAGCACCGTATTGAAACGCGATTTTGCCAAAGAGCGGAAAATCTCAACATCAGATATTGAAGAAAACAAGTTGTACAAGGATACAATTGATGAAAGATACAACAAGAGCAAGAAGAAATTAGTGCTTTATACATCCAAAGGCGTTTATCTAAAGTATTCCGGAATGCTTAATCACAATAAGAACTTTCAAGTTCACTTGAGTGATTTGGAATACAATAGCATAAAAAATATGGACAAGGAAATCTATTTGATGCAGCTGGATAAAGGTGAAAAAGTATCCATTAATGGTTCAGCGGTAATACATGCGATCATGGCAATACACACTGACTTGTTTGATAATTGTGCTTGCTTGGGGTACACCATTGAAACGGACGACTTGATTTTTGTTTACACCGGCGATACCTCCTGGTGCGATAAAGATGGGAACACCTTGGAAGCGCAATACAAAGAAATTGTGCAAAGAAAAAAACCAACGCAAAAGATAATTCTGCTGGCGCATCTGGGCGGCTTTAAAGAGCAAGAAAATAATTACATTATTAATTCCAAGGATGACAAAAACGTATATTACGAAAATCATCTTGGGAGGTTGGGGCTGGTAAAAATAGTCAGCTCTTTACAGCCGGATATATGCCTGATTTCTGAATTTGGCGAGGAATTCAATGGGTTAAGAGTGGAGATATCAAACATATTCAACAAAGCGTTTAAAGAAACGCTGTTTTTCCCTGCAGATATCGGATTACATATGGTTTTCTCCTCTACCGAGGTCAACCCGGCACCTCTGATTAAAGTTATCAGCAATATTGATACAAAGAACAGAATCATTGAGTATGAAAATGTCGCACCGGAATTTGTTTCTGTAGGCGAATATAGATACAACAATTCTCTGTTTTACTACAAAAAAGATGGCCATTTTACTGAAAATGATTGCATTCAAGCTTTTATCGACAGGTATAGTGAAGATAGGCCTATGGAAGAAACAGACCTAAAGCTTGAGTTTTAGTATTACTATAACATTACAGAAGATTTCTTATAAGGTTGGTTCCAGCAATAAAAGTGCCGATGGATGCGCCGATATTTGCCATGATCACAACAAGGAGGATTTTCAGAAATCTGTTGCGGAAAAAGCCTTTGAAGCTGAATATATCTGTCGATATATTTTGAACGTCCTGGACGGTAGGTTTTTTGATCGACGCCTCCACAAGGCCCGTAAACCAGCCGCAGGCAAGCAGCGGATGTATGGTAGTGAGCGGAGCGGCCAGGAATGATGTAAGAATGCTAAGCGGATGCCCCAGGGAAAGGGCCGTAAAGCCCGCAGCCAGCACGCCTGTCCATAATACCCATACGGAAAGCTGCTTTAAGCCTGTCTGGACATTGACGGCAAAGGCATATGCGATAATCGCCAGTATACCGATCGGGATTATCCAACCGATGATTTTGGAAAACACGCTTTTGGGCGGCACAACCGATATAGCCCCTATGTCCTGCTCCTTGTATATTTCTTCCTTTATGCCCGGCACATGCGCGCCGCCAAGAACCGCAACCACCTTCCGGCCGGGGGCGCTTCTTATTTTGGAAGCCAAATACTGGTCGCGTTCATGAATCAGGATCTCGCCGATCTTTGGAAATTGCTTTTTCATGCTGGACATAACCGATTCCAGCATATCGCTTTGCATGAGTTCCTTCAAATCCTGTTCGGAAATTTCTTTGTCCTCATCAAATGAGAATACAAGGCTGGCAATCAGTTTGGCTTTTTCGAAAAGGGTCAATTTTCGCCATATGCGCAGGAAGGTAGTTTGAATGTCACGGTCCGCCATCACAAGGGAAGCGCCCGTTTCCTTTGCGCTTACAATTCCCTGTATCATTTCACCGCCGACGTTATTGCCCATTTGCCTGGCGATCTTTTTTTGATAGGAGCTTAAGGCCAGGTTGACAAGAAGAAAGCCAACGCGGTTTGATTTGATGACCTTAATAATGTCCGTATTTTCCCACGCCTTGGGATTTTGTATATTTTGATACCTTCCCTCGTCCAGTTCGATGCAAACGCTGTCCGGCTTTTCGGCTTCGATCACCTGCTTTACAAGCAAGGCGCTTTCTTTTGATACATGCGCGGTCGCGATCAGAATGATTTCTTTGCCTTCATAATTGAGCCTGGTTACATTGGTATCACTCATTGCGGCTGGCCCTCCAATATTTGATATAAAAGCTTTACTGTAAAGAATATAAACTGATCTTTGTTCATTTGAATATGCTGCGTAAAGCTATCACCGAAAATTTACGCGTATGCAAAAAACCATTCAGGATAAAAGTGGATGAAAATCCAAACTTCAGTATCTTCGGTATAAAAGCAAGTATACTTTATTCGCAAAAAAAGTCAATCAAGAACACAAGACGGTTCCTTATGACTTTGTTTTTCTGTGATTTGATTGGGCGCAGCCTTGCGTTTATGAAGGAAAAGGCTGATGGGCGCCGTAGGGGCGATTATCAATCGCCCGCCAAGTGACATATTTTATCCGCAACATGCGGGCGATTGATAATCGCCCCTACGGCATTGTTTGCTTATTGGCTTCTCTAACGATGGTTGCGATTGCTTGACATGATCTTCGCACAGAACAGTGCAGAAAGGCGCAGGCAAAAGTGCATGCCGGAAAAGCGAATCTTCGTCTTTCCGGCATTGCCGGTGTGAAAGATACTATTTTAATTGTCTGAGTGCCCGCACAATCAAATCCGCCATCCGCTTTTGTGAAACTTCTCCGGGGTGGTTGCGGCTGCCCATGCCGCCACGGATGGTATCCGCCCTGGGCAAAGCCAAGAATTCCGCCGGTATCCCCGCCGCCCGCGCGCGCTTAACAGCCGCTTGGATAGGCGCGGCCAACTCATCTCCGCAAATGCCGTAGGCCCAGAGGAGCCTGGCCCGCCGGTTTTTATCGTGCAGATGATCAAGAAACTGAAAGCATTCATCCTCAAACCGGGGAAGATCCTCTAAGGTGAATGTTGCCGTTTCCCCTGTCACGGGATCAGTAAAGGGATTGTGGGAAAGCGCCGAAAAATCGTTGCTGCCCAGGTTTACGATCACCGCGTCCGGGCCGAAATGAAAATCATACGTCCTTTCCCCACCGTGATTTTCGACGCCGAGGGCCTCCATTGCGTGGGGCATGCAGATATAGTCATACACTTTGGGAAGTGTGGTGCGGGGGTTGCCATCCCAGCCACGCATCACGCCCCAGCCGCTCTGGCTGACCACCTGATACTGGGCATGAAGCCTGTCCGCCACCAAACGGGCATAGCCATCCGACGCGGAAAAGCACATGGGCACCCACTCCATAAAGCTTATGGGTCCGCGCAGCCCCTCGCCGCTTGTCAGGCTGTCGCCCACAAATTCCAGCTTGCACTTGAGCGTGGGCAACGGCTGAAGCTCCCCGTCATAACGCAGGGACAAAAGCGCCGCATAGGATGCTGGATCGCCGGAAAATGCTTGTGACTCCAGCGTTATGCGCACGCGGTGGGCCTTTGCCGCGTCCATATTGAGCAGCACATTGTACCAGTGCGTACCCGGAATCGGGGAAAACGTCTGCGCCCTCAGCCCATCCACCTCAAAGGACAGGTAGGGCTTATATATCTCGTATGAACATTGTATCTGCACCCACAGCTCGCTGCCAACAAGGGTCATTTCCGCACAGGCGGCCGTCCACATCATGGGGAAACCCGATTGCGCAGGGTCGAAACGGCCGGATAAACGTACATACTCCGCCGCGCGGATATCAATCGTTTTCAAGGGGTGGCGGCCTCCTTTTGTGAACGGGCATCATCCATATACAACCATTGTATCGTTTTAGCCACATGAGCGCAAGCGGTCCTTTCATGC
>JAEZJP010000156.1 GCA_023415715.1 Bacillota bacterium
ATGTAAAGCTTGGCGATCCTGTAAAACGCGATCAAGCCATTGGCCATGTGGGCAATTCCACCCTTTATGAAACGGACGGGGGGCCCCACCTGCACCTTTTTGTGACAAAAGACGGCCATCCTTTCGATCCGGAATCTTTATTGACAAGTAACATTGAGTGATCAGGTTGCATAAAATAAAAACGTATGATATTATTTTAATACATTTTAATACATCTTATTTTTCGGAGGCGTTTATATGTGCGGAATCGTTGGCTATATCGGAGAAAAAAACGCGGTACCCATTCTGATGGAGGGGTTAAAGCGCCTGGAATACCGCGGGTATGACAGCGCGGGCATTGCCGTGCTGGAGGATGGCCGCATCGCTGTGCGCAAAGCCAAGGGCCGGCTGAGCCACCTGGATGAGCTGCTTCATGAAAAGCCGGTATCCGGCAATTCAGGCATCGGCCACACACGGTGGGCCAACCACGGGGAACCCAGCGATCAGAACGCCCATCCCCATACGGATGTGAAGGGCAGCATCGCCGTGGTGCACAACGGCATCATTGAAAACCATGAATCGCTGCGTAGGTACCTGTTAGGCGCCGGCTGCCGCTTCGTATCGCAAACGGACACAGAGGTTGTGGCGCATCTTCTCAACCACTTGTACGAGGGCGACATGCTCAAGGCCATCACCCAGGCCATCGGCATGCTGGAGGGCAGCTTCGCGCTGGGCATCCTGTCTTCGGATGAGCCGGATGCTGTGTTTTGCGTCCGCAAAGACAGCCCGCTGGTCATAGGCGCCGGGAGGGGCGAGCAGTTCATTGCCTCCGATATTCCGGCCATTTTAAGCTACACCAGGGATGTAATCCTGCTGGAAGACAAGGAGATCGCCCTTTTGCGCAAGGACGGCATCTCCCTGTACGACCCATACGGCCGCAGCAAGGAATTTGCCATATTCCACGTGGACTGGGATGTATCCGCCGCCGAAAAAGGCGGGTATGCCCACTTTATGCTCAAGGAGATCAGTGAGGAGCCGGATTCCCTTCAAAAAACACTCAGTGCCCATGTGGATACGGCAAAGAAGCAGATAAGGGAGAACAGCCTGCCATTGAGTGAGGATGAGGCAAAGAGCCTTCAAAAGCTGACCATCGTGGCATGCGGCACAGCCTACCACGCATCGGTCATGGGCAAGTATATGATCGAGCGGCTGGCCAGGCTGCCGGTGGATGTGGACATTGCCTCGGAATTCCGCTACCGCGATCCCATCATCCATCAGGGGGAAGCATTCCTGGCCGTATCCCAGAGCGGTGAAACGGCGGATACCCTGGCGGCGCTGCGGGAAGCCCGCAAGCGGGGCGCCAAGGTGCTGGCGCTGACCAATGTGGTGGGCTCCTCCATTGCCAGGGAGGCCGGTGAAGGCGCGGTCCTATACACCTGGGCCGGGCCGGAAATCGCTGTGGCCAGCACGAAGGCCTATATCACACAGGTGGAAATGCTGTCCCTTTTGGCCATTGACCTGGCCTTCAAGCGGGGGAACATCTCCGCCGGGGAATACGAATCGCTGCTTGCAGATTTGGCCGCCCTCCCCGCGCTGGCCGCCCAGGTGCTTTTACAGAAAGAAGCGATGCAGCGCTTTGCAGACCGAAACAAGGATCAGAAGCACGTGTTCTTCATGGGCCGCGGATTGGATTATGCATTGGCCATGGAAGCCTCGCTGAAACTTAAGGAAGTCTCCTATATCTTCAGCGAAGCATACGCCGCAGGCGAACTCAAGCACGGAACCATCGCCCTGATCGAGCCGGGTACACTGGTGGTGGTCACCCTCACCCAGCAAAGCCTGGCGGATAAAACGATTTCCAACGTACGTGAAGTAAAGGCAAGAGGCGCCAGGGTTCTCTTGATTGCGTCGGAAGCGCTGGCGGAAAAAGCCGCTCCCGAGGCGGATGAAATCTGGCTGGTACCCGACACCAAGGATATGTTCCTGCCCCTATTGGCCATTATCCCCCTGCAGCTTCTGGCCTATTATATGGCCGTGGAGCGGGGCTGCGATGTGGATAAACCGAGAAACCTGGCCAAGAGCGTTACGGTGGAATAAGACTTGAGGCAATGATGCAGGTCATCATTGCCTCATTTTTTGACTGTTCCTTTTCACTCATTCATTTCAGCCAGACCGGATGAAGCGTATAGGCAAGCTTATTCTCATTGGCAAAGGTATGACCTGCGCTTCCCGTTAAGACTTCCAGAATCACTTGATAGCTATCGGAAAACGCGTCCCTGGCAATCTGTGTTACGCTGCCGGGTATATACACGCCCATCAGATCCGCGCAATAGCCAAAGGCACTTTCTCCAATGCTTGTAATACCTTCGGGCAGCGTGATACCGGTCAAACCGCTTGCGTAAAACGCCTGATCGCCAATCTCTTCTATGCCGGCTGAAAGCGCAATGCTTTCCAGCATGTAACAGTACGCAAATGCCTGGCTGCCGACCTTTTTGACCGAGCCCGGCATAGTGATATCGGCAAGGGCTTGACAGGATTGAAAAGCGGCTTCGCCCAAAGATGTAACGCTATGCGGAATGGCAATGTCTGCAAGCATCAGGCTATGGGCAAAAGCCTTGTCACCAATGGCCTCTGTTCCTTCGGGGATTTCGTAGGCCGCCCCCGCCCTTCCCGCGGGATATGCTTCTAAGCGCTTACGTGATGTATCAAACAGTACGCCATCCTCGCCATGATAGGCGCCATTTCCCTTCGCCACCACAATTTCGCCAAGACCTGTGCAGCCCATAAACGCCGCGGTACCGATGCTCTCTACACTCACCGGGACGATTACCGAATTCAAAAACCGGTTTCCTGCAAAAGCCTCCTCTGCTATTGTCCCAGTCCCTTCGGGAACAGCAAACTTAGCCCCTTTCTTGCTCCCCGGATAACAAAGAAGCCTCGATCCATTTTCACAATACAATACGCCATCCAAAAGGCTATACAGGGGGTTTTCGCCATCCATATGAAATTCCGTAAGGCTCGGGCAGTTGGCAAACGCTTTATTCCCAATGGCCGATAAGCCTGCAGGAAGATTGATTTCCTTCAGAAACTGGCAGCCGTAAAACGCTTCTTCGCCAATGATATGAAGGCCTTCAGGCAAAGTTATTTCCGTCAGGGAGAAACAATCTGCAAACGCCCTGCCGCCAATCTTTTGAAGGCTCTGGGGCAGCTCTATGGTCTTCAGGCTGTAGCAGCTGGAAAAGACATCCTCACCGATTTCAAGTGTCCCTTGCTGGATGGAATAACGCTCGCTCCATCGGCCGATGGGATAGGCGTGCAGCCGCTTTTCTGTCTTGTCATACAAAACGCCGCCGATGGATTCAAACTTTGGGTTGCCCGGCATAACAAAAATGCTTTCCACGTCATAGTCATCGCTGAATGCTTTGCTGCTGATGCTTACAATGGATTCAGGGATGACAACGCTTGACACCCAGTAGGATTGCTTCAATACGTATTCCCCAATGGCGGTCACGGTATAGCCGTTCAGCCGGCTTGGAAAGGTAAGCTCATGGACTTCACCATAAAAGCCCACGATTTTTGCCGTGCCATCCTCCTGAATCACATATTCAAAACCATTGCTGCTTGAAACGGCTTCCTCCTGCGCCAGGGCAGCGGAAGCAACACACATAAGGACAGCACACAGAATAACCGCAATCAGCCTTCGCATCAAAACCCCTCCCCGCCTTATGATCTGCCGCCAAGACCACATGCTTTACCTTAAGTCAAGCTCAAAAGGAATCCCGTTCTCCACCGCGTACCGGTGGGCATCGCTTCCTTCAGCAACTTTCATGCTCAAGCGGATGCTGTCAAGAAACGCATCCGGCCAGATAGTCATGGCGCTGCCCGGAAAAATGATGGAAGCAAGGTTATAGCAGCGTGCAAACGCCTCCGCGCCGATGCTTTCCACGCTTTCCGGAACCGTGACCTCTTTCATCACAAAGCAATCGGAAAACGCCAAATCGCCGATGGCCTTGATCCCGCCGGGAATCCTAACTACCGCGCCTGCTTTTTTGTGAAGATAGGTATGCAAAAGCTTTGTTTCCTTTTCCACCAGGGCGCCGTTGATGGCCGTATAAACGGGGTTGTCTCCGTCTACCAGCAGATCCTCCAGGTTTTCACACCTTAAAAATGCACCCGGATCGATATGGGATACGCTTTTGGGGATCTTCAGAGACATAAGCTGGTTTAGGCCGGCGAACGCTTTGGCGCCAATGGTCTTTATGCCATCCGACAAAAGAAGCCTTGTCACATTTTTGCAGCCGTAAAAAGCCCCTTCGCCAATGGCCGTAACGCTTGAGGGAACAAAGACGCCTTGAAGATACCGGCACTGGTAGAACGCATTTTCCGCAATCGCCTCTATGCCCCTGGGGATACCGTACAGCGCGCCGCCCCGGCTTCTGGGATAGGTGTGCAGAAGCTTTTGCTTTTTATCAAACAGTACCCCCTGTTCGGAGGCATATACGGGATTGACATTGATCACCCCGATGGCGGCCAGCTTATCCAGGTAGCGGAAGGCCCCCTCGCCTATTTCCCGAACGCTGCCCGGTATCAGGATGCTGGAGACGGCAAGGCCTTTGGGGAACGCGTCCTCCCCCACGGCTTTCACGGTATGGCCATCAATTTCGCTAGGAATGGACAGCGCCTTGGCTGTGCCGGTATAAAGGGTAAGGCATGCGGTGCCATCCTGCCAGAGGACATATTCGAAATCTCCGTTGGCGTTTGATCCAGGCGCTGCTGCCAATGCACCTTGCAGCAAGGCGCAGAAAAAAGCCAGAACAAGCATAAGGCCGATACCCTTTTTCATGGCGGCACCTCCAATCAGGCATAGGATATGCGCGAAAAGCATAATAGCAGCCGGCTTTTCAGCTTCTGGCTGGAAACAGCTTTTCCTTGGTATTCATGCAGGCTTCCTATCTCATGTATCTGCCATTTATTATAACTTATCCTTACAAGCAGAACAAGTAAATTATTCCAAGTTTCCCTGTATCCTCCGTATGGGAAGTTTGCCTGATTTTGGACAAAACCGTTTTTCGCGTGTATAATGATCGGTGGATGGTTTCGGGCATCATGCCCAAAGGAGGAAATAGGGATGAAGGAACCCATTCTTGTCATCATGGCCGCCGGCATGGGCAGCCGGTACGGCGGTCTGAAGCAAATGGATCCTGTGGGTGAAAACGGAGAGCTGATCATTGACTATTCCTTATATGATGCATATCAGGCGGGATTCCGCCGTGTGATCTTCATATTGAAAAAAGAAAACGAGGAGCTTTTCCGCCGCATGATCGGCGACAAGATTGCAAAGCGCATGGAAGTAAACTACGTGTTCCAGTCGCTTGAGACAATGCCTGCAGGCTTTGCCATTCCGGACGGGCGGGCAAAACCCTGGGGCACAGGCCATGCGGTGCTTTGCGCCAGGGACAAGGCCGATGCGCCTTTTGCCGTGATCAATGCCGACGATTTTTATGGCCGGGAAGCGTATGACCATGTGTATGCCTTTTTAAAGGCCGTTAAGTCCGGCGGCGCGTACCGCTATGCCATGGTAGGGTATCCGTTGGAAAACACATTGTCGGACAAGGGCTCGGTGGCCCGGGGCATATGCGCGCTGGATGAAGAGGGACGTCTTTTGTCCATTACCGAGCGCACCCACATTATCAAAACCATCGAGGGCCCCCTGTATACCGAGGACAGGCAGACCTACTACCGCCTGCCGGAAAAATCGGTGGCGTCCATGAACCTGTTTGGATTCCATCCCGATATTTTTGAAGAGCTTGAACTGGAGTTTGAAGAGTTCCTAAGGGACACAATGCCCAAAAACCCACTGTCGGCGGAATTCTATCTGCCGGTGGTTGCCGGCAATCTTCCCAAACGGGGCATTGCTCAGGTGAAGGTTTTGCATACTTCCGGCCACTGGTACGGCGTCACCTACCGGGAGGACCGGGAAACCATAGTCGGCGCACTTCGGCGCATGACCGCCCAGGGACAATACCCGGAACAGCTGTGGGATTAAGTGCCCTGTATGGCGCAAGGATGCAAAAAGGCTGGAGACCCTTATGGTTTCCAGCCTCTTTACTGCACAATGTTGAACATCATTGGTTTACAACGTCTCTGGGTCAATAATCCCTGCGATGGTCAAATCGCTGGGCGGCGGGACTTCCTTGCTCAGCATCAGTGCAGCCTCCGCTCGGCCGATCATATACACCGTATCACCGATACCAGCCTGGTGCGTGCCGTCGCAAGCGATCACCA
>JAEZJP010000157.1 GCA_023415715.1 Bacillota bacterium
TCTGTGAGATGACGAGGATGTCCCCGTCCTGGAAGGTTTCGAACGCTTCCTTTTCGCTATGGCATACGCACAGCTTTCCGCAGGCGGCCCGGCTGGTGGCGCCACGGCCCGTGACCAGGATATGGCCTACCACCTGCACTTTCATCAGGTTGGTGGTACCGGAGATTCCCAGCGGCACTCCTGCCGTGATCACCACCAGTTCCCCGGCGTGCAAAAGCCCTGCCTTTTCCCCCACCTCCACCGCGTGCTCAATGAGCTCATCCGTGATGCTTTCCTCACCGATCAAAAGCGGTGCCACACCCCAGGAGAGGTTCAGCTGCCTGAACACGGACGGTGATGTGGTGCAGCCCAGGATGGGGCAGTTGGGCCGGTATTTGGAAATCATTCGGGCGGTGCGGCCGGATTTTGTAACGGTGATGATGGCGGAAGCACCAAGATCGTGGGCGGAGGTGCAGGTAGCGTGAGAGATGGCGTTGGTTATGTCCGGGTTTTCGTTCACCGGCCGTTCCTTGAACCGCTTGATATAGTTGATGTCGGCCTCAGCTCTCATAGCGATGCGTGCCATGGTCTTTACCGCTTCCACAGGATAAAGGCCTGCGGCAGTTTCCCCCGAAAGCATGATGGCGCTGGTACCGTCATAGATGGCGTTTGCCACGTCGGTGGCCTCAGCCCTGGTGGGACGCGGGTTCTTGATCATGGATTCAAGCATCTGCGTGGCGGTGATCACCTGCTTGCCGGCGGAATACACCTTGCGGATGATCATCTTTTGCAGCACGGGCACTTCCTCCAGGGGAATCTCCACCCCCATATCGCCCCTTGCCACCATGATGCCGTCCGATACGGCAATGATCTCATCAATATTCTGTACGCCCTGCATGTTTTCGATCTTGGCGATGATGTTCATGGTGGAGCAGCCTTCACGGCTGAAGATCTCCCGGATAGACAGTATATCCTGTGCGCAGCGGGTAAAGGAGGCAGCCACAAAATCAAAACCATGGTCTATGCCAAAGAGGATATCCTCCCTGTCTTTCTGGCTCAGGAAGGGCATTGAAAGGGATATGTTGGGCACGTTCACGCCTTTTTTGTTGGAGATGACGCCGCCGTTTATCACGCGGCAGCGAATGTCTCCGTTGGATATGCCAAGCACTGTCAGTTCCACCAGCCCGTCGTCAATGAGTATAGTGGTCCCTACGGAAATATCTTTGGGCAGCTCTTTGTAGGTGATGGACACATGCTGTTCATCCCCCGGCTCGTCCCTTGTGGTCAGGGTGAATTCCTGGCCTGTTTTGAGTGTCACCTTTCCCTGGGAAAAATCGCCCAGCCGTATCTCCGGTCCTTTTGTATCCAGCATGGTGGCGATGGGCAGGTTCAGCTCCTCCCTAAGAGATTTCAGCTGCTCAAAGCGCTTCAAATGATTTTCGTGGGTATCGTGGGAAAAGTTGAAACGGGCCACGTCCATGCCCGCCAGTATGATGTTGCGAAGAGTATCTCCCTCTACCGTGGCCGGTCCAAGAGTGCATACAATCTTCGTCTTTCTTTTCTTCAATGACATACGTGATCCTCCGTCCGGCTGCCCGCTTTGCGCCCAGCCTACGCTTATTGTACCATATTTGCAATACCTTGAAAACTTCACGTTAGGCTATCTTTTGCCCTTTGAAGACAGGTATTGTAAGTATATGGTTTCTTCCCCGTTGACGGCTTGTTTTTGTTGTGCTACCATAGTCTGACATCAAAGGTAACTCCGGCTCCTGACCGATTCCCCCGGGAAAGGAGGGCCTCCCTCATGGACAAAAAGCGCCGTGCCTTACTGCCCCTGGAATCGCAATGGCAGCATTTTTCGAGATGCCTTGACATAGGCTATGCTTACCGGTTGGCCAGGCAGATGGAGGAATTCCGTACCAATCCCGTGCTGGGCTACCGCACTGCCGGTTCAAAGGCCGAAGCGGAAACGGGGGATATGCTCTTTGAGGAGATGGCCAATATTGGCCTTCACCCAAAGAAGGAAAGGTTTCCGGTGGATGGCTGGGAGTTTTCCCGCGCCCGTCTTTTCTACCGGGATAAGCAAAACCTGGAGCAGGCCTGCGAGCTGGGCGGCTATCAGACAGAACTGCATACGGGCGGCAGAAAGCGGTTTATCCTGATAAACGCCGGGCAGGGCACGGTCCGGGATCTGGAGAAGCTGGATGTACGCGGCAAGCTGGTTTTGATCACCATCAATCAGCGGGATGAATGGTGGATCAACTATCCCGCCTATCAGGCCCGCCTTCATGGAGCGGTGGCTGTGCTGGCTGTGCAGCGGAGCGGTTATGGCGAGGAAAGCTTAAAGACGCTCAATGCCCAGGATATCTGCGGACCCAAGGATGCCCCCGCGCTGTCCATATCCCAAAGGGATGCGAAAAACCTCACGGCCGCGCTGGACCTGTCCTTTGGGGAAAGTGCCCAGGTGGAGCTGGACGCTGAATCCACGGTGGTGGAAAACACGTTTTCCCACAACATCGTGGGCCAGATCACAGGCGAAGAAGCGGATTCCCTGGTTATCCTTTCTGCCCATTACGACTCCTATTTTTCCGGCTTTCAGGACGATAATACCGCCGTTTCGCTGATGCTGGGGCTGGCCCGCACGGTCATCACCAGCGGGTACAAGCCGCGCAAGACGCTGGTGTTCTGTGCCATGGCTGCCGAAGAATGGGGAAAAGTCAATACAAGGTATGACTGGTCCGTAGGGGCGTATAATCAGGTGTTCCACCTTCATCCGGAATGGGTAGGCCGCGCTGTGGTGAACATCAACCTGGAGCTTCCCGCCCATGCCCATGGGAACAAGCATTTCATCCGTAGTGCCTATGAAATGAAGGGCTTTTTGAAACGGCAGATGAAAGCGCTGCCTCAAAAGGTACGGGCCGTATATCCCAAGGGCTCCGGTGTGGTTTGCCCCACCCAAACCTGGTCGGATGACTTTTCCATGGCCATTGCGGGCATCCCCGCTCTTGTCAACGAATTCGGCGGCGGCACCTTTATGGAAACCAGGTATCATTCCCAGTTTGACAACGACGATGCCTACGATGAAACGGTATACCATTACCACCATGTGCTCTACGGGCGGCTGATGCTGGCTTTTGACCAATTATGCCTGCCGCCCCTGGATTACACCGTGCGCCTTTTTGCCATATCGGAAACGCTTACCTGCCAGCGGCTGCATCCCAGAATGGAGGGGGCTTTCCGCGGCGCGCTCATGAAGGTTACGGAAAAGGCGGGGGAACTGTATGAACTGACGGAGGAAATCAACCGCCAGTATGCCCTCAAGCAGGCGGAAGGGAGCTTAGAGGCCAAGGAGCTGTACGCGGCCTGCAAGGAAGCCCGGCTCCAGCTTCTTACCATTTTCCGCTATTTGGAGGATCATTTCGTACGCCTTACCTGGCACGATGTATCTATCCTGCCCCATGAGCATGACCAGCACAGCGCTGAATTGCTGCACAAGGCTGTTTGGCAGCTTCATGCCGGGGATGTGAAGGGCGCGGCCCAAAGCCTTGGCCGGATCGACAACAATTGTTATGCCGCCGATTTTGACAGGGATGTGTACGATTACTTCACCGGCTATGTGATGAATCAGACCAAGGAGCGGTTGTTGTGGGGCTCCGGGCGGGTTCAGGGGCATATTGACTTGTATGACATGATCCATAGCCTCAGGGAAAAAAGCAAAACAAAAAAGCCGGACCTCGGCTTGGAGATCCGGGAACTTACGCGGCTGGAACAGGAAGCGCTGTCCCGGCTGGACAAAACGGTGAGGGAAGAGACTGCCGCGCTTTACGAACTGGAACCGCTTATCAAAAAAGCGCTCCGAAGGATGCGGCCTCTTGCGACCCCACAGGAGGATTAATCAGGTGGTGCGATGATGCAAATCGATACGCTGTATCACTTATCTAGGGCGGACGCCCCTAAGGTGGTCCGCATATTGCTGGAAAGCTTTAGGGATGATCCGCTCTACAGAAAACTGATTCCGGAGGAAAACTTAAGGGACAAGGCTTTGCCCGAGGTCTTTGCCTGTGACGCCGACGAGCTTTTGGAAAATGACGATGCTTTTGCCGATGGTCCCGATGTAAACGGGCTGATCATTGTGGATGACGATTCCCAGCCTTATAACCATTTGAAGTTCTTTTCCGTGGAAACATTTTATGCATGGAAAACCAATGTATCTTTGATCAAGGATGATATCTCCCTGAAAACGCTGTGGCACTTTTTACAGGCCAGGCAGTTTTTGAATGCCGATTGGACAGAGGAACTTCCGGCTAAGCAATACATACACATCATCTACTTTGCCGTTCGCCCCGAGGCCCGCGGCACAGGCATGGCCCATAAGGTGATCGAGCCCGTGCTCAGGTATGCCGATCAGAAGGGATTGCTTGTCTCGCTGGAAACACACAACGAAAAGAACCTGCCCATGTACCAGCATTACGGTTTTGAACTGCATGCAACCCTGGAAACGCCGTTTGACCTTTTGCAGTATTGCATGGTCCGGCAACCAAGGGCTCTGCCCCTGGACCCCGCAAAAGGTTCCGCAGCCCCGCCCCCGCCGGTGACGGAAAAGGGCGGGGCGTAGGAAGCTGGCGAAACAAGCGATGCAAGCGGCAGCGCAGCAGCGCGCCGATTGAGCCAGCCGGAATATAACCCCTTGAGAATCCCCATTTCTGAATTAAAATCATATGCAACTCTGGTCAGCAAATTCAGATATGCTTATGCCCGGCGACATAACGATGCCGCTGGGCATGGTTTTTTATTTTCTACCATGATATACTGGAAACGACAACCATTCATATAAAAGAGGTGGATCGTGAAATACGCCATCATTTCGGATATTCATGGTAATTTGCCCGCCTTGTCTGCGGTGCTGAAGGATGCAAAGGAAGCGGGTGTTGACGGATATTTGTTCCTGGGGGACTACTATATGTGCTCCCCCTATCCCAATGAGATTATCGAAGCCATAAGGAATCTCCCAAGCGCGCATGTGATCAGGGGCAATGAAGAGGATTACCTGAAGAGGCTTGATGGGCAGGATCAGCGGACATGGACGGACGGGCAGTTTAAGGGGCTGTATTGGTGCTATCAGACCATTTCCCGGGAAAACCATGAATATCTGGCCGCGCTGCCAGGCTTGATGCGCATATCAGGCGAAAATGCTTACATCTTCGCAGCGCATTCGTCCGGCACATTTTTGGGCGATGTGGAATTCAGGGATTTTTCCAGCAGCAAAATTTCAGAAAGATACGAAAATAAGCCGGTTCCCCGGCAGATGCTTCTTCAGGATATACGGACCTACCTTAATAAAGATGCGGCATTTTATGAAAAGCTGAAAACATTGTCTGACGGGATATATGTCTTTGGCCATACGCATGTGCAGTGGCATGCCAGATTTTCAGGCAAGCTTTTCATCAATCCTGGCTCCTGCGGCCTGCCTTTGGATGGCGATAATGCGGCTGCCTATACCATTCTGGATGAGGCGAAAGACTTAAGTGTGCTGGAGCGCCGCGTTCCATACGATGTGGAGGTATTCGGTAGCGATATCAAAAATTCACCCTTATACTGCGAAGCAGCAGTATGGTGTGACCTGGTGGCACGCGAAAGACTGACGGCTTTTGAGCATGTGGAGTTCTTCTTGCGCTTTGTGGAAGCTTATGCGAAGGAAACGGGGGATCACAACCGCCCGTATTCTGTGGAAGCCTGGTCGGGGGCGTATGAAGCCTTCTGCGGCCGCCTTAAGAACCAGCCTGCGTACCTCGTTACGGATTTAAAGGATGCGTATATCATGCGTTGACCCTGAGGGGACGGGAATATCTTACACCTCATCAGCCGTGCAAGCGGCTTGACGGCCAGGCGTTTATTTGTTATAGTAGATGAAAAGAACCGTCATAGGTGACCTATGAAAGGCTTTTATTTCTTACGACAGGGTGTAGTAAAAAATGAAAGAGCCTTTTATTTATTTATATCCCGAAGTAACAAGGGAGAATGCGTTTGCAATCATACAGTGGCTTGCGGATGAGGAAGTTATAAAATATTTAAGCGATTCGCAGGATGTGTCCGTCCATTTGAGGCAAGCGGTGGACAGGGTCAATTTGCCTATTGTTACGCACCTGTTCAGCCGCAACGGAAGGTTTTACATCATTCAGGATAAAAAGGGCACTCCGGTAGGCTTTGTGCGCCTTAAAGTATGCGCTGCCGATACGGAGATGGTGATCGTCATCGGTGACCGGGACAATTGGGGGAAACGGATAGGCACCAGCGCGATCCGTGAAAGCATGAAAATTGCTTTCTTTGAGCTTAGATCTGAAAAAATGACCGCCAGGATCCATCATGAAAACAAACGGTCCCTACGGGCGTTCCTCCGGTCAGGATTTCAGATAAGGCACGAAACGCCGGCGCTGAAAAGATTGGAAATCACCATGGAGGAATACTTGACATTCATTCGACAGGGGGGAAATAACATGCCAGCACAAGTAATCATCACGGAAATGGATCAAACAAGGCTGAAGAAGCTGATCTCCGAAGAAACTCATCATGGAATGGGTACGGATCAAACCACGCAGGAGCTTGAAAACGAAATCAACCGCGCCCAAGTGGTCGATAGCCATAAGGTTCCGCGGGAAGTCATCACTATGAATTCCAAGGTTCTGCTGGATCTGGGCGAAGAAGAGCTTGAGGTATCGCTGGTATATCCCTCTGAAGCCGACCTTGTAAGCAATAAGCTGTCGGTCTTGTCGCCCATTGGAACAGCTATCCTTGGGTACAAAGAGGGCGACTTTATTCAGTGGAAGGTCCCTTCCGGCGTAGCAGAGATACATGTGAAAAAGGTGATTTATCAGCCTGAAGCGGCAGGAGACTATCACTTGTAATGCCAATTCAAAACTTTTAATACATCGTTTCAGACATCTTTGGAACGTTGCCAGGGTTGGGTCCATCGACGTTGGATTGATACAAATCAGAATGAAAACAAGGGGCTGTCTCAAAGCGATAAAATCGCAACGAGACAGTCCCTTTTTACTGATAAAAAATTGAGGATTCCAAAGGGATGATATCCCTTTGGCAGGGTCCAGGGGCGGAGCCCCTGGCTACTGGCCGATGGTTTTTAAATAATCGCGGCTTAATTTTGCGGCTACAAGGGGCGGGCGCTCTGTGGACAGGTCCTGCTCCACCACCAGCCATTGAGCGCCGCTTTCTACAGCGGCGGCCACGATGGAGGGAATATCCTGGCAGCCAAGGCCCAGGGGCTTGAAGGAGAAGGCCACGTCCTTATCGGCGGCCTTGTCGGTACCGATCAGGCCATAGGGTGTTTTGCCATCCTTGCGGCCCACATAGTCCTTCAGGTGCACCACGGGGCAGCGGCCTGTATACTTGCGCACGTATCCCGCGGGATCAAGGCCTGCGTATTTTACCCAGCAGGTATCGATCTCTGTTTGCAGGATATCGGCGGGAACGGCTTCATAGAGGAAATCCAGCCCATACTGACCCGACAGGGTCACAAACTCAAAGTCATGGTTGTGGTACAGCAGCTGGATGCCGGCCTCCTTGCAGAGCCTTCCGAACTGATAGATGACTTTGAGCATACCGGCAAACCCTGCTGCGCCGGGCCGGCTGCTTTCATCCAGGAAAGGGACGGCGATATAGGTGCAGCCGATGGTCTTGTGATAGGAAATAACGCCGAACATGTCCTCCATGATCTTGAGGATTGGCACATGGCTGGAGATGGCTGTCAGGCCGTGCTTTAACAGCATGGCTTTCACATCTTCCGCTGTGTGGCCGTAAAAGCCGGCGAATTCCACGCCGTCATACCCCAAAGCCTTGATTTGGGCGAGAACTCCGTCCAAATCAGCCTGCGCCTCATCCCTGGCGGAATAAATCTGATATGCGATAGGCAGCTTCATACGCTCCTCCTTGTGTCATTCAAAGTACACAGGTTTGCCCGTGCTGGCGGACTCATAGATGGCATCCAGGATCTGGGTTACAACCAACGCCTGCTCGGGCTTGGTGAGCAATGGTTTGGTATCGTCCAGCACATGCTCGATCCACATCTTTGCTTCCAGATCGGCGGGGGACATGCTTGCGCCGTCATAGAAGGCGACACCGCCGGCGCCTAAGTCCGGTGTGGTGACGAAAGTCTTTGAGAATTTTTCGCCGTTTATGCGCAATGCGCCGTTTTCGCCTAGCATATCCGCGCCGCCCTCGGTGCCGCAGAGCATGGTCTTGGCTTCATGCACGAACAGCGTGTTCAGCGCCCAGGAAGCTTCCAGGTTGATGGTTGCGCCGTTTTTCATGCGCACAAAGCCGAAGGCTGCGTCTTCCACGGTGAATTTCTCCGGGTCCCAGGGACCCCAGGCGTTGGCGGAATTGGGCTTGGGCGCCAGTTCGTGATACTTTGTGCCCACGACCATGGCCGGCTCATAGT
>JAEZJP010000186.1 GCA_023415715.1 Bacillota bacterium
GTATAGTATAGGTACATCGCCTGCACAAAGAAAGGATGTTTTTCATGGGCAACGGCATTCGCGGCGTTCACCATATCGGCATGCGGTCGGAAAACCTTGACCGGTCCCTTCACTTTTATGTTGAGGGGCTTGGCTTCCCCATTGTGCTGGAGTTTGATTGGGAAGGCGGCGGCCGCGCCGTTATTTTGGATATGGGAAACAGGAATTATTTAGAGATCGGCAACGATGGCGCGCCGGAGCCTGTAGGCCGGCTTACACACTTTGCGCTGGAAGTGGAAAGCTGCGAGGCGGTGCTTCAAAAAGCCGTTGCCGCGGGAGGAATCCCCAAAGGGCAGCCCCATTATTCCAATGTCATTCAGGCAAAGCCTTCGCCTTGGGAAATTATCTCCGTATATGTGATTGGTCCAGACGGAGAGGAGATTGAATTTATAGAAACAGTCTCTGCACCGTTTGGAACTGTGGAATGAGATTGTACAAGGCAAGGGCTGCCAGGATACAATAGGATCCTGGCAGCCCCAACTGCATCTCCACCCTGACATCTGCACTTTAACGTGTTACTGCCTGCAGTGCCAGGTTCTTCATGATTTCATTTTCCAGAATCGTTCGAAATCCGAGAAACGCCTTTTCCCCCCTGGGATAGGCAGCAAAAGACAGGTCTTCTCCCAAGGTGCGGTCAAGCAAAGAGATTACGCTTTCCCTGCCCGTGAGCGTTTCCAGCAATCTTAATGCCCGGACATCGTCGAAGGCCTTCTGCGTCAAATATCCTCTCAGGCTGTCCAAGGCACGGCCATCGGCGGAAGGATAAACCAGAAACGGATCACCGGCAGGCCAGCACCCGTCCCCGTCACTGGTCCTAAAAGGGTTGACCAAATAGCGCGAATTGCGTCCGAAATAAAAATTATAGCCCCACTGCAGAAAACCCGCAATTTGATATTTGTACAATTGCACGCCAAGGATCCGCGTTCTCTCGCCAGGCATGGCGATAAAGCTGTTGCTTACATCCAGGTGCTGCCCGCAGCAATAATACGCCCACAGACCGGGGACCTTTCTTTCAAGGAAAGGGCCTATGGCATCCGTCGCGGCAACCGGACGGTCGACTGTCCCGTCGTCAAAGAGCGTGGCATCCGAAAGCGCATCGATCAGCGGAAATCCGTTAAGGTATCGGGCCACCTGGCTCTTTGCCGCAAGATAGGCATCCCTGTTTTCCCGGCCGGGCTCATCCGAGATATGGAAATAGCAGCGGTCAAAAACGCCCAAGGCATGAAGATGCTTCGTCAACGCGGGCAGGTACTGCGAAAGAAAATTCCGGTACTCATCCCCGCAAGCCGGCGTGTCCCAGCCAAATATCCGCCTTTCGCCATCCTGCGTCCATGCGGTGATCTTTGGCGCCGCGGCGGCGCCCCATTGCGTGTAAAGATGCGCCATCTCGAAATATTGGATGCCGAGCCTGAGGCATAGATGGACCCAGCGGTCCAGCAGGCTGAAATCGAATTCATATCGCTCAGGATTATTTCTGATTACTTTTACCAACTGCACGGTCTGCCGCTCCGCGCCGATATCGGTATCCAGCGGCGGCGTATGGATAGGCGTCAGGACCATATTCATGCCCCGCTGCACCGCTTTTTGAAGGAAGTTTTCAATGATTTTCCAATGCGCCTCTGAGAAGACAGGTACATTGTAATATGTAGAAAGGGCATCGCAATGGAACCACCGCGTATACATAAGGTTGTGGCCGGGCAGTTCGGCGCCTAACACCCTAACAAGCATTGTTTTTTCACACAGAATGCTGCCGTTAAGGCCGTTTAGGCAAATTTCGAAGCGGTGCAAGCCCGCAGGCAGAGTATAGGGTTCCACCTCCAGGAAAAGACAGCGCCAATTTTCATCCGCCTCCAGGACAAGGCCGGAAGGACAGTCGTCCAGGAAATCAGGATACAGCCCCGGCTCACAGCGCAGATAATCAGGATCACCGTTTCTTAAGACCGGCAGTTGTACGGCGACAGGCTGTACCCGGTACATCCGTACAGGACCCGGCCCATTCATCCTGATCCGAAAGCTGGTTCCTTTTTCGCTCCTGTATGCAAGCTGGAAACAGATGCTTTCATTGAGAAAGCCGGCGGCGGAATCCTCCTGCGCGTATCTAGATGGGATTTCATCCGGGAATACCTTTGCCATACAGCTCAGCAGCTTTGCTTCCATTGGTTATCTCTCCACTCATGTAATTGAAATTGTTCCGTTTCCCGGCCGTTAAGGCTCCGACCCGGGCAGGCGAATGATACCTTCATTGTAGTTGTATTTCGGGGACACTGTCAATCACTGTGTTAAAGCACCCAGGCAACACGCATGTTGCTGGTCCGGCCGTATTCCATATGCGAATCCTCCGGCACATACGGTTCCGGTTGCCGGTTTGCTTCATCAGCAAAGAGTAAAGACCCTGTGCCTGTCCATAAGTGGATCAGGCCCTCGTTTTTTAAAGCAGAAAGCCCGCCATCATGAAGATCGGCGGGCTATGGATTCCTATTCAGTTTTCAGGTTCCTTTGGTCTCCGTGTGATTGTTTCCTTGGGTTTGCTTGCTTCGCCCGGAATCAATCAGCATCCCCCAGGATGAGGATGAACCTATGAAGTGCACGAAACTAGGTTTAGGTACCGGTTATATCTCTTCCGATAGGTCAGATACTTGTTCGTTGCACCAGATTAAAGGTTCCTGTCATGAAGCGATTGTCAGCTTATACCGAAACGGGCGAAGCAAGCACCAGATTGTGAAATGATTTCATCAGTCTTCAGCGAATCGCCCCCCTTGTTGAGCCATTCTATTTTATTGGATCCTCTGGCTCGGTTTTATTATAGCACAAGGTGCATTCAATGTCAAATACGGTCTAATATATTCCATATTTGATATTTATGTGGTATAATGAATGGTTTTCATATGCCACATACCCGATACCTTATGCATATGGGAAGCTGTCATAAAATAAGAAATTATGATATCATGAGCCGGATGATATGAAACGCAGGTGCATGATATGTTTGTTGCAGATTTGCATATCCATTCGAAATACTCCAGGGCCACCAGCAGCCAATGCGTGCCGGAGGTATTGGAGTTTTGGGCCCGGCGAAAGGGATTGCACCTATTAGGAACCGGTGATTTTACGCACCCCAAATGGCGGGAAGAGCTGCGGGAGAAACTCGTACCTGCGGAAGAAGGCCTCTATCGTCTTAAAGAGGATACGCGTATCAAGGATAATACCGCGGGTGAGGAGCAGCCGGTCCGTTTCATCGTATCCGGCGAAATCAGCTCCATATACAAGAAAAACGGAAAAGTGCGCAAGGTCCACAATGTGATCCTTCTGCCAAGCCTTGAGCATGCCCAGGCGCTGGCTTTAAGGCTGGAGGCTTCCTTCAACCTTCATTCCGACGGGAGGCCTATTCTGGGGCTGGACAGCCGTGACCTGCTGGAGGTCACGCTGGAAGCATGCCCTGAGGCTATCTTCATTCCTGCCCATATTTGGACGCCCCATTTTTCCCTGTTTGGTGCCTATTCCGGCTTTGACCGCATTGAGGAATGCTTTGAAGACCTGACGGGCCATATACACGCTTTGGAGACGGGCCTATCCTCTGATCCGCCCATGAACTGGCGTCTTTCCATGCTGGACCGCTTCACGCTCGTTTCCAACTCCGACGCCCATTCGCCGGCCAACCTGGCCAGGGAAGCGAATTTGTTTGATACAGAGCTTTCGTATACGCACATATCCCGGGCGCTTGACGGACGGGACGCGGGTGCATTTTACGGCACCATCGAATTTTTCCCCGAGGAGGGAAAATACCACTGGGACGGGCACCGGGCTTGCGGCGTATGCCAAAGGCCGGCGGAAACAAAGGCGCTAAATGGTATATGCCCCGTATGCGGCGGCAGGATCACCGTGGGTGTATTAAGCCGTGTGGAAGCTTTGGTTGACCGGCCCGAGGGCTTCATTCCCCCATCGGCCAGGCATTTTGAAAGCCTTGTTCCCCTTCATGAGGTGATCGCCGCATCGCTTAATATTTCCAGCGCCGGCGTAAAGGTGAAGGCTGTCTATGAAGATCTGATATCCAGCCTTGGACCCGAATTGTACATATTGCGGGAAGCGCCGCTGGAAGACATCAGGCGGAAGGCAGGCTTTCTTGTATACGAGGGAATCCGCCGGCTGCGCATGGGTAAGGTGGATATTCAACCGGGCTTCGACGGGGAGTATGGCAAGATCAAGCTCTTCCAAACGGGTGAAGCCAACCTGCTATTAGGCCAGCTCTCCTTTATAGAAGGGGAGAAGAATCCTCTCCCCTTGACACCCGGGAAGGGCAGCGGAAAAAGCCAGGCGCCACAGGCCTTGCCGGCGGAACCCATTCCAGAGCCGGCTGCGGAACCGTCCCCTTCCAATATGCCCAACGGTCTTAACCCGGAGCAGTGGGCAGCCGTCTGCGCCCGGGAGCCGCATATTGCCGTCATCGCGGGCCCGGGTACGGGCAAGACGAAAACGCTGGTGAGCCGGGCGATTTATCTTGTGGAAAATTGCGGCGTGGATCCTTCCCATATCACAGCCGTCACCTTCACAAACAAGGCGGCGGGAGAGATGCTTGAGAGGCTGAATAAGCAACTCAAAAACAAGCGGGCCATAAAGGCCATGACCGTCGGCACCTTCCATGCCATTTGCTTGCAGCTCTTGTCCGCAAAGAGCGGCAGGAAAAGCCTTACCATCATGGACGACGCACAAGCGCTGTCGGTTATCGATGATATATTGAAAGAGCTTCATCTGAAAAACGCGCCCAGGGATGTGCAATTGGGGATATCGCTTTTAAAATGCGGCGCACAGCCTGAGGTAAAGGGCGCAGCCGTCCCGGAAAACGTATATGAACTTTACTGCGAAAAACTTCAAAGCTTTGGCGTGATGGACTATGATGATATTCTGGTAAAAGCACTTGAGCTGTTTGAGAAGGGGGAGCCCCTCCCACCTTCCTTTGAGCATATCCTGGTGGACGAGTTCCAGGACATTAACGATATACAATACCGCCTGATAAATGCCTGGAGCAAAAAAAGCGCGAGCGTTTTTGTCATCGGTGACCCGGACCAGTCCGTCTATGGCTTCCGTGGCGCAAATCCCCACTGCTTTGACAGGCTCTTTGAGGAATTTCCGCTATCCAGGCTGGTGCGCCTTACCCGCAATTACCGTTCCACGATGGAGATTTTAAGCTGTGCCGGATCGGTCCTGCAAAAAAATGCCTTCGACGCGCCGCAGCTTGAGGCGGCCAGGGGAAGCGGCGTGCCGGTGCGCCTTTACGATGCCGAGGACGATTATGCCCAGGCACAATTTGTAGCTTCGGAAATCAAAAGCATGGTGGGCGGCATCGATATGCTGGAAGCCCACGGTCTGACTTCCGGCGGCGGGAAAAAACATACCGGCATGCAGGGTAGAGGATTTGGCGACATCGCCCTCCTATACCGCACCAACCGCCAGGCGCAGGCACTGGAAAGGTGCTTGAGCGCGGAGGGTATCCCCTACAGGGTTACCGGACGGGAGGACTTTCTTGCCGAACCCAATGTGCGCAAGTGTGTCGCCTTCTTTCGTTTTCTTGCAAACCCCGAAGACCTTGTTTCCTTGCGTTTATGCCTTCAGGAAGCGGGCCTTAATCATGCGGAATCTATGAATAAGGTACTGGAAGATTACGGTGCGGGCGCAAAAAATTTGACCGCCCTTGCCGGTGTATTGGAAAGGGCGGGCATATTTTCCGGCAGTATTCAAAAGTGGATTGAGCTTGCAAGCAAGTATGAACCCCTGATCTTAAAGGGAAACCCGGCCGAACTTGTGGAGGCTTGGGCAAACGACAATGGCTTTATGGGACGCAGGGAAATGGAGCTGATCATTAACAGCGCCGTTTTGACAGACAGCATGGCATCCTTCCTTGCCAGCCTGACGCTTGGCCAGGAGGGTGACCTTCATCGCAGCGGCAGCCGGCGTTATACCCAGGATGCCATATCCCTTATGTCGCTTCACGCATCAAAGGGGTTAGAGTTCCCCGTGGTCTTTTTGTGCGGAGTCACACAAGGTCTGATCCCCTATGTTCACCGGGATGGCAGCTGCAACCTGGAGGAAGAGCGTCGGCTGTTTTACGTGGGCATGACCAGGGCACAGGACGAGCTTATTTTGATGACCTCCAAGGAACCTTCACGATTCCTAGCCGACCTGCCGCCGGAATTTATTGCGGACAGCCATGCTTTTGAGCGCAAGCGTACGCAAACCTTTGAGCAGTTCAGTTTTTTTGATGCATGAAGCCTTATTTACCGGCCATCAGAAAATCCCACGCGAACTGGGCGTATAGCGCCGCGCCCCTTTTCAGCACAGCTTCATCCACGGTAAAGTGGTCGTTGTGATTGACGGCCGTATAACCCAAGGCCGCGTTCCGTCCGCCCAGGAAGCAAAAAATGCCGGGGACTTTTTCCATGTAAAAAGCGAAATCCTCGCTGCCCATCATCGCGGGCAGATCCCGCAAACTATCCTCGCCATAAAGGCGGACGGCCGCCTGCCTTGCGGTCTCGTTGAGCGATTCGTGATCATTGATGATGGGACCCGCGGTATATGTATACTCAAGTGCCGCGGCTGCCCCCATGGCCTCGGCGGCGTGCTTTACGACTCTAAGCAGCCTCTCCTCCATTTGGCCCCGCACATCCTTGCTGTGGGTGCGTACCGTTCCCGTCATTTCAACCCGGTCAGCTACAATGTTGAACCGCCTGCCCCCGTGAATCTCGCCGATGGATACCACCAGCGGATTGCACGGATCATTTAAGCGGGAGACAAGCGTCTGCACCTGCATAACGATGTTCGCCGCGGCCACAATGGCGTCCACGCCCTGATGGGGTGCACTGCCATGGGCGGATACCCCTTCCACAATGATTTTGAAATTGTCGCAGCTGGCCATTCTGGTCCCTGGCTGAATGCTGAAATACGGCGCGTCAAAATTTCCCCAGATATGCATCCCGAAAACGGCGTCCGCGGTTTCAAGAACGCCCTGTTCGATATAGTATTTCGCGCCGCAGCTAGTTTCCTCCGCTCCCTGGAAAAGCAGGCGCACTTCTCCGGAAAATTCCTCCCGCAGCTTTTGCAGGATTCTGGCGGCGCCCAGCAGCATGGCGGTATGGCAATCATGCCCGCAGGCATGCATCACACCTATGCTTTCGCTTTCAAAGGTCAGGCCTGTTTTTTCTTCAATAGGCAGCGCGTCGATATCGGCCCGAAGCACTAAGGTCTTCCCGGAACCGGTTGTTTTTTTACCGCTGATTATACCCAGCACGCCCGTTGTTTCGGAAAAGAGGCGGACCTTTATGCCTATTGATTCCAATTCCTTTGCTATAGCCTGTGTAGTATTGATCTCTTTCCAGGACAGTTCCGGATGTTGATGAAAATTGCGGCGCTGGGCGATGATATATTCTTCCTGCTCCTGAGCCAGCTTGTGAATCTGCATGGTTGCCTCCCTCGGTTTTTTCGATCAAATCGTATACTCCGCCGCGCTAAAATCCAGGCGCGTTTCGCTGTTGAAGATCAGCACGCATTCACGCTTTTCCTTGGGCCCCAGGTTGTAATAATCCGTGCCCTCACTGTTGAATACATCCCAATGGATCTTGCGGTTCATGTGTTCCGGCTGGTCAAGAACGGTAATGATACGTTTATCCGGGAAATCATGGGGCCAGTAGTACGGATCAAAGACATGCACATACTCGCCCTCCACCCCTGTCAGCAGGATATAATGGCCGCACTCCAGCACCACCCGCAGTACCACGGCACCGCCTTGCTGCAGCGCGGCAACGATGCGGCTGTTCTGGCCCATAAAAATATCACCGCGGCCAAGCACCTGGCAATTTATGGACCACTTCTTCATCTGACCGTACTGATTGAGCCAGTTGGCCAGGAAGGACATGGCCACAGCACTGGTGCCGCTTTTACAGGGTTCCCCCTCCTGATTGTAGCCGTCCATGCAGTAGAGGTTGATATATTTGACGACCTCGGGATGGATATCCTTGCGGTTATATAAAAAGGTAATGGCGTTGCGCAGCGCGGTAGGCCCGCAATCATATTCCGTTGCCTGGTAGCTTAAAGGGTTGTTCATAAGGTCTCCTTGCAGCAGGTTATTTCTATATGAATACTGGAAAATAGTATGATTATAGGACAAGCCTTTCAATGCGTCAATATTTTCCTACAGCAGGTTCAAAATTTTGGATTCGTTCCCGCTATTCGTTGGTATAAAAGGGTTGACAATGTTGTTTTACACAAATATACTATTCATATGACATTACTATGGTTTTATACTATTCATACGACATTACTATGGTTTTGAAAGGGTGGTTGATGATGCAAATGCTCCTTCTCACCTTAACAAAAGTCGCAAGGTTTTTTCGATGTCCGGGCTGACTTGTGTTCCCGTACCGGATGACCGAGATTAAACAACAGGAAAAATGATGAAAAGAGGATTTGTATGCATACCGTAAAGCATGTTTCCTTTCCAAAGCTTTTCAGCCTTATTTTGGCCGTAGTCCTATTGCTTTCCTCCGGCGTTTATGCCTCTGCCCAGACGAATGAAAAGGTCGTCAATATCGGCGTGACCGACTCCCTTGGTACGCTGAATCCCCTTTTGCAGGACGGAGGCGAATTGAACAAGTACGCCACGGGCCTGCAGTTTCTGCCCCTGGTAGAGCTGGACAGTGAACTGAATTTTGTAGGATTGCTGGCCGAATCGGTTTCCACGGAGGATAACATCACCTTTACCGTCAAGCTGTATGAGAATGCCGCCTGGTCCGACGGCACACCCATTACGGCGGACGACGTGATCTTTACCGTGCTGCGTTTGACAAGCAAGGCGGTGGGCAACGCCGCCATGAGCGGTTACGCCGCATTGTTGGGCTTTGACGAAAGCGGATTTTCCCCCGACGGCGCCACCCAGGTGGAAGGCGTCGTGAAGGTAGACGACCACACGCTGAATTTCGTGTTCAAGTCTCCCACAGCACTGGCCACCTTCGAAAACTCCTATGCCAGGTACCTGATGGTTCTGCCAAAGCATAAGCTGGAGAGCGTGCCCGTGGCGGAGCTTGCCACCAGCGACTGGTTCAGCCATCCCGACGCTGTCAGCGGCCCTTACATCGTATCGGAAGTTGACAGCAACCACTATATCTCCTATAAAGCCAATGAAAACTACTGGAAGGGTGTGCCGAAGATCGGCATGCTGAATATCAAGATCGTGGAAGGCAGCCAGTTGTACGCCGGGCTTAAGTCCGGCGAGATCGACTTTGTGCAGCAGACCACCGGCGTCATCCCCCAGGAGGATCAGGAAAGCGTGGCGGCCCTTCCCAACGTGACCACCGTCCGCGAGCAGCCGCTGACCAGCCAATTGGCCTTCTTCAATACCCGCACCGTAAGCGATGTCCGGGTCCGCCAGGCGATTTTGTACGCCATTGACCGCAACCTTCTGGTGGAAGGCTTACTTTCCGGCAAGGGTGAAGTGGTGGATGGATTTTTAACCACCTACAGTCCCTATTATGACGCTTCTATCGTTCCCGTTCCTTACGATCCGGAGAAAGCGAAGGCGCTTTTACAGGAAGCCGGCTGGGATTCCAGCAAAAAGCTCACCTTCATCGTCAATTCAGGGGACACCACCTTTGTACAGGCTGCCAGCGTCATCGCCGCTCAATTGGCGGAGGTGGGCGTGCAGATCGATATCCGTACGGTGGACTTTGCCTCTATCTGGACGTATGTGGGTGACCGGAACTTTGACCTGTATGCCGTGCAATACACCCTGGCGCCGGTGGACCCGTATCCCGACGTCCAATGGCTCATCAGCGGCGAAGACAATCACGTAGGCTACAAGAACGCCACGGTGGATGAGCTGCTGGCCCAGGTGGGCTCCGCCAAGGATATCGAAAAGACAAAGTCTATCTATTCTCAGATAGACGCCATCATGCAAAAGGATGTGCCCCTGTTCAACGTGTACGCCATCGGTCCCGTGGGTGCCGTGAGCAAGCGGCTTGTAAACGCCGAGCCCCATGTGTACGGCTCCTTCAACAATGTGGAGCTGTGGGATATTGCCGAATAAATAGTCCGGAATTTCATACGGCCGGGGGCTGTTGCAATAAGCGTATATTTTGTATAATGGGTTCAAAGTGAGAGGATTCGCGCCTTCGGGCGCGGCCAAAGGGCTATCCATTAGGACTTTGGAAGCCCCTCCTCCATGAACAATCATGCAAATATGCGGTTAACGCGGCAGCCCCGCGTGCTGTATTTATGGGAGCAGCCTATGGCGCATTTGCTCGAGGTAAAGGATCTGAAAATAGCCTTTGCCGGCGATTTTGGGGAAAGCACCTTTGTGGACGGTGTCGGTTTTCTCGTGGATGCCGGGGAGACCGTGTGCATCGTCGGCGAATCCGGCTGTGGGAAAAGCATAACGGCGCTGTCTATTATGGGCCTGCTCGGCGAAAACGGGAAGGTGACGGGCGGCCAGGCACTCTTTGAGGGACGTGACCTGCTTTCCCTTTCCCAGGAGCAGTTGGATGCTGTGCGCGGCAGCGAGATCACCATGATCTTTCAGGACGCCATGACATCTTTGAATCCTGTGTTCACCATCGGCAACCAGCTTACAGAGGCCATCCGCGCCCATGCGGATCTTACCCATCGGGAAGCCGCGGTTAAGGCGGCGGCTCTGCTTTACAAGGTAGGCCTTTCCGACCCCGGAAAGGTCATGAAAAAGTATCCCCATACGCTGTCGGGCGGCATGCGCCAGCGGGTGATGATCGCCATGGCCCTTTGCTGCAGCCCGAAACTTCTCATTGCTGACGAACCCACTACAGCGCTGGATGTCACCATCCAGGCTCAGATCATGGCCCTTTTGAAATCACTTCAGCAGGAATATCACATGTCCATTCTTCTGATCACCCATGACATGGGATTGGTGGCGGAAATGGCGGACCGGGTGCTTGTCATGTACGCCGGCCAGGTAGTGGAGGAGGCTGATGCCGCTACACTGTTCCAAGCCCCCGGGCACCCATACTCAAGGGCGCTGCTCCATTCCGTGCCCAGCATACGGGACGGGGCGGACCGGCGCTTAAGTTCCATACGCGGTACGGTGCCGGAAAGGTATGAGGATTTGGCGGGATGCCGCTTTTATAACCGCTGCGATATGGCAAAGCCGGATTGCGAACATATGGCCCAAATCTTGCAGCCCGTATCCTCAAACAGCTTTGTCCGCTGCTGGATCGCCGCAAAAAATGCTGAGGACCTTGGGGAAGGGGGGATTGAGAATTGACGGAAACTGAAGGGCCCGCCCTGCTTGAAGCCAAGGGGCTCGTGAAGCATTATCCCATCCGTCAGGGCATCATACCCCATACCGTGGGCAGGGTGATGGCGGTGGACGGGGTGGATTTTACACTGTACAAAGGGGAAACGCTGGGGCTGGTAGGCGAATCCGGCTGCGGCAAATCCACCGTAGGCTATATGGCGGTAGGGCTTGAAACACCTACCTCAGGGAAGATTTTATTAAGCGGCAAGCCTTTGTCCCAATGGATGAGCGGGGACAAATCAGGCATGACCCGGCTTCAGATGATATTTCAGGACTCCTTTTCTTCTCTTAACCCCCGCAAGCGCATAGGGGATATCCTGGCTGCGCCCATGCTCTATCACCGCCTGTACGACAAGCAAACGGTCATGAGGGAAGTGGACCGCCTGCTTGAACTGGTGGGTTTGCCATCCTCTGCACGCAGCCGGTTTCCCCATGAATTTTCCGGCGGCCAGCGCCAGCGCATCGGCATCGCCAGGGCGCTGTCACTCAAGCCTGAGCTGATCGTGTGCGACGAGCCGGTTTCGGCGCTGGACGTATCGATCCAGGCCCAGATACTGAACCTGCTCAAGGACCTGCAAAGGGAGCTTTCCCTGACCTACCTGTTCATCGGCCACGGGCTGGCAGCGGTGAACTATGTAAGCGACCGCATCGCGGTGATGTACCTGGGCAAGATCGTGGAGATCGCCCCGGCCAAGGAGATTTTTTCCCATCCCGCTCACCCCTACACCAAGGCGCTGTGCGATGCGGCGCCTGTACCGGACCCCAATGAACGGGACCGTGAGCGAATGGTGCTGTCCGGGGAGATCCCTTCCGCCATGAAACCGCCTTCCGGCTGCCGCTTCCACCCCCGGTGTCCCTATGCCACGGCGCTTTGCAGGGAGAAGGAGCCCCAGCTCATACAACATCCCGGCTTTCCCGGCGACCATCCGGCTGCCTGCCACCTTGCGGAAGCGATTGATAATGCGAGGAGGGAGCCGGCCGTATGATGCGCTATATCATAAAGCGGATTTTGATTGCCATCCCGGTATTGATCGGCATCACGCTGTTGGACTACATCATCATGAGCCTGGCGGGCAGCCCCCTTTCCATGATGCAGGGGCCAAGGATCTCCCAGGCTGCTGTGGAGGCAAAGGCCATCCAGCTGGGGCTCAACCAGCCCGTGCACATCCAGTACTTCACATGGCTTACCCAATTATTGAAGGGCAACTGGGGCTATTCCATCAAATCATACCTGCCGGTGTACGGCATGATCGCCGCCAACCTGGGTCCCACGCTTTTGCTGATGGGCGTGTCCATGGTGCTGGGCTTTCTTGCTGCCATACCTATGGGGGTATACAGCGCTACCCACCAGTACACCAAGGGCGACTATGCCGCCGTCACGTTTTCCTTTCTTGGCACCAGCGTTCCCAGCTTTTTTCTTTCCCTGATCCTGGTCTACCTGTTCACCGTCAAGCTGGGCTGGCTGCCCTCCGGTGGCATGACCACGTTGGGAACGGGCGGGGATGTAGTGGATGTGATAAAGCACATGATCATGCCGGTGATCGTGCTGGCCGCATCCCTGGCGGGCAGCAACATCCGCTACATCCGCTCGAGCGTGCTGGAAATACTTAAGCAGGATTACCTGCGCACCGCACGCGCCAAGGGAATCGGAAGGTTTCTTGTCATCAACAAGCATGCCATGCGCAACGCGCTTTTGCCCATCATCACCGTCATCGGCATGGAGATACCCATGCTCATAGGCGGCGCGGTGATCGTGGAGCAGGTGTTTTCCTGGCCGGGTTTGGGCTTACTCACCATGACGGCCATCATGAACAGGGATTATCCCGTGATCATGGGCGTCAGCCTGCTTTCCGCCATCGTTGTACTTGCCGGGAACCTTTTAACTGATATCCTTTATGCCGTGGTGGATCCCACTATACAGCTCAAGTGAAGGAGGCGGCGTTATGGCAAAAAAGACCGCCCCAAATAAGGACTTAGGAAACCAAAGCTATCTTCAAACCATTGGCCGAAGATTTCTGCGCCACAGGCCAGCGGTAATCAGCCTTTTCTTTTTGACCGCACTGATCGCATTGGCGCTTCTGGCGCCAATTATCAGCCCTTATGGCCCCAATAAGATCGCAGGCAAGTTTTCCGCGCCGCCCTCCGGCCAGTTTCTTTTGGGCACAGACCAGGTGGGGCGTGATGTTCTGACAAGGCTTTTATACGCCACACGCGTTTCCCTGCTGGTGGGCTTTGCCTCCACCGCCATCGCCACGGCCATCGGCGTGGTGCTGGGGCTTTTATCCGGCTACTTTGGCGGCATAACCGATATGGTGATCATGCGCTTTACGGATATGGTGATGTCCTTCCCTTATATCCTTTTGGTGCTGGTGGCGGCGTCCATCTTCCAGCCGGGGCTGTACAATATCATTTTGATCCTGGGGTTTGTAGACTGGCCGGGCGTAGCCCGACTGGTCCGGGGAAACGTATTGTCCCTTCGGGAAACCACCTTTGTCAAGGCCAACAAGGTAGCGGGCATGCCGACCCGCCATATCCTGTTTTCCGAGATTTTGCCCAACACCGTCGCGCCCATTCTGGTATACGCCACCTCCGTGGTAGCCATTTCCATTCTGGATGAGGCGGCGCTGAGCTTTCTTGGCATGGGGGTGCAGCCGCCCACCGCCAGCCTGGGCAACATGTTAAACGGCGCCCAGTCCATTACCGTGTTGACCACCAAGCTTTGGCTTTGGATGCCGCCGGGGATACTGATCATCCTTCTGGTGCTGGCCATTAACTTTGTGGGCGACGCGCTGCGCGACGCGGTGGATCCGCGGAATATACGATAATGCATATAAGTTTATAATATGATTTTGGCGGGCGATTGATAATCGCCCCTACGGCTGCAGTGAGTGTATTGGCTTTCCTCCCGGCTTGCATGCCCCGGCAGGAAAGCCAATATACATATTCGGCGTAGGGGCGATTATGAATCGCCCGCCTGTTTTGCAAAGGACAACAAACCTTGGCTGGCGCCGGAATGCCAACGGCAATTTTTCAATGAATACTGTTCAATGTTCATTTTTCTGTGCCAAATCAAACCGCCATTGAACCTTTTCCCCCTCCAAAACGACATATATACAGAACCTCATTGAGGGAGCTTTGCGCAAAGCAACCACCATCACAGGAGGAAGCACATGAATGCAGAAGACTTCCAAAGGGAAGCGATGAAACTTGAACGGCTGCTGTTTCGGATCAGCTGGTCGCTTTTGGGCAACAGTGATGATTGCGCGGATGCGGTCCAGGAAGCGCTGATGTGCGCCTGGAATGAGCGGGACACGCTTCGGAGCATGAATTTGTTCAAACCCTGGCTTACGAAGATTGTTGCAAATACCTGCAGCAACATGCTGCGCAAGCGTTCAAGAGAAAAGCTTGTCCCCTTGGAGGACACGGATATGGCTGACCGGCCGTCGCCAGAACCGCTGTCCATAAGGGAGGCGATGGACACCCTTACCCCCGATCACCGGGCGGCGGTCACGCTTCACTATCTGGAAGGCTATTCTGTTCGGGACACGGCCAGGCTTTTGGCCATTCCTGTGGGCACGGCCAAGACGCGTCTGATGTACGCACGCCAAAGGCTGCAAACGCTTTTGCGAGACGAATGGGAGGGCTGAAGCATGAACAAAAAAGAAATCCGCAGACAGATAGAGCAGATCACACCCGATGTGCCAGGCGCTTTTCATGAGGCCATGGAAGGCACGCTTGGGCTTATCTGCCGCCAGGAGGCCGCAATAAGGAGTGCAAACGGTATAAATTTCAACAGAAAAAGTTTCAAGAGGCGCACGCTCATCATCGTGATGGCTGCGGTGCTGTTAGCGGCCACGGCAGCTATTGCGGCAGGACTGCACTATGGCTTGTTCGATACGCTGCTGGGCACTGGCCGGGATAATGCCGAGGCGTTCATACAGCGAGATCTTGCCAAGGTTTCCTTTAACGAATGCGATGTGGAAGTGAAGGAAGCTGCTTATGACGGAATCTCGCTGTATCTGGTATATAGCGTCAGAGACCGTGCCGCCAAAGAACCGGTGGGTGTGTACGATGACACCATCAAGCGCTGGATCGCCGATGAAAGCAGCCTGCCTGCCATGCAGCGTGACGGCATCGGCTGGTGGACGGACAGCATCTGGATCAATGGCAAGGGCATTGATATGCCCAATATGTCCGGCGGCGACACCATGGGAAGCGAAACGCCGGGCGAACTGCTGTTCTACCAGTTGTACCGGCTGGATCAGGAGAATGTTTATCTTGACGGCAAGGTGGAGATCTCCCTGCCCATCGGCGGACGTCAGCCGCTGGACAGCTTGGTCATACACAAGGATTTGAAATCTATCGAATTGCCGAAAAAAGGAATGGTTACCTTTACGCTGGACACCTCTGTACGGGATCATATCGTGATAACCCACCCCAATGAAGAAAAGGATTTGCCTGAGATGACTGCCAAAGTCAGTGAAGTCAACTATACGCCCTTGAATTTGTATATCACAATGGATTATACCTTAAAACCTGACGCTAATATTGCAGAAAACGGTGATGCAAATGCGCAAAGTTATTGGGGGGACAGGGGCATTGATTATGCGCTGAAACTTGACCTGGTAGACTCAAGCGGCAAGCCTGTCTACGAAACAACACAGGGCTTCAGCGGCTGCCAGGGTGCCGGCCAAGGCAAGGCGTGGTTCATGTATCCCGCTTTAGCGGCCTATCCCGGTGAAATGTTCCTGGCGCCTGTGGAGGACGACATCGCTGACATGAGCCTGGCCGTGCGCGTGAAATAGTACTGTTTCATTTGCAAAAGGATCTTCTTACAAAGAACAAGGAGGATTTCTCCATGAAAAAGTTGTTGAGCCTCTTGGCCGCCGCTGTATTGATCCTTGGCGCAGCATGCACTGCCCAGGCCGGCGCAGCGGATGAAAAACACTATACCGTACAGGGCATTCTGAAACAGGCCGCTGACGGTTGGCATCAATCCTATCAGGCCCATGGACGCACGGTTGTTGCGGATATCCCCGTTCAGGTACCGGATGCAGCTGTTTTCCCTGCGCTCAGGGCAGAACCCATGCCTGCTTTGAGCAGCATTCCTATCACGGATTTTCGGGGATACAACCAGGAAAACAGCAAGTTTTTTAATGAAGCAGGCTTCTTTCGCTGGGATTCCATCGCCGGTGAAATAAAGACGGAAGCAGCGCGCAAAAGCGGAAAGAGTTCCTCAAAAGTGACAGAAATAAAGCCTGTCGTCCGGTTCTTCAACCAGTTGGAATGGGATGACGCCTATGCAAAAAACACTCCTTCCACCGTGCGGGATGCGGATGCGTTGATGAAAGCAATCTGGGAGAAGTATTTCCCGAATGAGAAAATCCTGTTGATGCCCCATTGGGCGAATGTTTATGGAGATCCCCAAGCTCCGCTGATGGTGTACTTTGACCAGGTCATAAGAGGCATCCCTGTGCTTTGCTATTCCATGAACAGCTTCAGCCATTACTCCGTTACGCTAAAAAAGGAAAACAGGGGATATGTAGGCGGGGTTGCGATCATGCAGGGCCTTTCAAACATCGGCATGGAGGATACGTTCTATAGCGCGCAATATTCCCTGATGAAAGAACAGCAGGAAATTGAGCCGGACCTTCCCTTGTGCAGCCTGGAACAGGCAGTCAAAACCTATGAACAGCTCATTGAGGCAGGCAAGCTCCGCACAGTGCAAAGCCTGCGGCTGGGCTATGTGGTCTGGTATAACAAAGGGGATAAGGAAAGCTATACCTTGCTGCCCGCATGGGTGTTGGAGGGGGAGCTGTTCAGGGATGCGGACGAGGAACGCTCAAGGCCAATGACCGAGTACAGTGACAAACCCGGTGAATACGGGCCGATCCTTGTGAATGCGCAGACCGGAGAACTGATTGATCCCTGGAATGCAAGCCCGGACCGTTCCTTCGACAAGCCGGACATTCTGCCATGGAAATAAGATGTGCTTGTCAGGTGTAAAAATCGATACACAGGTTGGATGCCCGGCAGGTTCAAAGCCAGTCACCTAAGACAAAGGAAAGGATAACTGCCTATACAAACGGAGCTGCCAATTACGGCAGTTCCTTTTTTGATCCAGCATGGATTAACCGTGCAGCTTTAGCCGCTTTTTATACCCTGGTAAAATTGTAGAGAAAAGTTTATAATCATTAAAACCGAAACGATACGAATGGAGGATTAACAATGCCGCTTGTTAATACGCGCCGGCTTTTATTGGATGGTCAAAAAGGCGGTTATGCCGTTGGCGCTTTCAATGCCGAAAATATGGAGATGGCACAGGCAATCATTATGGCTGCCGAGGAGATGAACGCCCCTGTGATCGTACAGACCACAGCCGGCACGCTGAAATACGCACCGCCCGCATGCTTCTCGGGCATGATAGGAAAACTGGCCGCGGCGGCAAAAGTGCCTGTGGCGCTGCACCTGGACCATGGTGACAGCTTTGAGCTGGCGGAGGAGTGCAAGCGGGAAGGGTACACCTCCCTGATGATCGACGGTTCCCTTCTTCCCTATGAAGATAACATTATGCTTACGCGCCGCGTTGTGGATATGGCCGGGGAACTGCCTGTGGAGGCGGAACTGGGCACCGTTGGCGGAAAAGAGGATGGGCATGAGGCGCAAGCGCAGTATACCGATCCTGAACAGGCCGCCGATTTTGCAAAGCGCACCGGCATTTCAAGCTTTGCCGTGGCTATCGGCACTGCCCATGGCATTTACAAGGGCATACCGAAGCTGGACCTTAAACGCTTGAGCGAGATCAGGCGCGCCGTTTCTATTCCGCTGGTGCTTCATGGCACAAGCGGTGTGCCATTTGACCAGGTCAGCGCCTGCATAGAACGCGGCATTTGCAAGGTGAACTATGCCACAGAGCTTCGTATTGCGTTTACCGATGGCGTCAATAAGGCAATGGCCAAAAACCCGGATGGCTTCGACCCCAAGAAATACTTATCCGGCGGCAGGGAGGCCGTCAGGGCACTTGTGTGCGACAGAATCCAATTGTTGAAAAGCGCCGGCAAAGCGTGAGGTGAACGATGGGCACATACCTTATGGGGATTGACATCGGCACTTCGGCTTTAAAAGCCGCGCTCTTATTGTTTACCGCCTGACAGGCGTTCTTTCCCATGACCTTTCCCAGGGGTACGGCTGCCATTGCTTTGATATGCGAAGAGGCCGCTGGGATGAAGCCATGTGCAATCGCCTTGGCATAAAAAGAAGTCTTCTGCCTCCCCTGTTTGCATCCCATCAGGTTGTGGGCGGGGTGAGCGAAAATGCGGCAACGCTTACAGGGCTGAAAGCCGGCACGCCTGTCGTGGCCGGCGGCCTGGACGCTGCCTGCGGCACGCTGGGGGCCGGTGTCTGCACTAACGGCCAAACCCAGGAGCAAGGGGGGCAGGCGGGGGGCATGAGCATATGCATGGACGAGTATGGTGCCAACGCAAGGCTGATCCTGGGCATACACGTCGTTCCCGGCCGCTGGCTTTTGCAGGGGGGTACCACGGGCGGCGGCGGAGCGCTGAAGTGGCTGCGGGAGACGGTTTGCCCGGAGCTTTCTTTTGATGAGATGAGCAGCCTTGCCGGGAATGTGCCTGCCGGAAGCGATGGCGTCCTCTTTCTGCCATACATGGCCGGCGAGCGCAGCCCCATCTGGAACCCCAACGCAACCGGCGTGTTCTTTGGGCTTGATTATGCCAAAACACGCGGGCATATGATACGCGCGTGCATGGAAGGCGTGGCGTATGCCTTAAGGCACAACCTGGAGGCGGCAGCCGATGCCGGCGCTTCCGTCAAGTCGATGCGGGCCATGGGCGGCAGCGCCAACAGCCTTGTATGGACCCAGATCAAGGCGGATGTGACGGGCAAGCAAATCGAGGTTCCGCAAAGCGATACGGCAACGACGCTGGGGGCGGCCATCCTGGCAGGCGTCGGGACCGGGGTGTACGGCGGCTTCCCGGAGGCAGTGAAAAAGACCATTTTGGTCAGGCGCGTTCATGAGCCCAATATGGGCTTTAAGGATGTTTATGAGGAAGGATACAAAAAGTACCGGGCATTGTATGATCGCCTGGAGCCCATGATGCAAACACGTTAGGAAAGAAGGTTTCTTTATGAAAGCCGCGGTACTGTACGGCAATGAGGACATTCGTTATGACACTTGGGAAACGCCGCAGGTGAAGCCGGGTACGGTGAAGGTAAAGATACGTGCCACGGGAATCTGCGGAAGTGACGTGCCACGGGTCCTTCATCACGGCGCGCACTTTTATCCCGTGGTCTTGGGGCATGAGTTCAGCGGCGACGTGGTGGAAGTGGGAGAAGGTGTGAATGGCCTTTCCACCGGCGATACGGTGAGCGGTGCGCCGCTTGTGCCCTGCATGAAATGTGATGATTGCCAACAGGGAAATTATGCGCTGTGCAAGCATTACAGCTTCATCGGCAGCCGCCAGCAGGGCAGCTTTGCCGAATATGTGGTGATCCCCGCCCAAAACGCAGTGAAGTACGACCCGAACATCCCTTATGAACAGGCCGCCATGTTCGAGCCTTCCACCGTAGCAATCCATGGCCTTTTGCAAGCGGATTACAGGGGCGGCGAAACCGTGGCAATTTTAGGCTGCGGCACCATCGGCATATTTACCCTGCAGTGGGCGAAAATCTTCGGGGCAAAAAAGATCGTGGCTTTCGATATCGACGATGGGCGCCTTGCGCTGGCTAAACGCATGGGCGCGGATGACGCGGTCAACACGCTTCAAAACGGCTTTATGGAAAAGGCGAATGAACTGACGAATAAGCAGGGATTTAACAACGTGTTTGAAACGGCCGGCAGACCTGTGACAATGCGCATGGCCTTCGACCTGGCTGCCAACAAAGCGCGCGTTTGTTTCATTGGTACGCCGCATACAGACCTGACCTTCACGCCGCAGCAGTGGGAGAACATGAACCGCAAAGAGTTTCATTTAACCGGCAGCTGGATGAGCTATTCCGCACCGTTTCCCGGGCGAGAATGGGATTTGACCGCCCATTATTTCAAGACAGGCGGCCTGAAATTTGACAACGATTTTATCTTCAAAAAATATCCGTTGAGCCGTGTGGCGGAGGCATTCGCCCTTTATAAGGATCCATCTCTGGTACACGGCAAGATCATGTTGACAAACGATTGATGGTTGAAAGGCATGCTGAATGGATAAGCTTGCCGGAAGGTCATTGTTCAAAAATTGATAGTGAAGGAAGTGCAGCATGGCTGAATTCATCGATCCAGGCCTTGTACCAATGCGCAGGCTGCCGACGGGCGAAATGATTCCCTGCATCGGCATGGGCACGTTCGGCAGCGACCGGTATACACCCGAACAGGTGTCCAGAGCAGTGGGCGGTGCCATACACTGCGGCTACCGCATGTTTGACTGCGCTGCCATTTATGGCAATGAAGACTTGATCGGTAAGGTTTTTACCCAAGCCTTGCAGGAGGGTGTGGTCAGGCGGGAAGAACTCTTTATTGCATCCAAGGTGTGGAACGACATGCATGACAAGGGCAATGTGCTGCTTTCCTGTGCAAAGTCGCTTCGCGACCTTCAGTTGGATTATCTCGATGCTTTCTATGTCCACTGGCCCTTCCCCAACTATCATGCGCCCTTCTGCTTAGGCGACAGCCGCAACCCCGACAGCAAACCTTTTTCCGTGGATGAATTTATGTGCGCCTGGCGTCAAATGGAGCACCTTTTCGATATGGGCCTTGTCCGAAATCTGGGCATGAGCAACATGACCATTCCAAAGCTTACGGCAGTCCTGCCCCTTTGCCGCGTGAAGCCCACGCTGATCGAAATGGAGTTGCACCCCTGCTTCCAACAGCCTGAACTGTTTGATTATGTTCTAGGTCAGGGCATCCAGCCCATCGGTTTTTGTCCCATCGGCAGCCCCAGCCGCCCGGACCGCGACACCGCTGCTGATGACATTACCGATATCCATATGCCGGAGCTTATGGAAATCGCTAAAAATCATAACAACCATCCCGCGGTTGTATGCCTTAAGTGGGCCGTTCAACGAGGGCAGATACCCATCCCCTTCTCTGTTCATGAAAGTCAATATGTTTCCAATCTGAAATGCACCACCGAGGATCCGTTGACGGAGGAAGAGATGGCCGTACTCAAAGCCGCCGACAAAAACTGCCGTCTGATCAAAGGCCATGTCTTCCTCTGGGAAGGCGCATGTGATTGGCATGATCTATGGGATGAGGACGGAACAATCACGAAATGAGTGGATTGCGCACAGCGCTATACCGGTGATATACTGGCAAAGAGCGTTGTAAATGAAAAAGTCAAGCGCTCCTTTTCACATGCAGGGGAGGAGCGCCGCATGATGGGGGCAGAATTATGCAATTGGAGCTTTACAGCCATGGAGCGGCAGCCAAGCTGGATACGCTTGGAGGGGAACTGACTGGTTACTTGAAGGGCGGCGTTCAATATGTATGGCAGGGGGACCCCGCCTTTTGGTCCGGACATGCGCCTGTTCTCTTTCCTGTTGTAGGCGCGCTGAAAAACGGAAGCATCCTCATAGAAGGTAAAGAATTCAATATGCCCAAGCACGGCATCGCGCGCAAGCGGGAATTTATGCTTTCATCAAAGACGGAAGACAGCACAGCATTTTCGCTCACGGCCAATGAAGAAGGCCTTTCCATGTATCCGTTCCGCTTTGAACTTAAGGTAACCCACCGTCTTTTGGAGAATGGCTTTTCGACCACCTATACGGTGATCAATGCTGACAGCCGGGAGATGCCCTTTTGCATCGGCGGCCATCCCGGGTTCTGCTGCCCACTGCATGAAGGCGAAAGATTTGAAGATTACGAACTGTTGTTTGATCAAACCGAAAGCATAAAAGCCCTTTATACAGATGGTGGAACTTTGCTACGCCGGGATACTGCGGTGCAATTGATACAGGATGGCCGGAGAATACCGCTCCGCTATGCGGATTTTGACAAAGACGCGTTCATACTGGATGGTCTTCATTCCAGGGGAGTGCGGCTTGTGCATAAAAGCACAGGCAAAGGGCTTTATTTCACATTCGAAGGCTTTTCCGCCCTTGGCGTTTGGACGCCACCAATGAAAAAGGCGCCTTTCCTGTGCCTGGAGCCATGGGCCGGATTGCCGGCGCTGACGGACGAGACGGGCCATTTTGGGGACAAGCCATATGCGATGGTATTGCAGCCCGGAGAAAACAGGGTGTTCAGCTATGCTATGGAAATTATTCCTTGACATTTCAGAATGCTTGGCAATCAATCGAATCGCAGGATAGGAGCAATGAAATATGCCAAAGGCGTCTTTGAACGATAAGCTGCATTCCCTAAAGGCTTGCCGCAAGTTTGTGGAAACCGAGAAAGGCAGAGGTGTTATACCCGAACCTTTGGAATATGATGAAATCATGAACTTGATCCCTGAACGAAAGTTGATCACAGTGGATGAAATCAAATCATTTCTTTCAAAGAAGCACAACGTAGATTTTACGGACGGTATGGCTACCGGGATATTTGTCAATTTGGCTGCCAATGCTTCCAAAGAGAGGGAAATGCTTGGCAACACTGATATAACTCCTTATTGGAGAACGCTGAAGGCAAAAGGGGAACTCAACGAAAAATATCCCGGCGGAATGGAAGGCCACAAGCTGCTGCTTGAAGCAGAAGGGCATACCGTCATACAAAAGGGCAAGCGCTATTTCGTGGAAAAATATGAAGATAAGCTTATGGTGCTTCAGTTATAAGTATGATGCAATCTTCTTCCTTCGGATGCAGTATACTATTAGAAAAACAATGGGTATTACGAAAGTGACAGGCAAAACAACATAGGGAAAAACCTCATCCGACCGCAGCAGCAATATAAAATTGGAATTATCCAGTAATGGCAGGCTGCATATGATAAAAACAATGATGGAAAGCGGAATCGCGAAGTATTTATGCGATTTTGCATTCACAAAGCCTGATATCGTATGGCTTGCCATATAGTTGTACATTGTCAGCTTGAGGATTGCCATGGGGAACCAGGCCAGCGCATTGATGGATTGAACGCGTTCCAAAAAATTGAATGCTTCCACCTGCGACGTGTATACGTAATAAGGGTTCCACATATGCCTGGCCAGATCTATTCCAAGCGTTAATATTGTTGGGAACAGCATCAGGAAAAAGCTGCACGCAAATACGGCCAAAGCGGAAAAGTATGTCTTGTTGATGCTGGAATCTTCCTTCAGGTAGAATGAGAATACAAGAAATATCAATATTTCCGAATATCTCGCCCCTGTAAAAAAAGCTCCCTTGTTCAAATCCAGAAAAGTGGAATCAGAAAGGATAGGCTTGATGATATTGAGGTCAAATTTTCCGATTCCCAGAACAAAAAAGAGAATGACCGCGCCTATCGCAAAAGAAACAATAAAAACAGCAAGCCTGCCGATCGTTCCGGCTCCTTTATACGATGCATAGGTCGCGGGGATCAAAGCGGTGGTAAGCAAAGCCCATGTAGGCGTTTCAGGGAAAATATAGATATTGATAAACTGAACTGTGATCAGCAGGCAGGCTGTAAAGCAATACAGAAAAAACAGAATAAAAGGGATCAAAATGATTTTCCCGGCCACTTTGCCAAAAACCGTTCCCGCCATATCATGGAAGTTCATACCCCTCAGCTTGTTCATCAAAAAAAGAAGCGGCAGGTTTATAGCCAGAATATAAATGATAGATATCAGTAATACGACCCATACATCCTGGTTGGCCGGCGGGCTGACGAGTATCGGCATGAACGTAAAGGGAAACACCAAAGCGCTTCCAACCGCCATCAGCAAAAGCTGAATAGAAGAAATGCTTGGCTTCCTGTTCATTTTGATTCCTCCAGTTTGAAGGGTTCCTTGATCAGCCCTGTTCTGTCAATGGTGGATGCGACGCCGACCCGCACGGTTGCCTTTGAAAAATAATCGTCCCAGTTGTCCTTTATGCTTTTCCATTGTGCAGGATGCTGGATGTGCATACTGGTGCCGAACCCGAAGATATCGCTTTGAAACTCCGTTTGCGCCTTGCCGATTGCCGCGGCAATCTCCTGCGCTATCAAGTCATTCAGGCCTTGCTGAACAGTTTTTATTCCGTCAGGTTTTGTAATATCGACCGTGCTGCCCTCCGCCGTGATGCCTGCCGTCATTTGAACCAAAATCTCAATAGTCAATTGATCGCCTTCAAGCGTAAGCTTATTCTTGGCTTTTGCTCCCCGTACCTGGAATACCGTAAAATCCTCCCCGGTGTGAGCGGATACTACCGCCACTTGAATTTTATTGGTCACGAAATTATAGGCCCTTGCGCCGATCCCATCCATAAAGCCTACCAGCACATTTTCCTTGAATGCCGCAAGCCCTTCATATACAAGCTTGTATTGTTTTTGGGCGCCGCCCTGGCTGCCGGCTGGGGATGAAGACCCTAAGGCTGCGGACTCGCTTGGTTCACACTCAACAAGCTTTACTAACCCCGCGACTGGCTGCTTGCCGTCGTCATATATTTCCTTCATAAAATCCAGCGTTGAGATAAACACCGATTTTGAAAGTTCCTTGGGCTGGTTGGCATACATCTTATTGATAAAGCTCCCAACCGTTTCCGCCAGGCCCGGCGCGGTTGAGTAAAACGTGCCGGGATCCACATCTCCCTGGATGATCACGACATACGGTGTAAGGTCGGTAAGATAGTCCCGCGCAATAAAATCCATAATAGAGACCATGTCTTTCCTGGCAAACCGCTCCGTAAAAAAGCGGGCTTCATTATGCCCGCCAAACAAGGTTTTGTCTGTTGACAGCGCCCCATTTAGCAGGGCTTCATTAATGGAAGGCCCGGCGCCGGTTACCGTTATACTAGGACGCGAGGCACTGGTGCCGCCAGAGCTGCCGGGGCCTGTACCGCCTGACCCGGTTGGATTCATAAACTCGTGTGTGACCTGATATTGGCCATCCTCCCTAATATCATAAATGGCGCTATTTACAACCGCCAGATTCTTTGGTTCATCCTCGCTCCAGCATCCGGATATGGTAAGGGTTGCCATGATGCACAGCAGCAGGTAAAAATATTTCTTCATGAACACGCCTCCCCTACCTCCTTCTCCTCACGTTCTCTTTTGCAATGGACCCTGGCCTGTAAGTAAGCATTGCAAAAGGAAAGCGGACAAAGCTGTCCTTCAGTTCTTCCTTTGAGAAGGAAGAGAGAATGGGTATGCCAAAGGAACGTTGGGATATTACCTGCGTCAGCATCATAAAGAGCCCGGCCCCAAGCCCGATGATCCCCATCATGCTTCCCAGAAGCCAGAACATTGCGCGGTATACGATCGTGAACTCAAACAGGTTTGGCACAATAAAGCTCGTAACTGCGGTCAGGGCAACGATGATCACGGAAGGCGCGCTGACGATGCCCGCGTTCACCGCCGCATCGCCAATAATCAGCGATCCGACAATGGTAATGGCCGACCCCACCTCCCTGGGCAGCCTGGTGCCGGCCTCCTTCAGAAGTTCAAACATCAAAGTGAGCAAAAAAATCTCAAAAGCAATCGGCATGGGCGTTTTTTGGGTCGAACTGATGATGCTGGTCAAAAATACAGACGGCAGCATCTCCTGGTTGTATGTCAAAATGGCAGCTGCGAATCCGGGAACGAACACCGTAATCGCCAATCCGATAAGCCTGAGCACCCTGATGATGGACGCATAGAGAGGCCTGTTGTAGTAATCCTCAATGGTTTGAATGTTTTCAATAAACAGCTCCGGTATATACAAACATTCCGGAGTCCCGTCGCACAGTATGGCAATCCTGCCCTCCGTAATTTTCTGTGCGGCCTTGTCAGGCCTTTGCGTAAGCCCTATGCCTGAAAAGGGTGAAAAGTTGTTGGGATCCAGATGCTGCTCTATATGGCCTGTTCCCAAAACAATACCCGTATCCATCGACGCGATCTTTTCTTTAATTGCCTGCAATATCTCCCGGTTCACGATTCCGTCGATATAAACAAGCAGCACAGCCGTTTTGGACTGCTTGCCATAAATCATGTTTTCAAAGATCAGCTTCGGCGTCTTGATCTTTCTGCGGATCAATGCGGAGTTTGTTCTGATATTTTCTGTAAAACCTTCCTGAGGGCCGCGAATCACAGCTTCGGCCAACGGTGTTTCCACAGCACGCTGGCTCCAGGCTTTCAGGTCAGTCAAATAAACTTTTCTGCTTCCCTCGTAAAAAATCGCCACATAGCCTGTCAGAACTTGATTGATAAATGCAAAAATTTCTTCTGACTCTTTATACTCCGTTTTTAGAGCCAGGCCGAGATCGCCGTTAAATTCCGGAGATTTGATAGGGGCTATTATGTCTCTGTGGATCAGGTCCTTGTTGACGAGCCCGTCCACATACACGATCATCGCTGCTTCTTTCGCTGTCTGTAAAGTCTGAATAATAATGTCGACACTGCTGCCGAATATCCCCTTTACAAGTTCCTCGCATTCTGTTATTTTGAGGGGAACCTGAATCCCTTTGTATTCGTTGTCATCGAATTTTTCATATTCGGACATATCGGGAGAATTCCTATGGCGTTTGATGGCGATCCCTCCCGTGTTTTCTTTTTGAGCGCAGCCATTTAACCATTTAAGTAGGCAAAAATATTATGACGGCTGATGTTAGCACTTATTCAAATAAACGGAAAAAGGGCGCCTGCTGTCAGGCGCCTATAAGGCTTATTTCCGCTCATGCCGTTACATTGGGTTGAAAGGGGCGGATCAAACCTGCAAAAGCCTCTATTTGCGTTTGCAGGTAGGGAGTTTGGTTTACAAGATCCCGGTGGCAAGGCAAATACTTTTGAGGCAGTCGGTATTTGTTCAATACGTACTTGGGAAGGGGCGGCAGTTCTTTTGCCATTAGAATGAGATCCGGCTCAGCAAGCTGCGGGATGACGGTCGTGCGCACCTCAAACCGGTCGGAAGATTCATACAGCATCCGTATCGTTTCCAGCACTTTCTTTGCATCCGCCAGGGGGCCGCATATTTCCTGATACCGGTTGGCAGGGGCCTTATAATCCACGGCAAAATAATCACAAAGCCCGGCATTCCAAATTTCCCTGACCACCTTGGGGGAAGAGCCGTTGGTATCCAGCTTGATTTTATATCCAAGCGACTTTATGCTTTCCAAAAAGAACATCAGATCCAGCTGCAAAGTAGGTTCGCCGCCGGAAATAACCACACCATCCAGCATACCAACGCGCCGTTTCAAAAAATCTTCCACACAGCCCGGCAGCACGATTTCATGCGTACCGTCGATTAGCTGGCGGTTATGGCAGTAAAAGCAGTTGTAATTGCAGCCGGGCACAAACAAAACGCAGGCCAAAAGGCCGGGGTAATCCACAAACGAGCTTTTCACCATGCCTGAAACGGTCATTCGGGTTTACTCCTTCATGACATACTTCTTTCGCTGGGCATATTCCTCACGCTTGCCCGTATTAAAGTTCTGCACCGGCCGCAGATACCCGACAACGCGGCTCCATACTTCCGTAGGCGCTCCGCACTCGGGGCAGTTATAATGCTCGCCGGAAATATAGCCGTGGTCGTTGCAGATGGAAAATGTAGGTGTCAGGGAGATATACGGAAGCTTATAATTCGTAAATACCTTTTGTATGAACCGCTTGGCTGTATCTTTATCCTTGATTTCTTCGCCCAGGTAAAAATGAAGAACTGTGCCGCCCGTATAAAGGGATTGCAGCTCATCCTGCAAATCCAATGTTTCAAAGATATCATCCGTGTAATTCACCGGCAGCTGTGTTGAATTCGTATAGTATGGCACCTTGCCGCCGGCGGTGATGATGTCAAAATACCGTTCCTTGTCTTTCTTGGCCAGGCGGTAGCTTGTGCCTTCCGCCGGAGTGGCTTCCAGGTTGAAGTAGTGGCCAGTGGTATCCTGGATCTCCTTGATCACTTCCCGCATGTAGTTAAGGGTCCTTAAGGCAAGCGCCTGGCCTTCCGGAGTTGTGATATCCTGCTCCTGCCCGAGAAGGTTCATGCAAGCCTCGTTCATGCCGATGAGCCCGATGGTGCTGAAATGGTTATACCAGAAGCTTCCTGTGCGTGCTTTGACATCCTTCAAATAGTTTGCGGAATAAGGGTACAACCCCTTCTCCGTTTGCTCTTCAATGACCTTCCTCTTCATTTCCAGGCTGTTTTTAGCGATATGCATCTGCTGGTAAAGCCTGATAAAAAATTCCGATTCACTCTTGGCAAGATAGGCCAGCCTGGGCAGGTTGATGGTTACAACGCCGACGGAGCCGGTCAGGGGATTGGAGCCAAACAGGCCGCCGCCACGCTTACGCAGTTCAGAGGTATTCAGCCTTAGCCGGCAGCACATGGATAAAGCGTCTTCCGGCGAGAGATCGGAATTCACATAGTTGGAAAAATAGGGGATACCATACTTGCATGTGATTTCCATGAACTTGTCGGTAACCGGGCTTTCCCAATTGAATTCCTTGGTGATATTGATGGTTGGAATCGGGAAAGTAAATACCCGGCCCTTGGAATCCCCCTCCATCATGACATCGCAAAACGCCATATTCAGAAGGTCCATTTCTTCCTGGAACTCGCCATATTTCTCCGGCATGATCTGGCCGCCGATGATCACGTTTTCATCCTTGAGCGTCCTTGGCGGAACAATATCAAACGTCAGGTTGGAAAACGGGCATTGAAACCCGACCCTGGTAGGAACGTTCAAATTGAATATGAACTCCTGCAGTGCCTGCTTGATCGTTTTGTAATCCAAATGGTCATACCTTACAAAAGGTGCGCAAAAGGTATCGAAGGAGGACCAGGCTTGCGCCCCGGCGCTTTCTCCCTGTGTAGTGAATGTGGAATTTACGATTTGGCCCAGAAAGGCCCGCAGGTGCTTGGGTGGCTTGGATTCCACCTTGCCCGGCACGCCGCCGAAACCGTTCATCAAAATCTGCCTCAAGTCCCAGCCGGCGCAGTACGGCCCGAAGAAGCCCAGGTCATGGATATGTATTTCACCCGCAAGATGGGCGTCCCTGATTTCATCGGGATAGATTTCATGCAGCCAGTAGTTCTTTGTAAAGGCCTCACGGATATAATTGTTCAGCCCATTGATGGATTTTTGCGTGTTCGCGTTTTCGTTGATCTGCCAATCCAGATCGTTCAGATATTCTGAGAACATATGGATGGTTGCGCCGATAAGCGCGTTGGATTCGCGGGCGGACCGCCGCTTTTCACGGTACAGGATATAAGCCTTCGCCGTTTTTGCATGGCCAGCCTCAATCAACACCTTTTCCACAATATCCTGTATGCCTTCCACTTCGGCAATGCCGTCGGGATACTTCTGTTCCGCTATTTTGATCACTTCGGATGCCAAACGCTCTGAGGTGGCAAAATCGTTCCCGCCTACGGCGCTTGCGGCCTTGAATATGGCCAGCACAATCTTTTCCTTTTTGAAGGGTACATAAGAACGGTCTCTTTTAATAATGAGATTCAGCATACATTACCTGCTTTCGTATAGATTGTAACAAAAAAAGCACAACATATAGACACGATTCTTCAAAATGCACAATATGTATTGTAGCGTGAGAAATGGGATATGTCAACCTGGAAACAAAAAAAGGACATGCGCTCAGAACGGAACCATCGCTCAGTGCATATGCCCATTTCTTGTTATGAAGAACCTGTTATGGATCGCCCTTTTGATTGCCTCCGCCCTTGGATGGCTGTGCAGGCTCCTTTACGACCTTCTTTGTTTCGTCTTCTTTATCCTGTCCCCCATTGCCACCCTTGCCGGGAGGGCTGGCCTTGGGGCCTTGCTCCTTTTCCTTGGGCGCCGGAGTATTTTCCGGCTTGTCTTTATCGTTTCGCGCCGGTGCTGCATCTGTTTGCTTGTCTTTTTCAGCATTTGGCTGATCCTGCTTTTTCATGCGCATATCCGTATCCTTGGGTAATTTCGTATTATCTGGCGATTTGATGGACGGCGATTCGGCGTCATCCGGGCGAATACCTTCCGTGCTCAAGGTATCCGTTGTGTGTTCCGGTTTTTCAGTCTTCTTTTCATCCGTCTGCGGCTGTGCCTTGCCGTTTTTTTGTTTTAAAATCTCCCGCACGGGTTTTTTCAGCCATTCTTCCTTGGCCTCATCCGCAAGGCCTTCCCCGTCCTGCGCAAGGTTTTCCACGATCACAAGCTTCCCGGCAGTGGTATGGTACTTTTGCGCCTCATGAACCTTTTCTGTATCCGTTTGAAAGGATGTTACATCAAGCACATGATCCGTTAAAGAGCCGCCCGCGCTGTCTTTGAGCGCGCCTGAAAGGCTGTTCACATCTTTCAGCCCGAAGGATGCAACAGCAATGACCACATCATTTTCTGTTTCATTCTCAAAATACCGCATGTCATTGAGTTTTTTTATGGTCATGCCCACCGCTGCAGCTATTGGCTGGTTCACGGCTCCGTTTTCCTCAAGGTATTGCGCAATGGGCTCTGCGTCCTCATTTACTGCGTGCAGGGAAAGAACCCGGTCAAACCAGTTCAAAGTATATTCAATGGAAGGGTTCACATCGACGCTTACATAAGAATACGGAAGCCCCTCCAATGCAAGATACGTGCCGCCCAGAATGAAAATAACGAGGCTGGCAGCCATCGCAAGCATCTTTGCCGGCAGCCTTCTTTTCGAACAGAAAGTGATTTGCTGACCTACACGGTAGCGCTGGTTTTTGACCTTCAGAAACATACCGTTTTCCGCAAGCAGCACGGCATGCCGGCCAACGATCTGCGCAACAACAGCTTTCAATCGCTCATCCCTTTCTGATAATATCAAGATAAGATTTAAGCCCGGGATAATCTCCGCTAAGAATCTCCACTACCGCTACAATATATCTTCGGTGCCGGTTTAAAAGCTTCAGGGGCAGGTGTGCCCTGATGGATATGGCAGCCACGGGCAAACGGCGCGTATGCCTCATTTTCAGGATCAGTTCCGGGAACCTGAACATGCATTCCGCCGCCTTGGCGCAGGCGCTTCTTGTCTTTTCGGATTTTGGCGAACAGTCCACCAAATCAATAAATTGGAAGCCATACGCATCAAAAATCTTGGAGGCGTCATCCAGTTCGTCTCTCAGGCTTTCTTCCATAAGCGATGCACTGCTTTTGAAGATAAGCACGCGGGAAAGCGAACCGCCCTCCTGATCCGCTTCCCCGGTGAATGTTTCCGGGGTGACATCCACTTCCCGCAAAAATCGGCTCTGCCTGCGCTGATGGTCAATCAGCCGCCTTTTGATAACCATCTGCGCATATTTTTGAAAGTCGCCTTTCCCCGGGTTATAATGCTCTGCCGCTTCCCAGAAGGCAATCAGGGCAATAGACCACGCATCATCGCTGTCTGACACATACCTTTTCAGCACAAAAGAAGCCGTCCTGAGAATGAATGGCTTGTATTCACGCATCAGGCAGTCGTGATCGAAAATGCTTATACTATCGGCTGTTGTCCTATCAGCTGGCTTGGACACTTAAACCTCCAGTATCCAATAGATTCAGAACCCGGCAGGAGAAGGGCATTCTCCTGCCGGTTAATAAAACGTCTACAAGATAAGCAGCATTGCCAATTCAAGTCATGGAAAATATTGGTGTACATGACTCATCCTGCAATCCCCCGCTGCGCTGCCGCCAATCAGGTATTCGGAATCGCATCCGAGCCAGTATCCAGGCCTGTACCGGCATCCGTATTGGTTTGATCGTTCGTTTCGGTACCATCATCCTGATCCTCAATGGGTTCAAGATGATTCATGATCCGCAAGGCGTCTTCATAGGCATGCATCAAAGCAAGCAGCGTGCCGTTATCATTGCCGGCATTTGCCAATACCTTTTCCCGAAGCTTTTCCATATTCATAAGGGTAAGCTGTTCCTGGCCATCTGTAGCTTCCACATTTTCATCCGTTGTGGCAACTGTGCAAGCCTGTGTAAGCGTATCCAGCAAAGCAGTGAGAGCGGCCTTTGCAGCTACTACGTCTTTAGCATCGCGATAGGCTGTCATTAATGTGTTCAGCTGCACCGCTGTTTCCTCACCTGCCAAAAGGCCGATGGAATCCAGCACTTCCTGGGTATTACGAACCCTGCCATACGCATTTCCATGGTTCGGCTCTGCCTGCGGCTTTTCATCCGGCTTATTTTCTTTGTTGTTCTTCTTGCCGTGACCGGCAGGCTCATCCGCATCACCATTGTCGTTATCACCGGCATCCTCTTCCACATCGCCGATGTTTTCGCTGGCATCTTCTTCCTCGCCGCCGTTGTCATCAGTATCAATCACGGTATCATCCACCTTGGACTTGTCCAGGGTATGGCCCTGCCCATGGGAATTACCTTTGTCTTCGTTACCTGTAGCAGATTGGCTTTGGTTTTGCCCCTTGCCGGCTCCCATGCCGCCCTTATGCCCCTTATCGTTTTCAGCCAATGCGCCTGATGAAAGTATGGCCGCCACCATCAGCAAAGCAACCGTTACAGCGATAAATTTCCGCATGTTTCCACTCCCTTTTCTGTTTTCCTGTCCGTTTTGTCCAGACATATATTAATTCGCAGCGCAATCCGAAAAAAATGGGTTGTTACCAAAAAAAGTTTTCTGCCTATCATTCCGATTGTGCCATTTCACCTTTCCTTCCCCTTGATTGTTGTTCCCAGCAGAAGGTAAAAACAGTGCCGCGGCCAAATTCGCTTTCCGCCGAAATACTGATATTATGCCTTAATCCAATCTGCTTTGCTATGGCAAGGCCCAGGCCCGAACCCTGGCGGTTTTCCTCAGCTCTCTGCTTATGAAACCTGTCAAATATGAAAGGAAGATCCTCTTTGGGTATGCCGGGGCCTTCATCCCGGATGGATACGCTTTGTGCGTTTAAAGTGACGTACACCTTGCTGCTTAAAGGGGAAAACTTCACGGCATTATCCAGAACAATCAAATACATCTGGCGCAGACGCCCGTAATCCCCTGTAAACGGGACCGGCTCTTCGGGTATATCCCGATCAAGATGGATGTTTTTTTCGCGGGCCATATGCTCTGCGCTACGGAGCGCATCCAAAAGCACATCATTCATACTAAAAGCGCCGCTCTCCATGGGAAAGTCTGCGTTTTGCAGCCTGGCAAGATCCATCAGGTCGTTCACCAGGCGCTGCAATCCCCTTGTTTCCCGAAGCATCTGGCAGTGATAATCTTCCACCTGTCTTTCTTCCGTCACCACGCCGTCGCAAAGCGCTTCCAGGGACCCGCGGAGCACGGTGACCGGGGTACGCAGTTCATGGGATACATTGGCCAGAAAGTCCCGCCGAAGCTGTTCCTGCCTTTCCCCTGCCTGTTTGGCTTCCGTAAGCCTTACACTAAGCACGTCTATTGCCTGTGCCAGTTTCCCGATTTCATCTTTTTGGGCAACGCCTGTTTTTGCGTCATAGTTCCCATCCGACAACCTAAGCGCAGTTTCCTTCATTTTGTTCAGCGGCCTGGCAAAGGAAAAGGATAAGAGTACCGCAAGCAGCGTGGATACAAGCAGCGCGGCAGCCCCGCTAAGCACAAGGATGTTTACCCCCTGGGCGGCAGCGTCCCGCATGCCTGACACGGCATCGTGCAATAATAGCGCGCCAGCCACCTTGTCGCCTCCAAAGATCGGTACGCCTACCGTAAGCGTAGGCGCGCCAAGCAGTTCGCTGAACCCCTGGCTGAAAGGCGTCCTGCCCTGAAAAACATCCTTCACCAGCGTTTCAGCGCCTTCAGGCAAATCGCTGTATGTAAGCTGGCCGCCCATCATATGGCCGGAAGAGAGGAATTCCAGGTTTTCATCCAGTACCCATACATCCGTATCAATAAGACTCAACATGCGCACATATGCGCCATAACCACCACCCATCATTCCGCCTTGGGTATTTCCGTTCAGCACATCCGAAAGGGTTTGGGCAAGAGCGGTAGCCTTCCTTTGCATTTCTTCCTTTTTGGCATCAATGGTATGGCGTGTAAACAGCGCCTGAAAAAGCAGGCCGCTGATGCAGGCAAACAAAAGCAGCGCCGCGGCAAAGTACAGCAGGAGCTTTAACGCGATCCTATTTTTCATCAGACTTCACCTCAAACTTGTACCCAACGCCCCAGATGGTTTTGATCTCCCACCCCTCCGGGCGGAAACTTTCCAGCTTGGCCCGCAGCCTTTTGATGTGGGAATCCACCGTGCGGCTGTCGCCGAAATAATCATATCCCCACAGGCTTTCCAGCAGATTGTCCCGGGAAAACACCTTATTTTTATGCGTTACCAAAGTCCAAAGAATTTCCAGCTCTTTTTTCGTAAGCGGCACTTCCTGCCCGCCAACCCACGCGGTATAGTCATCCAAAAGAACGGTGAGATTGCCTTGGGTAAACTCCTGCTTTATGTTCTTTTGTCCCTTGTCCATACGGCGCAGCACAGCCCTTAAGCGTGCCATGACTTCGCCGGGGGAAAAAGGCTTGACGATATAATCATCCGCCCCGATATCCAGGCCCATGATCTTTTCAAAATCCTCCCCCCGGGCAGTGATCATAATAATAGGCACGGTGGAGGCTTTGCGTATTTCCCGGCAGACGGCAAACCCATCCAGCCTGGGCATCATCACATCCAGCAGTACGGCGTCCGGTTTCAGTTTTTTAAACAGCTCCAGGGCCTCCTCCCCATCCATTGCAACATGGGAGGTATGCCCTTCTTTTTTCAGATATTCCTCCAGGATGGAGGCGATCTGCCGGTTATCGTCCGCAATGAGTATGGCTGCCATACGCCCCTCCGTTTTTGCTTTTATTATAACATAAATCAAGATACATGTATTTCATGGCAAAAGTGTGTCAAACCAGAAACCTGTCGTCTATTTTGTCCGACAATGGAAAATGCCATGGATTCACACCGCAAAAAACATATCTTCGCCACAATTGACCGGTATTCTTGTCTCACAGCAAAGAAATGCTGAATTGCAAAGAAAGAGGTACACCTTTATGAAACGGAAGAAACTATTGATCTCCCTGACGGCCATTATAATGCTTGCAGCAGTACCGGTCTTCTCTCTGGCATCCGCTAATGTAACCGCCGGGCAGACCTATACCCTTGAGCAAATGCTCACCTACGCCATTCAGGATGAATATCTGGCCCAGGCGGAATATGCTGCCATCCTTGATACGTTCAAGACTGGCACGCCCTTCAGCAATAGTCTGAAGGCGGAAAGCACCCATATTTCCATGCTGTCCAAACTATTTGATGTCTATGACATTGCCGTGCCCGAAAACACCTCGGAAGCCAAGGTTACAGTTCCGGGCAGCCTTGAGGAAGCGTATGAAGCCGCTATCCAGGCGGAAACAGCCAATATCGCCATGTATGACACCTTCCTTTCTCAATCTGATTTGCCCGGGGATGTGCGCAGCACTTTTACCGCGCTGAAAAACGCATCCGAAAACCATTTGAACGCCTATACCTATAGCGGCGGCACAACCGGAAATGGCAGGAACCTTATGGGCGGCTGCTACAGAAACGGAAACCGCGCGGCACAGTGCGGCATGTTGAACGCCAATTGCCCGGCAGCGCAAGCGAATGGGCAGTGTCCGATGACATCGCAGACGAACGCGCAGTGCCCGATGTTTGGCCAGAGCGGTTTTCAGGGCCATATGGGCATGGGCATGGGCAGACGCGGCGGCAACACCGGTTTCTGCAACGGAACAAGCACGGTAAATCCTCAAAACTAAACACCCGAGAAATGCTTAAGAAACAGCTTGCGAGATTGCAACCTGCCGAATTCATACACTTCATAAAGCTAATAGCAATAGCTCCGGCACAGTTTTACTTCCTGTGCCGGAGCTGTTTTTTTCTACTTGACACGCCGTAGAAAAATTAGTATATTAAAATATGCTTATTTACTTATGTTCCCCAAAAGGAGGATCAAAATGGAACGTCAAGCGAAACAAATCGCCGTATTGCTGAAGGTTCTTGCGAACGAAAACCGCCTTCTTGTTTTATGCGAACTCATTAAAGGCGCAAAAACAGTAAGCGGCCTATGCGAAAAGATACCAGATATCTCACAATCAGCATTGTCCCAGCATCTGGCGCTTTTAAAGGCCCGCGGGATACTGGACTGTACGAAATCCGGACAGAGCGTGACCTATTTCATAGCCGACCACAGGGTGGAAGAAGTGATCGCAGTGCTTTACAAACATTATTGCTATCAGGAAACGGGTGAAGGAAAATGAAAAGAAAAGGAATCGCAGCATTGCTGCTGCTTCTTGTCCTATCGCTGGTAACCGGCTGCGCCAAAAATGACACTCCCCCGAAAGGCAGTCAGGCAGAACCTTCACAAACGATAGGCGGTGTCTATCACAAAATAAGCGCCGCAGAAGCATATCAAATGATGAAGGAGACCGGCAAATATACCCTGCTGGACGTACGGACAAAGGAAGAATACGATCAATCGCATATTGATGGAGCGGTTTTGATACCGGATAACGAGATTGCCGCCAAAGCAGGAGAACAGCTTCCGGACCACGGCGCAGTCATCCTGGTATATTGCCGAAGCGGGCGCAGGAGTGCGGGGGCCGCACAGCAGCTAACTGATATGGGTTATACCAACGTGTACGATTTTGGCGGCATCATAGACTGGCCATATGATTTGGTCAGCGGCGGAGTAAAGGAGGAATGACAAAAATGGAACTGACCGTCAACAGGAATAAATGCCCGCAAAACCACAAATGTCCTGCCATAGCTGTCTGCCCTCAAGGGGCAATCACGCAAAAGGATCCGTTTTCACTGCCTGTCATCGATAAAGCCAAATGCATTGTCTGCGGGAAGTGCATACGGTTTTGTCCGATGGGCGCCTTTGAAAAGATATTGCAAAATACGGAAAATATGAAATAATGTCAGCCGTACATTTTTTCAAACACAATATTTCGTAGGAGGTGTCATGTGTTCACCTATATCTTGTACGGTCTTGCTATCACAGGGCTTGCAGTTTCATTTTTCAAGGACCGCGGCAAAACGAAAATGGCGCTTATAAAGGCATGGAAATCATTTGAAAACATACTGCCCCAGTTTCTTTCAGTATTGATCATTATCGGCCTTGCGCTGACCATACTCAGCCCGGAGACAATCACCAAATTTCTTGGTACGAACTCCGGCATATGGGGCTTGCTGGCCGCATCCCTGATCGGGTCCATAACGCTGATACCGGGTTTTGTCGCTTTTCCTTTGGCTGCGGCGCTGCTGAAAAACGGAGCCGGATACATGCAAATTGCAGCGTTCGTTTCCACACTGATGATGGTGGGCATTGTTACGCTTCCGCTGGAGATGAAGACGTTTGGGAGGCGGGCGGCAATTTTAAGAAATACGGCTGCTTTTGTGTTTTCATTGGCTGCCGCGTTTGTGATTGGAGTGGTGCTGTAATGAAGGCTTTTGTGAAACGGTACAGGGTATTTTTGCTTTTGCTTCTTGCCAATATTGCCATCGGCCTTCTTTTGCCGGATATCGGGCTAAATTCCGCAAAGCTGACCAAGCAGAACTTCGTTGAAATGATTTCCGTCATTCCACCGATATTTGTCTTGCTGGGTTTGCTGGATGTTTGGGTAGACCGTGCTACCATGATGAAATATACCGGAAAAGGTTCCGGCATAAAGGGAGTCCTGATTGCATTCATCCTTGGTTCGGCTGCCGCAGGCCCTTTGTATGCCGCGTTTCCGGTAGCAGGTGTGATGCTCAAAAAAGGCAGCAGCCTGCTCAACGTATTTATCTTCATAGGAGCATGGTCAACCACCAAAATTCCCATGCTGACTTTTGAGGCAGCCAACCTGGGTTTTCCCTTCATGCTGGTTAGGCTGGCGCTGAGCATCATTGGCATCATACTGATCGCGTCCACCATGGAAAAAGTGCTCAGCAAAGAACAGCAGAAGCAAATATTCGAATTGAACCAATAACAGTGAGTCATGCAACACGCATTTTTCAGGAGGTACAGAATCATGAAGGTCGGATTGATCCGGTGTCTTCAGACTGAGGATATGTGCCCGGGGACGACTTGCTTCAAGGTGATGAATATCAAAAAGTTGGCCTTTGAAGGCATAACGGACGATATCGAAGTGATTGGGGTGAATACCTGCGGCGGCTGTCCGGGGAAAAAAGCAGTCACCAGGGCGGAAGAAATGGTGGACCGTGGAGCAGATACCATTGTTTTTGCCTCCTGCATCACAAAAGGGAATCCCATCGGGTTCCCCTGCCCTCATGCTCAGGCGATGATAAACGCGGTTCAAAAAAAGTTGGGGGAAAATATCACGATCATTGATTATACACATTAATGTTCCGCCAGTTTGCGCTTCACAAGCGGGAAATGTCCAAGTTCAAGCTGGATGGGGCTGCGTAAGGCAGTAATGCGGTGCATATCGGACTAAAAAGAAGAATCCGGACTCCTCCTTCAAAAGGGATAGTCCGGATTTTTATTTTATATCTAAGGACAATGTACCAATGCCTACTTATCCCGTCTTTGAAGACAGGTTCCCGGCTGTACTGTGTTATGCCAGGTCCCGGCTCTTGAATTTTGAAAACGCTCCAAACAGGAAAATGGCTGTCAGCACAAGTGTGATGGCTGCATAAACAGGATCAAGCCTTTGCGCAACCAGATCGGCCGAGATAAAGTAGTTAAACGGCGAAATCAGCTTCAAAAGCCCCGGTTTTTCAAGCATGTTATACACGACGCCGAGGATAAAGGCATACAAGAACGCAAGATTGCCGTATAGCATACCCTTGTCCGGCCGTTTTGCGATAGATGCGAAGAATGCCGATAGCGCAACGAACATAGCGCCGATGACAAACACCGTCAGAACGCAAATCCAGATCTGCGGGGCAATATTTTCGGTAGTTTTCAAATAACCGACCGCCATGATGGCAAACAATGCATTAAAGACGCAGAACGCAAGCAGATAAGCGTACGAAGAAAGCAGCTTCATTCCCAGCACCCGGGAACGGGAGCAAGGTTTGGAGAATACGAATTCATACGTCTTGTCCACAGACTCCCGCGTAACGGCGGAGGCGCCCAAATGCACTGCATAAATGACTGCGCAGACGAGCACATAATAGAAGAGCAGCGCCGAATAACCGCCCAGTGTGCCGATGTCAACGCCGACGACGCCCATAACGGCAAGGACAACGCGCGGGAATGACGCAATAAGTTCCGTCATAGAGCCGCTTGTGGTGTAGCTTTCGTATTTGATGATGCCGGTAAAGCACAGCAGAAACATGCCGATCATCCAGAACACAAAGGTTTTCCGCCCGGCGCGCAGTTCACGCTTGAAAATATTCATTGCGTTTCACCTCACTTCAAATGGCCTGAGTGTCGCTTTTTACGTATTTGACATACGCCAGCACGACACAGGCAATAGCGATGACGGCACCCGTTACGGCATACTTTACCTCATAGCCGCCCGTCAGGAAGACTGTTCCGGGGTTAAAGTAGGTAAGCGGCGAAATATACCGGATCACATCTTCCTTGATGAGGGAATACAACGCCATCAGAACAAAGCCTGCAAAGCCAAATGCAGTGGCGATGCCGGATACCGACCGCACCTTTCTTGCGAAGGTAGCGTATAGGATGCTCATGGACAAAAACGTAAGCTGCATGAAAAGCAGAGACAATGATGCCAGAACCAGCCTGCCTATTCCGCCTGAATGCTGTCCGTTTACGCTATAGGCAATCACCGATGAAGCAATAAACAGTATATTCGTTATGAAGATGAGCATCATGCAGGAAAGCAGTTTATAAAAGAAGATACGGCTGCGTTCCACGGGCTTGACAAACAGAAAATCAACGCACTTGGACCGCTTTTCCCTGGAAAAAGCGGATATGGCCAGCGACGAGGCCATAATCGCGCCTATGAGCCCCAAGTATGTGTAGATGAACTGGAAAAAACCTCCGAATGTGAAAATGTTGTTCACGCTGACGCCAAATATAAGCGCGAAGGCCGGCGGAAGGCTTTCCAATGCCTTTTGTACGGCTTCTTTGCTTTCCATAAAGGCCCCAAAGAAGGCAACAACGAAAAACAGAAACACAGCCAGAAGGCTAACAGCCCAAATAAGAAAGCTCTTCAACTGCGCCTTCGTCTCAAACAAGAAAATATTCAAAGCTGCACACCTCCTCAGTCTGCATAATAGTGCATGAAGATCTCCTCAAGCGGCGGCTCCATGATGTCGACGTTTGCCAGAGGATATTTTGCAATTTCCGAGAGCAAAAGGTTTACATTGCCTTTGTAGATGAAGCTTGCGCCGGTATCGGTAATCTCCATATGCTGCGCGCCGTCAATGGTAAAGCTTTTGGGTACGGCGCCATTCTTCACGGTGAAGCTTACATTTTTATAAGCGTTCTCCTTCATCTCGCCTATTTTCTGAACCGAAACGATCTTTCCCTCTTTGATGATGGCCACACGGTCACATATGCGCTGGACCTCACTTAAGATATGCGACGAGAAGAGAACCGTCGCCCCGCGCTTGTTCTCCTCCTTGATGAGGTCAAAAAAAGTCTTTTGCATAAGTGGGTCAAGGCCGCTCGTCGGCTCATCCAGAATAATGAGGCGGGGCGAGTGCAAAAGCCCTTGGATAATACCCACCTTTTTCTTGTTTCCAAGGCTCATATCCTCGATTTTCTGCTTAAGGTTCACCTGAAGTAGTGACGATAATTCCTCCATTCTCTTGGAACAATCCTTTTTGTAAAAGCTGGCGGAATACTTGAAAAGGTCGATCGCCCGCATATTGTCGTAGTAGAAGACCTCGCTGGGCAGGTAGCCGACATTTTGCAGTATTTCCACTTTGCTGGCCTGGCTGTCCAGCCCGAAGATTTTGGCTTCACCGCTGGTTTTATAGATCAGGGACAGAAGCGTACGTATGGTCGTCGACTTTCCGGCGCCGTTTGGCCCTATGAATCCGAATATCTCCCCTTCATCCACTGAAAGGTTGACGTCGATGATCCCCCTGGATTTTCCGTAATACTTCGTCAGATTTTTCGTATCGATTACCGCGCTCATTTGAGATACTCCTCCTTATAGGATATTCTCCTGAAATAGGCCGACCAGTGCCTGTATTTCTCCATGATATCATCGATCTCGACGTTCCCGCCGGTCCGCTGGCGTTCGTTCAGGTAACCCTCCACCATCCAGATGAGCATGTGGTAAATTTCCTCCGGATCCGTATCGTCCCTGAACTTGGAAAAATTGACACTTCGGAAATATGTGCCGAAGATATCGGCGGGCGCTTCCTGAAACATGGTGTTTATGTTGTCGGGCAGTGCATCACGCTTTGCGTAAAATGCGCGCATGATGAAATCTGTGATGTACGGGCTATCGCTGAGCAACCGGTATTTGCGTTCGGCCGCATACGCGCACAGATCAAAGAAATCGTCAATCTTTTCGATGTTCTCATCAATGACGTAATCTTTTACTTTTCTGACTGCCTGTTCAAACAAAAACGAATAGAACGTCTTTTTGTCATGAAAATAGTAGAACAGGATGCCCTTTGAAATGCCGGCTTTTTCGGCGATCTCCTCTGTGGAAGCACGTTTATATTCACTCCTGGCAAAAACCTCAAAGCCGGCATTAATGATCTTCAGCTGCTTCTCTTCGGGCAATTCCAGAAACCTTAAGTTGATACGTATCACCTTCCTGACCATTTCAGTTTGACTCATTCGGTTTGACCAATTCGGTTAACATGAACCATTATACACCTTTGATTAATATATTTTCAAGACCCATCTTTGTCCATAAAGTCTATATCATCCATGCAAATTTCCGGTATCCCGATGCCCTTCAAATACTCATATATGCCATTATAGAAAGCAGGGCCGCGGGTTGGATCTGCCATATCGCCATCCGGTATAAAGACCACAAAGCCCTGGCGAGCTCGGGTGAGCAGTACACGGTAGGCGTTTTTCAGGTATTGGGCCTTTATAGGCTGATTTACGTGTTCCCAGCGGCTGCCCCGAAAATTGAAATATTCAAACGTTCCCCCATGATAACGCATATTTGCATCCCAGCAGACAATGCTCCAGTCCAGCTCAAGGCCTTGTATATCAAATTCTGTTGCCGTCTCTTCCAGATAGTAGGAAGAACGCACATCATCCTTGCTGTTTAAGAACCAGGTCGGCGCATCTATTTTGCTTTGTACCCATACCCCATGTGTGCGGAGGCGTCCGGCGCCGGAGCTGGCGGTCAACCCATAGCGCTGCGACCCTTTGGCCTTATTGTGAATCCAGGCCTTGGCTGCTTTAAGGTCGCGCGTCATCACGATAGGATACGCATCCTTAAATCCGTCGTATAGAATCCGGGCTTGATCCGCTTCAGCATCCAGGAGTGCCTTGACAAACGCCGATACTTTTTCGCTTCGGAAAGAGCGGAGGGATACGGCCAAATGCAGATCCCGCTCAATGCGGAGGTTGTTTAGCATCTGCGTCACCTGGGCTCCGCCCAAGTACTCCGCATCTGTAATCATATCTGATACATAAACATCCCAGGCAGAATATTTTTCTTTTATTGTTTTGAACCACTCGCTAAGGCCAGCTTCGCCGGTATTGATTTCCTGACCGCCGCCTATCAGGCAAACTACAACTGCCCAGTCGGTATGACGGTCCATGATACCGATCAAAAACTCGGGCTCCGACTGATTGAAGTCAAATATGCCTTTCTTTTCTTTCATGAAGCGGGCAAGCTGCTCTTTTGTCCAGGCGCGCTGTGCTTCATCGAATATAGCAACCTTTTCATACGGTGCCGCGGCAGTAGATATAGCGTCGTCGCGAAAATGGTGTATGATCTGTATAAAATCCTTGACTTCGCGCAACGCCGCAGCTTTGGATATATGGCTGCGGTTGCATTTATCCCGTGCCAGCGCTTCCTGCAATACGGCGACCAACGGAAAATTTCCCGACAGGAATACCGCATGTTCATTTTCATCAATCCGCTGCCGCTCCACAGACAGATTGAGGCCTGTAAGCGTTTTGCCGGCACCCGGAACACCGGTAACGAAACAGATCGATTTGCGGCTGCTTAACTTGCTATAATCAATAATACGGTTGACCGCGTCTGTTGTACGGCTCAGGTTGATTGCGCTGGCGTCATTTCTTGAAATATCCTCCACATGATGCCCGCGGTAAAGCGCCTGGGCCGCCTCAATGATCGTGGGCGTAGGCATATAAAGCGAGTTGATCCATTCGTGAGAAGAAAAGGATGGACAGGCATAGCTTGCAGCAATATCGGCAAGAGTATCTCCCAAATTCCCCTTGTTGCATAAAAGCGGCGCCAGCATTCTGTGATCAACAAGCTGGATTTGGGAAGATGCATACGGCGCTTGTGTAGCCACAAGAACCGGCACGATAAACTTGTCGTGACTTTCCTTATGAAAACAGCGCAGATCCAGCGCATAATCCATTGCCTGATCAATGGCGGCTTTTGTATAAGTCTGTTCGCCCACCTTGAATTCCAGCAGGAATACGATCCCCTGATACAGGATAATGCTGTCGACCCTGTCGCCGATACGGGGGATGGTATACTCAAACAGGATATGGCCATCGGGAAACCTTGCTGTCTCGCTCTTGAGAATATCGATTTCCGCCAGCCAGGTGCTTTTTTGAAGATCCTCCGTTGCAAATTGATGATTGGCCGCCAGCTCGCCAAAAATGGCCAGGCGGTCCTTATAAAGAAAATCAGGTATGGCATCTGCATAATAATACCGGTTCATTTCCACCTCTTGAATCATGATTGCAAATATGCAATTGGGAGAATACTGCGCACATATTGGATTTCATCAGCCATCACCGGCGCCGGATTCAAACGATTGAAAACGGCGTTTTTCGTCACCGCCGGCTGAAGATACCAGATATTTCAACATTTGATACTATTATATACGAGACTCTATCGCAGAACAATAGCGAACACTCAGAACAGAATGCAAAGACGTTTCCTTGCGTTTACAGTACTTTTTTGTAATTCCTGATTATTTTTTACAATATGGAAGGATTGTCCAGAGCGTCTATATCGTTTATTCTTGCATGGGATACTTTACCATAAAAGGAAGGCGAAACTAGCTGGAGAATAAGGAGGTACTTTTTTTATGAAGAAAGCATGCCTGATATGCTGTTTGCTGCTTGCCCTCACCCTTGGCACGCAGGCCTTGGCCGCCCCTGGCGACGCTACGTTTTTTACAGAAGCGCAGAAGCGTGAAATGGGGCTTGCCAATTACAACCGCCCAGTTATCGCGGGGATCGGCGGGACGCTGTATATTCTGTTCGGCGGCAGCATATATACCTGGCAAACCGGGCAGGAAAGCCCGCAGCAGCTGATTACAGGGCTGGAGGCTGACCGTTTTTCCAACTATGCGGATGCGCAAGCGCGTTTGGGCGAAAAAGCTGAGACATTGATCTACTGCCTTATGAGCTCCGGGGATACGCTGTATGGATTGAACACCTTGAACGGCAAGCTGTTCCCACTGACGCTCGCAGATGGAAAAATGTCCTACGGCACGCCGGTCCAATTGGACTGGGAGGGCATGGAGATAAAGGACGGCAATTATTCCTATATGAAGGACGTCATCAAGGCGGTCCTCACAGATGGGAAGATATACATGCTGATCCGGGATTACACCCAGAACGAATATTATCCGTCACTTGTTTGCTTTGACATGGCAAGCGGCGCAAAGCAGGCATTCGGCACGCCTTTCATTCAGGATTTTGCCCCCTACCGGGATGGAAAACTCCTGGTGAAGATCTATGATATGGAACACGCCTATGACGAAAGCAAACAGGAATTGAGAAAGCCATCGCTGGGGATCTTCGACCCCGCCGCCGGTACCGCCACGGAAACGGGACTCTTCGCCGACCAGGATGTATCAGGCCTCATCTACCATGAACAAAGTGATACTTTGTATTACATGGCTCCCAATAAGATCGTCGCCATGAAGGCACTTTCAGTGCCTGCGCAGGCAGCGTATCTGCCAATGGACTATGGAGAGGAATCTGCTGCGGTTTTGCTGGACGGCGGACTGTACGCTATCAGTTCCTGGACCGGCACATTCATCCGCAACACCGATCCCACTTACTTGCCTACAGGCTCCTTGTCCGTATATGACGGCTATACGGACCAGGCTGCCATGGCGTTTGCAGCCAAATATCCCGACATTCCCGTAACCTTCAATCAGGGCGTATACTTTGAAACCTCGCAGGCTATGGCACAGGCTATGGTCTCCGGGGATTCCGCATTTGACATCTACCGCTTCAACTTAAGCTACCAGGACTTTTCAAACCTTCTGGAAAAGGGTTATTGTACGGATCTTTCCGCCTCACCCATGCTTACGGAACAGATCGGCAAAATGTACCCCTTCCTTCAGAATGCAGTAACCAAGGATGGCAAGTTTTACGCGCTTCCGCTGGAGCTGTACTCCTATGGCCTCAGCTACTCCCCCATGTTCTGGAAGGAAGCCGGCTTGGAGGAACGGATGCCCAAGACCTTTCTGGAACTCATCGACTTCATGAACTGGTGGGCACAGGAAGGCAAGGATGCACATCCGGACTATATGCTTATGGAAGGCGTCAGCGATTACCGCTCCACCATGCTGGATATGGCTTTCAACCTATATATGCAGTATTGCCAGGCTCAGGGGGAAAATTTGACCTTTGATACCCCTCTGTTCCGTAAGCTGATGGCGGCGGTGGAAAGCCTGAATACCAAAGAACTGGATGTGCCCTTACAGGAAGGGGAAAGCGATGAAAAGCTCTATAGCGGCAAATCCCTGCTCATGAACTATTACGACTGGCTGGATCTGCAGTCCTTGAACGCAGACTACAGCCGGCCCCTGCCCATTCCCCTGGAAGAAGGCATGCCCGTTCACATCCCAGCCTACATTCAGGTGATGTTCATCAACCCCAATTCGAAAAACATGGATATGGCACTGCGATACCTGGAGACCAGCCTGGAATTTATGGAGCGCAGCCGCCACATCATGCTGTTCCCTGACGACAACGAACCGGTGGCAAGGTCCGATTATGATACCTGGATCGCCCAAGTGGAAAAGGAACTGGAAAATGCAAAGAAGCAGTTGGAAACCGCCAAGCCTGAGCAAAAAAAGGATAAGGAAGCCATAGTCAAGTCGTACGAAGATTTGCTTACCAACAAGGATAAGTACTATTGGCAGGTCTCCAAGGAGAACATAGCCGTATACCGAGATATGGCAACTTTGTGCTACGCCGCCGCGCCCAATCTGCTGGACTACAGACCCAAGGAAGGCGAATCGGAAATCCGAGCCCTGATTACCCGCTACCAGCAAAAGCAAATCTCCCTGGATCAATTCATCGCGGAAGCGGATAAAAAGATACGGATGATTCTGTTGGAGAGGCAATAGAGATAGGCTTAAAAGCCAGCTGTACATGAAAACAGCACGGTTCCCATTGGGGCCGTGCTGTACTTTTTTGATAGAAAGTCCTTCCTTGCATGCAAAATAGAAATGTAGTAAAATATGGGCAAAGTTGGCATATAAAGCAAGAGAATGAATTATCCGGCATCAGAATGAAAACATATAAAGGAGCGAAAAATGAAACATATCTATACGACCGCGGGCGCGCTTGCTTTTGACGATTTCAGCCTTGCCCTCCCCCACGAGCACATCTTTACGGAAACCGGTGAAGCGCCTGCTTGGGCGTACTGCGATGCCGGCTTTGGCGATGTACTGCGCGTAATGAAGCCCCACTTGCTCAAAGCGAAGGAAAGAGGCGTCACCCTGATCTGTGAGGCCACGCCCGAAGGGGTTGGAAGGCGGGCGGACATCGTTACCATGGTCGCCCGGGAATGCGGCATGCCTGTCGCCATTGCCACCGGGTTCTACCGGGAGCCATGGATTACGGAACAAACATATGATGCCGGGATCGATGAACTGGTTATGCATTTGACCTATGAACTGAACGGTGCCATCGAGGGAACGGATGTACGCGCCGGCTTTATCAAGCTGGGTACTTCGGATGATGGCATGACCAGCTGCGAGGAAAAGCTGCTCCGTGCGGCCTGCAGGGCTGTAAGAAAAACCGGCGCCGCCATCTGCAGCCATACGGTGAACGGCCAGGTGGCGGACCGGGCTCTTAACATCCTCGACGAAGAAGGCATCGAGCATTCGCGCTTTGTCTGGTTTCACGCATCGTCGGAGCGGGATTACCAATTGATTAAGCGCATAGGCGGCCGTGGCGCGTATCTTAGCATAGACTACCGTCCGGAAGCCACTCTTACGCTTGTTAAACGTCTTGTGGACGACGGGTTTAGCCATCAAATCCTGATAAGCATGGATTCGGGCTGGTACAATCCACGCTTTGCGGGCGGAGGCAATGTACACGGGTATACAAGCATGCTGGATGAGCTGTTACCGAAGCTTCCGGAGATTGGTTTGGACGAACAAGTGCGCAAGACCATCACCCATGACAATGTGTTTGATGCGTATGCAAGATAGTAACTAAGTCTGGCAGATATTTATGCAAGTCAGTCCACAATAAACAGCTTCGCCCCCGTCTGCGTCACCGACCTGTGGGAACTAAAGTCATCCGCCACCTGATAGCTCATGCCCGGGGTCAAAACAAATTTCTGCCCGCCTTCCAGTTCCGTAACCAGTTCCCCTTCCAGTACAAGCAGCACATGCCCGCGGTGGCACCAGTGGTCTGCCATATAACCGGGGGTGTATTCCACCATGCGTACGCGGATATTGCCGATTTCCAGGGTGCGCCAATAAGCATCGCCGGTGATGCCCGGATGCCTTGTCGGGGTGATTTTGCTCCAGTCCGTAACGCAAAAGGGAACATCCTGAATCTTCATACAACCATCCTCCACATCATGCAAATTCATATTCCTTTTCGCGAACGCTGCTTCATTCCCCTTCAAACTGTTTTCAACGAAATGCTTTTTATGTATAATAATGCCGTTGTATACAACTGAAACAATCCTTGGCGAATATCCGCCGGGCTGATTTAAGGAGGAAAACCCATGTATGAATTGATAAAAGCCGGAGAGAGGACATACTATATCAACTGTCCTGCCAGAATGGGCATTTATGTGATAGACGGAAGAAATGTTTGCCTCATCGACAGCGGCAACGACAAGGATGCCGGGAAGAAAGTCCTGAAAATTCTGGAAGCCAACGGCTGGTCGCTGCGGATGATTTTCAACACCCATTCCCACGCGGACCATATCGGCGGAAACGAACTGCTCCAGCAGAAAACGGGCTGCAACATCTATGCTCCCGGTATCGAGCAGGTTTTTGTGCAAAATCCCATTCTGGAACCTTCGCTGCTATATGGCGGATACCCTCCGCAGGAATTGCGCAACAAATTCCTTTTGGCGCAAAGAAGCGATGCAAATGAGCTTACTTTGGATGTGCTGCCTGAAGGTATGGAAATGCAGCGTTTAGACGGGCACAGCTTTGCCATGGCCGCATTCAAAACGAGCGACGGCGTATGGTTCCTGGCAGACGGTTTAACAGGGGAAACGATTCTTCAAAAATATCATGTGACCTATTTGCATGATGTAAAAGGCTATCTTGAATCCCTGGCCGTTATATGCAATCTTCAGGGCAGGCTGTTCGTGCCGGCCCATGCGGAGCCTAGCGAAAACATACAAGCACTCGCTGCGCTGAATATGGACAAGGTATATGAGGTGACCGCCTTCCTGAAGAGCGCCTGTCAAGGCCTTATTGGTTTTGACGATCTTCTCAAGACGGTATTTGACCATTACGGGCTGCAAATGGATTTCAACCAGTACGTTCTGGTAGGCAGCACCATACGGTCCTACCTTTCCTATCTGCATGACAAGGGCGAACTGAATGTGCTTTTCAACTGCAATATGCCGAAATGGCATACGGCTTAAAGCAGCAAGCAGCCTTGAAAATAGGATGTTATCGTGTTAAGAGGCTTCCCCTTGAGGGGAAGCTGTCGACGAAGTCGACTGATGAGGTGGTATCGGACAGTCAATCAAAACACCTCATCCGGCACTGCGTGCCACCTTCCCCTCAAGGGGAGGGCTAAAACAGCATCATTTTCACACTATCATCGATTAGCGTGGAGCTAAAAATATGGGTTTCTACTCCGCTTCCGCAAACATCAAATGCATCAATTCATACCAATCGCCCTGCCTTGCCGTATCCATGGCAAGCTCAATCCCCGCATCATTTGTGTTTGGATCAATAATCCCCGCATATACCGTGCACTTTCCCTTTGGCAGCATGGCCTTGTCCAGGGATAACCCTACACCCACCGTTACCCCCGGCTGCATATCTTCAATCTTCATATCAAGAGGCAATACCGTTTCCGACCCGTCTTCACCTGATATGCGCAGGCTGGGAATCCAACCGAAATAGAAAGGCGCAATCCCGCTGTTTGCCCATGCAAGATCAATAACCACCTGGCCGTCAGCCGTTTGCGACACTTCACATGCAGCGACACGAAGGCGGTAACCAATTTTAACGTTAATCTTGTCCAATGCTTGTTGATATCCCCCGTCCCGTTCCACATCGACAAAGCTTCCGGGACCGATCCAGCTTGTATGGGAAAGCTCAAAAAGGCGTAGGGTTTCATCCAGTATGCCGCCTTCCAGCAATTCCGTTTTCTTGGCGCCTGTGGTCAGTTCGCCGCCGATGGGTGCATGGCGCCACGCATCCGCCATGGGAGTCAGCGCGTTCTCTTCGCCCGTCTGGTTATATATACCGCCATTCTCTATCCACGTAAGCCACGATCCCGTTGATTCTGCATCCCCGGAGGCATCATTGTACAATCCCATATTGTTTTGAGCGGCGATGGAAAAGGGCCGCCGCATCATCAGTTTAGCCTTGGGGAAGGCATCAAGATACGGCGCCACGTACAGATCCCTGACGTCAGACAGCGGCAGCGGATGCAGCTTGTCATGCACATGCCATTCGCCCCAGTGCCCCAGGGAGCCCAGCTCCACATACGCAACGAACGGATCCTGGCCGTACCGCTCACCCAGCGCTGCAATTGCTTTACCGTGTGCCTCAATCAATACCGGATTTTCGTAATTGGGGTTATATCCCCGGCCGTAGGAGGTTTTGTATGCTTCGCCGTCTTTCCCGGTTTTAATAAACAGCCAGCCGGGAATATCCCTGTGGCTCTTATTCCCCGGCTGGTCCATGACAAAACGGAGGATGATATGCTTGCCCTCCCGGCGCCACTTGTCAAAATGATTCGCCTTTTCAAACGAATCAAAATCATATACACCCTCATCAGGTTCAAAATCCGACCATAACAAGTTAGCATACACAAGGGTAAAGGGCTGCTCCCGAGCATTTGTATCGTTTGCCCAGGCAGCGTTCCCCATATAGGGATTGACAAGTTCCTTTTCACTTTCAGGATATGTGACAGCCACCGTGACAGCGGATGCGTGCGCCACGTTCAAAAGCAGCATGGGGATCAGCAGCGCATATGCAAGCAGGCGTAACCGAGTCATATGAAGCACCTCATGCATTATACCATTGAAAAAAATTAATGCTTTGATACCGCGAGAGATTTTCGATGCAGTGCAAGGAGACGGAGCGACGCAACGCCGCGCTACGTGGGGTTCCGTAGCCCGGCTGCCGCCGGTGGCGGCAATAAGCCGTGCGGAGGAAGCTTGCGAAACAAGCGATGCAAGTGGCAGCGTAGCAGCGCGCCGATTGAGCAAGCCGGGCATAAGTCGACGAAGTAATGCACGAAAAGATCCGTGGCATCGGAGCGTTAAGGTTTTGAAATGGTATTAATCAATATAGTCGCCGTTGTACTGAACCAATGTCACATCGTTTACCTGTTCCATCATACGGATCTGATCCAAAAAGCCAAGCCTGCCCTTTTTCACCCGAACCTCCACAGCCATCTCCACATCCTGCTTGCGCATGGTTTTGGATTTAATTTGGTATGGGTTGGTGCCCAAAGCCCGGCGTATCAAATCGTCCACACCTTCCCCCGTGTAGTGGACCAAAAGAATATACATCTCGTCGCGCTGATGCTTTCTGCGGCGGAGAATGAACAAAAGCAGGCTCATGATCACCATGGCCAGTACAGCGATGTAGAACATACCCGCCCCTATTGCTATCCCTGTAGCCACCGCCATAAACAAAAACATTAAATCCATCGGCTCTTTTACAGCAGTCCTGTACCTTACAATGGAAAGCGCGCCTACCATGCCCAGGGATAACACCACGTTGGATTGAATGGTAACGATAATCGTGCAGGTCAAAACGGTCATGCCTGCCAGCGAAATTGCAAAGGATTGGCTGTAAACCACCCCGGAATACGTTTTGCGGTACAGCCAATACAGTATAAGCCCGATGATCAGCGACAAAAGGATATAAACGGCCGCCTTGATAATGGCCTCGATGGACATGCTTTGCAGAAATCCGCCTGCCTCCAGCACGGATTTCTTAATGATGTCGTTGAATGTCAGCGCGTCTCCCATAATAGCCCCTCCGTTCGGTTCTTTTGTTGATCCCTTACCGCAGCGTCACAGCACAGCACATATTTGGACGCAGCCGTCATCATGCTTGACCTTGGCGGCAGGAGCCTGCGAATAAGCGCCGGCAAAAATGTGGTAAACTTCACTTCCATGATCATCTGATCAGCGCGGAGCACCTCCAGAGTGGGAAGCGCTTTGTCGAACAAATTAAACGTGCCGAATCCGGCGCGCACATGCTTGTCAAAAGTGATCCGCACATCCCCCGATTCCAGCACGAACGGTTCCCGGTCATAATCCACCATCACACGTGGGCGCATGATCCTGGATGTGCACTCATAGTAGAATTCGCGCAAAAGATTATGTTTGCTCTTTATAAGGAAGCCGTACTCCCCGTTCAACAGTTCCTCCGTTTCCTCACGAGTCAGCGGTGCGCTTTCTTTTTTTATATATTGGCCAAACTTGCTTTTGCGCTCCAGCATGATCTTTTGGTCAGAACAATTGTAAACGCGGATGCGGTATTTATGGCGAAGCAGTATCCCCATTTCCTTTTCTTCATACGCCGTGTTCCAGTAATCATCAAAGTATAGGCTTCTGATCCAGTATTCGCCGTCTTCTCCTGCGTTTTTATCCCGTGGGATCACACCCATCATCCTGGACCGGAGCAGCGCCCATTCAGGCATTGTGATGATATATTTCAATTCATGGCGATAGGCGGAGCCTTTCATTGGGCATTATTCACCTGCCCGTCTTTTGTAATTAAGAAGCGCCGCGTTCCCTGGTGCACGCCTGTATCTGTAAAGACCTGGTCAAAGGCTACTTGTGTGTTCCCGCTCTCATTGGTTGCTGTGACCCGCCAGTAATAGGTGCCTTCGGGCAAAGCAGGGATCTCTGATTGCAGCTTCAATTGCCTTGAGTTTTCATAAACGATCGTTTCCGGCTTAAACGACCAGTCGGTTGCCACCTCCACATTGTAATACACAAGCTCTTCGTCAAAATCGTAGGCGTCGCCCCATGACAGCAGCAAACCGTTTTCCGTTTTTTCCACGTTGTCCATATAGAAGGGCATCGGCTTTTCCAAAGAATCCACAAAGTATTGGTAAGCCCGCTCCGTGTCGCCCGGCAGGTTTTGATAAATCAATTCCAGCTGTTCAAGCGTACAGCCAAGATTGATGACATCCGGCATACGGTGCGTAAACGTGTCCACTACGGTGCGGTAATTCGAAATCAGCTGTACAATCCGCTCCGGCGTAAAGATTTCATGCAGCTGCTCCACTTTTTGTTTAAGCATTTGCCTGTATAGGGGAGCGCGGAACATGCGGTTGAACAGCACAATCCCCCAATAGTCGGATATGCCCTTTGTCCAATCCGCCTCCGTCCACGTGTTCTTGAGCAGCTCATCCTCATAGTAAGCCAGGGAGCCGTCCCCATCCCACAGCAGATAGTACCACTTGTCACTGTTGACAGGGCTGTAAAGCAAGTAATTTTGCGCGGAACTGTCCGGGTTGGCCATCAACAGATTGAATGCCAGGTAGCTTGTAAGATTACCTGCATCAAAATATTTCTCCACCACGTTTTCAATGGGGATGGTATAGTCGTTCACCGCATCCAGCATGGCGATAAGCTTTGTATGGTCTTCGCTTGTTTTGGGTTCCAAAACCTCGCTGAACGCGCTTAAATCATACTTTGGGTCCGTTGCAAGACGGATTTTGTCTTCATAGCGGAAAAGCTCGCACATGTTTGCCTTGTACAAATTTCCGTTGCGGCTGAGGGAATGGTTTCGCAAGTACCGGCCATTGGGCAGTTCCACCTGCGTATAAAGGCCGTAATCCACAAAAGCGGTATCTGGCGCCGCTTTGGTCTCATCTTTCACAAAAACTTGTACAAACTGAGTCCGAAGGCTTGTAAGATCCGGCACGTCCTGCAGGAGCCTAAAAAATACCATGTTGCGCAGCCGCGTCGGGTCGCCGGGATGCTTGTTGAGAGCAATGGCCTTTTGCCCCCTCCATTCGCCGGCATTGTCATATAGATCGATACGGTATGACTTTTGCGGAAACTCCGTGCTGGTCCGGCCGCGAACATTGATGGTCGCATTCGGCTCTATCGCGCCATAACCAAGCTCACCCGGCTTCGGGCCGCTTAAGTCGCCAAGCTGCAAAATGATCTCCGTCTTGATTTGTTCAACGCCCGTCATACCCTGAAGATTCTTATAGGAATTGACTTCCTCAAACGTATGGTTTGTGCCGTCCGCGGCGTTTCCTTTACGCACAGTGATATAGTAATACACAAGCGCGGTTGGGTCATACGCCGCATACAAAGACGCATCATCCGCAAGCGGCAGCTCGCTTATATCCTGCACAACTTTTTTTGCCACCGGCTCCGCCGCCTGGCCAATTGATGTTTGCACTTCTGTTTCCATTGAGCATCCGCCAAGCGCAAGGCAAAGAGCCACTATAATAACGTATAAAAGTACACGGGAGCGCTTCATACCTTTATCCCATTCTCCTTTCGTGCTGGTGCTTTGTCCGGTGACCGGCGATTGTCCAGGCGCTTTGCAATCCTTGTCCATCCGTCCGGTTTTTGCTTTGCCAGCACGGGCTGGCCGCAAAACACATGGTAGTCAATCTTTTTCACGTAGGTCATCAGCCTTAAAAGCCCTACGACATACATGGCAGCCCCGGCGATGGTAAGCCCGATACCGTAGTATAAGGGGGATCCCTGCATTGTGTATACGGTAATTGAAAGGTTCACGGCAAAGAATACCAGGCTTGTGAAAAGCGCCCCCTTGCGGTCATTGAAGTAAAGCTGCAAAAGCATCAGGCTGTTTCCAACGGCATAGGCGCTGTAGCCCACGCACATGATTTGGAACATGCCGATCATTTCCCGGGTAAAGCCGATAGTCTCCAGAAAATAACGCATCAGCACGGAATAGGCCACCATGAAAAAGACCTGCACTTGCGCCAGCTTGAATATTTCCTGCTGCAGCACGGCAACCATGTCTTCCCTGGCCAAATTCAGTTCGGAAAGCGTTCCGCCGCCAGTAACGGCGGAAAAGTAGCGCTTGTACTTCTGATAAAAATTGACCTCTACAGATACCACGAAATTGATGTTTGCAGGGATCGTCACAAGAAAGGCAAAAAAGGCGGCTGCATCATGGGCAGGCGCGTGACGAAACAGATCTGCAACCGTCTCTCCATACGGGCCGAACCACATCACGATCAAATGCACGAATGCGCCTGCCATACTGAACAGCCCAATCCAAACAAGGTCGGGCGTTTTGCTCAGCCACTTCAAGAATGCAAACAGGCTGCCTTCCCCTGTCGGAAAATACATGAGGAGTACACGGGTAAAGCCGATCATCATCACGCCATAACCGCATGCCAAAGCGGCCATCAGCGCCGTCAGTATGGGGATATTCAGGGATAGAAGCAGCCACCCCAGCGTTAGCGCCGTTACCACCCCCCAAAAAAACACCCGGAGTATCCGCCTGTAATCCTTGGCGGCGGTTATATACGCCATCTGCAGCCAGATGATAATCAACTCCATAAAGAGTGCCCAGTTTAAAAATCTGTCCAGAACCGGGACCGAATGCGCATAGGACAGGAACAGGCCATAGAGCAGCCCGCCAGGCACCATCAGCAGTATGGAACCGCCAAACAGCGAGGGCAAAACGCGTTCAGGCGTTTCGGTAAAAAGCTGGTCGGCCACGAAGCGTGACAAAAGCATCTGCCAGACCGAGCTTAAAAGCAGCGAGCCAATCAAAGCATACACCATCATGGCTATAAGCGTCTCGCTGTCGTTTTCGGTTGCGCCAAACATCTTTGCCAGCCTTTGTACGCCCAGCAGCAGCACAACCGCAAGCAGCATCGTACCGGAACAGACGATGCTTGCATAGGCGTAGGCCCGCACCTTCCTGATGGCTCCCCGGCCCACAAACAGCTTCTTTAATTCAAATCCGATGCCTGCCATGGCTACGCATTCCACCTTTGCCTTGATGCAATTGCGGCTTCCTCATAAATCTTCCGGTAATTGTTCAGCATCTGCTCGTATCCGTAAAGAGCCGTGACCCGTTTTTGCCCGCTTACCCCCATTTGCCGTCGAAGCTTCGCGCTATCGCATAATGTCAGCATCGCATCGGCCAGCGCGCCCTGATGCATGACAGGTACGCATATCCCGGCCTTCCCGAAAGTGTCATTCACGCCTTCCAGCAGCTCGCGGCAGCTGCCCACGTCCGTGGCCACAACGGCCCGGCCTGATGCCATTGCCTCCAGCACGGCCAAAGGCTGCCCTTCCGAAATGCTTGTAAGCAGCGTAAAGTCGATTTTCTCTAGGTAGGCTTTCACATCCACACGGCCTGTGAAGACCACATGCTCAAGCTCCAGATCACGCTTAAGCTGCAGGCATTCCTCATAGTAATCCTCGTCCTCATCCTTGGGCCCCAATATGTGCAGGCGCACATGACCCCGTTCCGAGCAGACCAGAGAAAAAGCGTAGAGCATGGTCTTGATATCCTTGATCGGCACAATGCGCACCACGGCGCCGATGTCGATCCAGCCGTCCTCCTCCTTTTGCCTGATGAGCGCAAACCGCTCCGCGTGCACGCCGTTGCTGACCACACTGCACTTTTGGGCTGCACAGCCGATTTCCTGCTGGATCAGGCTTGCCCTGTGGAAAAGCGATGTCACGCAATCCGCCGCGTCATAGGCGCAGCGCGTAAACATGTAAAACATGTTGATCCACAGGTCTTTAAAATGCGGCGGCACCCAGTCGGTACGCAGGATTTCCTCCTCCCGCTCCCGGGTATAAATCCCATGCTCCGTAAGCACGAACGGCTTTTTATACCTTGCGGCCGCCATAGCGCCCAGCACCCCCGCATACCCCGCCGATACGGAATGATATAAATCCGCTTCCGGCAGCGCGCCGCCAAGCAAGTATAAAAGAGGCAGGAACATGGACCGTATCGTCCAAAAATAGTCCGTAAAGCCGACGAACGGATAATCCTCCGCGCAAATCTCCTGAAGCAGCTTTAAAAAATCCTGGCTTAGAAGAAATTCCAGATTCTTTTTCCTGTCAAGGCCAAACATGCCGAATACCGTTTGCCAGTCGGGGTTACGGCAGCTAAGCAGCGCACGGATGGCCGCCTTCTGCTTTTCATGAAGACGGTAAGACCTTCGCCTTTGCTTCATTGGTTCGTTAAGTACAGCATCCAGGTACTCATCCTGTATGGAAACGATATTGGCGGGGGTGGTATACATATAAT
>JAEZJP010000239.1 GCA_023415715.1 Bacillota bacterium
GAAACGGTGAAGGTCATCTACGATCCCGGTATGGTTCCCCTGCCCTTTTTGCTGGAACTGTATTACGACTGCATCGATCCCACTTCCGTAAACCGCCAGGGAGGCGACAAGGGCACACAGTACCGCACCGGCGTATATTTCGTTCAACCGGAGGATGAACCTGTCATCCGCGAATCGCTTTCAAAGCTGCAATCACGGCTTGACAAGCCTGTGGCGGTGGAATGTCTGGCGCTAGACAACTACTATCCCGCAGAAGAATACCACCAAAAGTATCTGGATAAGAACCCCGAAGGCTATTGCCATATCGGCAGGGAAAAGATCGAGAAAGCCGCCCATGCCAGTGTGGATCCTACCCAATACCAGATAGCCGATAAGCAAAAACTTCGTAAAGAGCTGACGGATGAGCAGTACCGTGTTACCCAGGAAGCCGCCACCGAGCCTCCCTTTCAAAACGAATTCCACGACCACTACGCCCCCGGCATCTATGTGGATATCACCACAGGCGAACCTCTATTTGCCTCCAGCGACAAGTTTGAGTCCGGCTGCGGCTGGCCCAGCTTTTCCAGGCCCATCGATCCGTATGTGGTGAAGGAATTCATGGACAGATCCCTGTTTCACACGCGCACCGAGGTGCGCAGCCGCGTAGGGAACGCTCACCTTGGCCATGTGTTCGAGGATGGACCCAAGGAAATGGGCGGCCTGCGCTACTGCATCAACAGCGCTGCGCTGCGCTTTATTCCCAAGATTGAGATGGAGGCAAAGGGATACGGAAAGCTGCTGCCGTATGTGAAGTAATTTATCCTCACCAGGGTAAAGACAATGCTTCGTTGCTATATTTACATAATAAACAAAAGGGAGAGCTCGTTGCTCTTCCTTTTGCTTTGCCCAATTTTCAGTTGTTTTCCATCCGCATCATTTGCAGCTTCCGGTCAAACTCTTTCACAAACTGCTCGGTTTCCATTTCTCCCTGCATAAACCGCTGGAGAAGCGTGACAGCCTCTTTGGAACTTGCCAGGAAATTCATATACTCGGAGTCACTGCAGACATATGGTACCAATTCCCTGTACTGTGTGATCAGTTTTTCAGGAATACTGAAGCGGCTTTTCTCCCTGTAGGCAAGATAATCTTCCTGGTTCTTCAAAGATTCTTCCAAACTCTTCAATGCATCGGGACCGGCGGTTTTCATTTGGGCTTTTAAGTCGTCAATGCTCTTCTTTATATCCTCCATCTCCTTGGCATAGCTTGGATTCTCCACAGGCGTATTGTCATCCGGACAGAAGGTGATGGAGTAATCCCTGGGCATATTCTGCGCAAAGAATTCAAGATAGGTTCTGGCAAGGTCCTGGTTTTGGGAATTGGGATTGATCACGAACACTTCAATTTGTGCAAACAATGCCGGGTCCATTCCCTCGTCCAGGGCAAGGGGCAAAGGCAGGTATCCCCTGTCATCATAGTACTCCGTGGGATAGAAGTTGAAATAGTTGGTTATCAGCGATGTAGGCTTGTTATCAAATCCGCCGCTGCTGTATATCACCGTACCTCCCTGCTGCTCATCCTTGGGAGGATTGAGTTCCTCCAGGATCGGCGAAACCTCATCCAGTTTGGCAAGCAGAGATTTAAATACCGGCGTATCAAATTTCAGGTCTTCCCCGGTACGGCCATAATGCGCCAGATAGGTCATCAGTATGTTATTGAGCAATTCCATGCGGATATCGTAAATGTTCTCCATCAGCGTATATCCGGTAAACTTTTGAGAATAGTTATCTACCCAGTCCACATACAGGTCCATCAGTTCATACAGCGTTCTCGGAGGCTGTTCAATGCCTATCTCCTTCAGTATATCAGGCGAATACCCCAGGGCATAGCCATTAAAACGGCACGGAAAGGCAATTAGCTTTCCGTCCTTGAATATGTCTTTTACAAATTGGGGATACATTTTCGTGACTGCTTCCGTCAAAACGGCACTTCCGCTCAAATCGCTTACATAGCCCTTATCCCGCAGGGAGGAAAAACCGCCATAGGACAGGCTGATAATGAACAGATCGGCGCTGCCGGAGCCGGATACCATCTGCTGGGCGATCTGTTCAGCGCCGCTGTAATATTCATCCTTAAAGATGACCGGAAGCTCGGGATGGGCGGCCTGGAAGGCTTTTGTTACATTATCGGAACCTCCCCCCGCGATCCGCAGAACCCTGTTGGGTTTCAAGGCAGGGTCGGTATTGCGCACATATACGGAACCGTAATTGGGGATAGCCGCATAAAGCCCGCCGGACAAAATGGCAGCAGGCATTTGGTCACCTGGATAGTCAACCGGCATGTAAGCCACGGTTTCAAAGGGGTTTCCAGGCTTGCAGCCAAATAGTTCGCCTCTTCCAAGTGCGTATACCATGCCGCTTTCAGACGAATAGCATAATCCGCCCACCTGCGCTGCCGGAAAATCCACAAGCTTGGTAAGCGACTGAGTTGCGGGATCCAGCACCGACAGGGCGGGAAGAATCGGCTTTCCATCGCTGGTGTAAGAGTTCTCCCAGTCATATACATTGCATAGAAGCTGGCCGTTTTCATAGCGCGCGATGGCATGTATATTTTCTGCCGCAACCTTGGTTTGTGCGCCTGTAGCAAGATCAAATGACAACAGGTCATAATCATTCCAGTTCTCGCTGGGCTGCTGCACTAAAAGATAAAGACGGTCCGAAGTAAGCGCAGCACCAAATAACTGACGGGTATAGGAATAATCTGCTTCCTGAACGAACATGCTGTCCCAATTGAGAACGGCTTCTTCGCTGATACTTACGCCGTCCGCCGTTACGGTAAGCAAAAGCAGGGCTCCTTTTACGGTGTTCAAGCCGTAGAGCTTCCCATCCCTCTCCAGCAGATAATTGATGCTGTTTTTATTTCTCTCCTGTTCTTCTTTGGGCATATCCTCCCATTTGCCGGGGGCATACCCTATCGTGATAGCAGCTGAAACCAGCGTGGGCTCCGCATCTTTTGCCTTAAAGGCATACAAACCGTTTTGTGCAAGCAGGTACAAGGTATCTCCCACCGCTGCAATGGATTGAACACTATTGACAATCGTTCCGTCTGCAGCAGCCGGAAACAGAACGGCATCTCCTGGTGCGGCCAGTGCAGCCGGAAAAACTCCCAACACAAGACACAAAAAAAGAAGGATAGCCACCGCTTTCATCTTCATAGACATGCTCCTTTATGTGGTATGCATGGCAAAGCAACACGGATTTGATTTTTGGAAACCTCCCGGTTATCGGGAAGGCTTCATTCTCCGCTCCGGGAATATCGTGACACCCTCTTGCCCTTTAAAAAGGTATCTATACCCTTGCGACTTCGCCCCTTTTGTTTTGTTCGCCACGTGATATGGATTTTCCTATATTTTTCACGTTGGTGAAATGTAAAAATCAGGGACTTTATCTAACGATTCACATGATGCTGCAAAATGGACCTTCAATTTGTTAAAAGTATCTTATGATGCGTATTCTCAATTCAATTGTTTGAGTATACGATTCATGAATTTCTTCGTGGAAACCTTACCCGAACGGTTGAAACGTCCCAGATTAAAAAGGCAGCCCGGATTGCCTGCCTGAATATAGTTGATTCGTTCAATACAGGTAAGGGAAGCGGAAAAATGCAATTGTGTCAAACAATACTGTGCCTCGGGGCAAACAAGGCCAAACGGGTATGTAAACGCGGTGGCGGTGACACCGCAGTGCTCCAGCAAAAGTATCTGCTGCCTCATCGTATCAGAATTGAAAGTCGAACAATAGGATGCTTCCGATTCTCCGCTCTTTCTTTGACACCCTCTGCGGCCATTTAAGGTATGCATGGCGTAGGAATGATTTTGTATCTCAAAATATCCGCTTTCCTTGAGAATACGGATTTCATCCCAGGAAAGATAGCCGTAGTTGGGATCGGGATCGTGCTTTTTGCTGAACTCTTCAGCATAGGTCCCTACGATCGAAATAACGGCCTTCATATCCATTTCCTGCAAAATTGGAAGGGCATAGAAAAGCGTATTGTAATGGCCGTCGTCAAACGTGATCATGACAGGCTTTTCAGGCAGCGTGCCTTGTCCGTTCACGTAGTTAATCAAATCCCGCACATTTACGGTTTCAAACCCGTTCTCCTTCAGATATTTCAAATCGTTTCTAAGAGCATTAGGTGTTGCGACATAGACGTCAGATTTCTTTGGATCATCGATAAGACTGTGGTACATAAGGATGGGCAGCTTGATGCTTTTTGGCGTGGCGCTGTCCATGGCCGCTTGGCTTAATTCGCCCGAAACTTTTGGAATGGAAAGAACAAAGGTCAACAAAATGGACAAGAACACAACTGCAGTCAGGCGCTTTTTGATCATAGCAGCTCCTTGAATCATGAAAAAGTGTCGTGCTTATTTTCCTCCCTCCTTGTCAACTTATTCGACGAGGACGCTGCATGAAAATGCCTGTATAGGGAAACAACAAAGACGCTTACCGCCGCGCTTGCGCATTTTCTCTTTTGTTTCTCATACCTGTGCCTTCAATGACCGGCATATGTTTTTTTCTGTTAAGAATGGCGAAACTTATTTGAATAGGCTGCCGTGAGCTTCACATGATGATCGCGGCATTAAAAAGAAAGTGCGAAAGTGCCTTATCCTCCATTTCCCGGGAAATGATTTCTTTCTGCGTTTAAACCATATCTTTTCGTGAAGCCGGATTCGGTCCTCCCATGAACAATCCTACCTGTTTTTTTCACTTTCGGTTGTGTGAATCCACCATCCTCAAAAATGCGGTATATGCCTCAATCAAAAGGGTGCGAATCTCATCCTCAGACATCGCAGTACTGTTTGCAGCTACACTGGTAGCTATACCGTGGGTAAATATCCAAACCTTGGCAAACAGCTTGGGATCCTGAAGCCTGACTCCGCTGGTAATGTCAAAGAGGCTGTCCAGTTGAAAGCAGTCTGACATGCACATCAGGCGAAATAAGTGTGATTCTTTTCGTGCCAACTCCACATAGCGCAAACCCATACTTAAAAACAAAGGTGTGCCTTCCATAAGCTGAGCCATATAGCTGCCGAAAAACTCCCTCGTTTTATCGCAGAGAGCCTGCTTCAAGCCGTCCATGCTGTCAAACAGGCGGAAGATAGGCTGTGTGGAGCAGCCAAGCGCCTGCGCAAGACCCCTTGCGGTAAGTCTTTCAAAACCGATTTCCCGCGTTATGGCAAATGCCTTGTCCAGCATCTGCTGCCGGGACAGCTGGTGTATAGGCGGCACTCTCATTCACCTCGATGGATAACATTGTTATCACAGTAAGCATTACAGTCACTTCATTGGGTAACATAGATGCATAACAATGTTATTTTACCAAATTTCAACCAATAGTCAAGAGTAAAAGAAAAAGCAGGAGCGTTCTTTGAAACGCTCCTGCTTCGTTATGGGAAAGATCTTATTTCTTTGCAGCCTGCTTTTCTTCGATAGCTGCATGCGCCGCCGCCAAGCGGGCGATCGGAACACGGAAGGGAGAGCAGGATACGTAGTTCAGGCCAACCTTATGGCAGAACTTGATGGAGGAAGGATCGCCGCCATGCTCGCCGCAGATGCCCAGTTTGATGTCGGGGCGGGTCTGCTTGCCCAGCTTGACAGACATCTGTACCAGCTTGCCAACGCCTTCCTGGTCCAGGCGGGCGAAGGGATCGTTTTCAAAGATCTTGTTGGTGTAGTATGCATCCAGGAACTTGCCGGCGTCGTCGCGGCTGAAGCCGAAGGTCATCTGTGTCAGGTCGTTGGTGCCGAAGGAGAAGAACTCGGCTTCCTCAGCGATTTCGTCAGCGATGACGGCAGCGCGGGGGATTTCAATCATGGTGCCAATATGGAAGTGCAGTTCCTCACCGGCTTCTGCGAACACCTTCTTGGCGGTATCCAACACGATCTGTTTGACAAAGGCCAGTTCCTTCTTGGCGCCGACGAGGGGGATCATGATTTCGGGCACGATATCTAAGCCGGTTTCCTTCTTTACTTTCAAGGCAGCCTGCAGCACGGCGCGGGTCTGCATTTCAGCGATTTCAGGGAAGGTAACGGCCAGGCGGCAGCCACGGTGACCCATCATGGGGTTGAACTCGTGGAGCGCGTCGATCTTGGTAACGATTTTTTCGGAAGTGGTTTTCAGTTCCTTGGCCAGGGCGGCGATTTCTTCCGTCATGGACTTCTGGGGCAGGAACTCATGGAGCGGCGGGTCAAGGTAGCGGATGGTCATGGGACGGCCTTCCAGAGCCTTGTACATTGCTTCGAAGT
>JAEZJP010000316.1 GCA_023415715.1 Bacillota bacterium
GGAAAAGGAACGCATCTTCAAAAACTGGCAGGAGGACCCCCAGCAGGTATTCCAAAGTCACTTTGAAACCATCTGAAACGATTCGGTGGGAAAGAGGGGATGACGTTGGAAGGATTGACGCTGCTGGTAGGCAGTTCTGAAAAAAGCCAAGCGCTTTTGCAGTCACTGCTGAACGGAACGGGATTTCAAAAGTGCGTTCTGGCCTCAAACGGCGCGGAAGCGCGGCGGATGCAGGCCCAGGGCGAATATGCCCTGACCATCATCAATACGCCGCTTACAGATGAGCCGGGGATTGATTTGGCTGTCAAGACGGCGCAAAGCACATTGTCGGGTGTGATTTTGCTTGTAAAGGCCGAAATGGCTGACGTCGTCAGCCAGAAGGTGGAGGAAAGCGGCGTGTTGGTGGTGTCAAAGCCGGTGGCCAGGCAGCTGTTTGACCAAGCGCTCAGGCTTTCCATGACAGCCAGGAACCGTATGCTGATGCTGCAAAACCAGAACGAAAAGCTTCAAAAGAAGATAGAGGAAATGCGTATGGTAGACAGGGCCAAGTGCGCCCTGATCCAATACCTTCGCATGACGGAGCAGCAGGCCCACCGCCACATCGAAAAGCAAGCCATGGACACCAGGCAGACAAAAATGCAGGTGGCGAGGGATATTGTCAACACGTATGAAATGCTATGATATTTCGAGGATAAAGCACTGACATTTCTTCGAATTTCCAATGAACAGTATAAGTATATTTTTACGTTTTAGGTATAAAGGAGGATTTGCATGAACTTCGCCGGCGTATGCCTCATCGCGGATCACACCCCAACCCTTGCAGCCTTCTACCAGGCGCTGCTTGAAGAGGAAGGCCACTGGGAAGGGGAGGACCACGTGGATTTTCCGGGCACGGGGATCACCGTTTTCTCTATCAAGGGCATGGAGGAAATGGCCCCCGGCAGCATGTCAGACGCGGGCAGCGGCAAGGCCGTGCTTTCTTTTGACGTTCCGGATGTGGATTCACTGGTTGACAGGCTTACAAACCTGGGCGCTCAAATCGTAAAGCCGCCTCAAACACATCCCTGGGGCCTACGCAGCGTGTGGGTCAAGGACCCGGAGGGGAACATACTCAGCCTGCGCTGTCAGGCGAAATAATCAAACCTCCGGCGCTTTCAGAAGCTTGCACATCAAAAGGCAGGGATTCCGCTCATCCCAAAGGGTAGGGAACACCTCCAGCGGCAAAAAACCCATGGCTTTGTAAAAAGCCCGTGTGGATGCGTATTCCGCGTTGCCGGCAGGCGCAGCCACGGTTTTCACTGTCATGTAATTGAACCCCAATTCCCTGTACTTGTTTGCGCTTTTTATAGTCAGCTCTCTCCCGACGCCTTTGCGGTGCAGGCTCGGCAATACGCCCATTACATGAATCTCGCATGTGCAGGGGAAGTTTTCCTGAACGGTTAAAAAACCCACAGGGTTTTTATCTTCAAAGGCGCATAGCAAAAACAGGTCCGCCGCCTCCCGGATATATCGCCTGGTGGACTCCTCGATGCCGAACCAATCTGGCAGCCCGCGTAGAATGGTTTGCGCAATCGTGCTCTTTTCCTTGGGAGATGTCACTTCGCGAATTTCGAACACAAGAAATATTTCCTTTCACTTATTGCATTCTATTTATCGTTGCCTGTAGATTTTCAACTGAAGATTCCTCACCCACCGCGACGTGTCATCCTGAGGGCTCCGCCCGAAGGATCTTATGCTGCAAACCATGTACCAAAGGCAAGATCCTTCGGGCGGAGCCCTCAGGATGACATACGGGCGGAGCTTGGCTTATTATTCTATAGAAACGTGGTGTAACGAAACGATTCTTCATTTCCTTTCCAGAGGGAAAATGAATCCTTTTATTCCGTAACTTCTGTACTTGATAGTCTCCTTGTATATCCACGCCATTTTCTCAAAATAGAAAAGCCCGCTTGCGGTGCAAGCGGGCATGTTTTGCATATAAAAGCTGGAATCAGGCTTCGCCGGATTTGGACGGCAGTGCGCGGGCCACATTACCGCTGCGCAGGCAACGGGTGCACACGTTCAGCCGCTGGGGAACACCGTTTACCAGCACGCGAACCTTCTGCACATTGGGAGCCCAAAGGCGGCTGCTTTTCCGGTTGGAATGGCTGACATTGTTGCCATTCATCGCGCCCTTTTCACATACTTCACAAAACTTGCCCATTCAAAACACCTCCTTTGGGTATTACACACGACAACGAACCTATTCTATCACCATTGCAATCCATTTGCAAGCGCTATTTTTTATGCCAATTCAAAACATTCCTACATCGTCGCTGCGGATCTTTTCGCATGGGACGTCGTCGACCTCCGCTCCACATTGCACTACTATGCGTCGCTCCATCTCCTCGTCCTGTACGAAAATCTCTCGCAGCTTTGGATGTGTCATGTTTTTCATTGTCATTGAACAGCCCGTTTTTCGGGAAGGTTGACCAGGAAGATGCTGGCGACGATAAGAAGCCCACCCGCCATTTGCAAAAACGTGACTGATTCCTTGAGGAATGCGACGCCGCCAAGAATGGTAACCAGGGGAATCAGGTTGATGAATATGGAGACCGCCACCGGGCTCATGTGGCTCAAAGCATCGCCGTACAAGAAATAGCACAGCGCGCTGCAGATGAGTGCCAGGCCCGCTACGGCCAGCCAGCCGCTTACGGGAACCGGTTTCCAATCACCTTTTTCCATCAGCGCAAGGGGTAAAAGCGTTGGCAATGAGAACACTGCCTGCCAGGCGTTCATGGATAGGCTGGTGTGCCGGCCGCGAAGCTTGCGGCTGACGAATATATATCCTACCCACACAAGGCTCGCGCCCACCACAAGCAGGTCGCCCGTAAGCGAAGTTTCTCCCTGCCCTCCGCCGTAGCGCACCACCATGTATACGCCCAGCAGCGACATAACAGCGCCTAAAGCCTGCCGTGGCTTAAGCTTTGTTTTCATGGCCGCTGTATCCACGATAAGCGTAAGAATGGGGATGGCGGCCAGAATCAACGAGGCGTTCACCGTGCTGGTGCGCTTGATGCCCTGGTACTCAAAGAAGTAGTACAGCGTGATGCCAAAAAGGCTGGAGAGTATGAATGGCACAATGTCCTGCTTTGTTAAGCGCATCCGCTTTTCCTTCATAAATGTGGCGGGCACAAGCACTGCGGCGGCCAGGATATACCGCCAAAGGGCCAGCTGCATGGGGGTAAAGCCCACATTCAGGGCATGCTTGCTGGCGATGAAGGATAGCCCCCACATGGTGTTGATGAAAACCATGCTGACGTAATATGGCGTAAGGGACATGATATACAGCCTCTCTTTCGCACTAAACAGAGGGCATCATATCATTTTTTTGGTTTAAGCGCAAGGTGAAGGCTTTTACCCCGGACCTTTGGATAAACCTTGCAGCAAACTGCATTCCGGGGTAAAATAAAGATTGTAAAATGACAAAAAGGGTAGTGGATCATGAACATTGTACTGGTAGCCCCGGAGATTCCCCAAAACACGGGCAATATCGCAAGAACCTGCGCTGCAACAGGAGCCATGCTTCATCTTGTAAAACCGCTTGGCTTTTCCCTGGACGACAGGTATATGCGCAGGGCGGGGCTGGATTACTGGCACATGATGGACTACCGGGTCTGGGAAGACCTTCATCATTTTTTGAAAGAGCATCAGGGTGCGCGCATGCATTTTGCCACCACCAAAGCGCCCAAATCCTACGCGGAAATTGCGTATGAACCGGATGATTATCTGGTATTCGGCTGCGAAACCAGGGGACTTACGGAAAAGCTGCTCATAGGTGTGTATGACAAGTGCATTCGTATTCCCATGCGGCCGGGAGCCAGATCGCTGAACCTGAGCAACTCCGTGGCGGTCGTTTTGTACGAGGCGCTGCGCCAGCAAAATTTTGCGGGGCTGAAAGAAGCCGGTGAGCTTACCGGCCAAAGGGAAGAGCCTGCGCCATGGATGGATTATCTGTAAGCAAGCGGATGGCCTTTTCATCCGTTGTATGTTTGGCAAAGGCCGAAGGAGGAATTGCATGAAACGTTATCAGGACGATTACGATAATGATTACGATTATGAAGACGAAGTGGATTTTCTGGAAGACGACCCGGAGGAAAAGCGTCTTTTACATGTGGGGCGGATCCGGGTGGCCGCCGGCGTGATGGATTTTTTGAGCGTGATCGCCGGGATGGCCGTGGTGCTGGTCATGGTGGCTGCGCTCATCAGCCTGATCAATTTTCTGGTGGGTGACATCAGCCAGATGTTTACGCTTCTTCAAAGAAGAATTCAATAGTTTGTTTCCTATCCGGCATCAGATTGCAGGAAGGCAGTCGGGACATACTAAAGCGGAGGCAGGACATGATCACCATCTCCTGGGAAGAGCTGCACAGGCAGATTGAGGCGTGCGTTAAGTGTGAGCTTCACGCAGGCTGCACCCATAAGGTGCCCGGCCAGGGCGCTCAAAACGCGCCGCTTATGCTGATTGGCGAAGGCCCGGGCGAAGTGGAAGACCGGGAGGGTTTGGCCTTTGTGGGCCCGGCCGGCCAGCTTCTGACGCGTATGCTTGCTGCCATCAGCCTTAACCGGGAACGGGTGTACATCTGCAATGTGGTCAAGTGCCGCCCTCCGCAGAATCGCGTTCCGCTGCCCAATGAGGCAGCTGCCTGCCTGCCCTATTTGCGCATGCAGGCGGCTTTGGTCCGCCCCCAAATCATACTCCTGTTGGGTTCAACGGCCGCAAGAACAATTCTTGGGGACGAAATCCGCATCACCCGTGACCGGGGCAAGTGGTTTATACGGAAAGGCGTGCTGATGATGCCGACGTACCACCCTTCTGCGCTTTTGCGCGATGAAGAGAAGAAAAAGGATGCGTGGAAAGACCTGCAGGCGGTTCAGCAAAAGCTGATGGAGCTTCATCTTTATGACGATCTATTGGAGGATAATCAGAAATGAACGATGCAATGAAGGCGTTCCGGGGAAGGTGCGCTTCTTTTTTTCAGCCGCTGTGGCCAGGGGAGGATAAGGTGCTCGTCTTTGGTGAGGGCAATGCGGAAAAACCGCGCCTGATGCTTATCGGGGAAGCCCCGGGCGAGCAGGAAGTGATGCAAGGGAAGCCGTTTGTGGGCAAGGCCGGCAAGAACCTGGACGCTTTTTTGGAATCCGTTCATTTGAAGCGTGAGGATATCTATATTTCCAACGTGGTCAAGATCCGTCCAACAAAGGTGAGCGAAAAGGGGCGGGTCAGCAACCGTCCCCCATCCAAGGAGGAAATCGGCCTTTTCATGCCCTGGCTGAAAGAGGAGATTGCGTTGGTGTCTCCGGACCTGCTGGTCACGCTGGGAAATGTGGCTTTAAAGAGCCTGTTGGGCAAGGGAACCATAGGCGACGCTCATGGCCGCTTCCATCATGCCCTGGTATCCATACCGGAAGGCAGAGAGCTTGCATTTCCGCTTTTCGCGCTGTATCATCCTGCGTCCGTCATTTATAACCATGCCCTGAGCGAGGTTTATACCAGGGATTTGAGCGCCCTGGATGTGGCTCTGAAAGAAGGTCCCTCCGCGTTTATCGTTCAAACGGACAGTTGAGGCAGCCTTACGTATAATTGACGCTCATTTCTGTTCCTGAAAAGAAAAAAGTGATATACTGGCAACATCAGGACAGGAGGAGATCGTATGTTGGATTTTATTCTGACAAACCTTCCCATCATTATATGTTTTCTGGTGGGTATAGGCCTCTTGGTAGCGGAAGTATTTTTACCTGGATTCGGATTGCCTGGGATATCCGGCATCATCCTGGAGATTGTCACCGTCTGGCTGACTTGGGCGGATTATGGGCCAGTGGCCGCGCTGGGCATGACCATTGTGATCCTGGCGGTTATCGCCATCGCCATATCCGTTTCGCTTAAGTCCGCTGCCAGGGGACGGCTGTCAAGATCCAGCCTTATTTTAAACCATCAGGAAAGTGCGGCGGCGGGTTATACCGCTACAGCGGATATGGATGTTTTCCTGGGCAAGGAGGGTTTAACCACCACAGTGCTCCGGCCTGCGGGAATTGCCGATTTTGACGGCGTGCGGCTGAACGTGGTATCGGAAGGCGAATTCGTGGCTGCAAATACCAAGGTGCGCATCGAACAGGTGGACGGCGCAAAGATCATGGTGCGCCCAGTGTAACGAAAAAGCCTGCCGGAAGGGCCGGCGGGTAATTGTATATGATGAAAAGGAGGAGAACCGGTCATGGATGCTTACGTATGGCTGATCTTTATTGTAATCGTTGCGCTGATTGCGCTCACCATCCTCTTCCGCTTCGTGCCCCTGGGATTGTGGGTCAGCGCCTTGGCTTCCGGCGTGCGCATTTCCATCAGCACATTGGTCGGCATGCGCATCCGCCGCATCCAGCCCAGCCGTCTGGTGCTTCCGCTGATAAAAGCGAACAAGGCTGGCCTGGACCTTACCATCTCCAAGCTGGAGACCCACTACCTGGCCGGCGGCAATGTGGATAAGGTCATCAACGCGTTGATCGCCGCCCAGCGCGCCAATATTCAGATGGCGTTTGAAAAGGCCTGCGCCATAGACCTGGCCGGCCGTGATGTGTTCCACGCAGTGCAGATGAGCGTTACGCCAAAGGTTATTGAAACGCCGGTGGTGGCCGCCATCGCCAAGGACGGCATCGAGCTCCGTGCCAAGGCTCGGGTCACTGTTCGCACCAACATCGAGCGTTTGGTGGGCGGCGCCGGGGAAGAAACGGTCATCGCCCGCGTAGGCGAAGGCATCGTCACTACCGTCGGCTCCGCGGAGACGCACAAGCAAGTGCTGGAGAATCCCGACCTCATCAGCCGCACGGTACTGAACAAGGGTTTGGACGCCGGCACTGCCTTTGAGATCCTCTCTATCGATATTGCCGACGTTGACGTGGGCCGCAACATCGGCGCACAATTGCAGATGGACCAGGCCGAAGCCGACAGGCGTATTGCCCAGGCCAAGGCTGAGGAACGCCGGGCCATGGCCGTCGCACATGAGCAGGAAATGAAGGCCGCCGTGCAGGAGATGCGCGCCAAGGTGGTGGAGGCCGAGGCAGATGTGCCCAAGGCCATGGCCACCGCTCTTAGGGAAGGAAAGCTGGGCGTGATGGACTACTATCAGATGCAGAACGTGATCGCCGATACCACCATGCGGGACGGTATCGCCAAGGCCAGCACCCCCGCCGCATCCACCGAGGACGTTCAAAAGAAGTAATCAGCTTTGACTGTTAGCCACTCGTTTTGCCCGGCGCGTTTCTTTGCGCCGGGCATTGCGGAAAGGAGGCGGCATCTTGGACGGCTTTATTGCCTTTCTCATCATTATAGGCATCGTCAATGCCATCATCAAATGGGCCAGAAAGCAGGTCGCCAATAACCAAAAGAGCGGGGGCGCCGAGCCTGAAAAGCCCTGGCAGCGCATGATAGGCGACATGGCAAAAACCATGGAGGCAACCATGACAGGCAAGCAGTCTGTTAGTGCCGCGCCCGCTGCGCCTGTATACAAGACGCTGAAAGCTCCTGTTTATAATGGAGAGGGCGCGGGTAGCCGCGAAGAGGGAACATTCTCTGCCGGCTTGAACTATCAGCGGCCTGCCACCATATCGGACGCTCAGCTTGCCTCAAGCCCTTACTCGCTGTCTGCTGAAGGCACTTCCTTACCCCAGGAGCCTGCTCCTAAATGGCATGGCAGCCTTCCCGGAACGGAAGGATCCATGGCTCTCACTGCGAATATCAAGGATACACCCGTTGCGGAGCGCGTGCATGAAACCTATCCTGCCTTGAATTTGCAGTTCAACCGGAATACGCTTGTACAGGCGGTTGTTATGCAGGAGATTCTTACAAGGCCACAAGACAGAAGAAGGCGGTGGACACCCCATTGAGCGATATCCGCGTTGTGATTGCCGATGACGACAGCGGCATGCGCACGGTCATGCGCCACATGATTGCCAAGGTGGAAGGGTTCACTTTAGCCGGCGAGGCAGATAGCGGCCTTGCGCTTATGGAGCTTGTGGAGAAGCAGCACCCCCAGGTGGTGTTTGTGGATGTGGAAATGCCCGGCATGAGCGGTGTGGAATGCGCGCGCCTCATACAGGATATGGACCCGGCTACCGTGATCATATTCGCTACCGCCCATGACCAATATATGGGCGATGCTTTTGAAGTGTACGCTTTTGACTACCTGATCAAGCCCTTCAAAGTGGAGCGGGTGATAAGAACGCTGGAAAGGGCCCGCGACCGCATCAACCGGCGGGAGGAAAAGCCACTTCCGGCGTTCAAGCCCCGCAACCAGGTGGCAGCCGGCCGCCTGATGCTGCACCACCGGGACGGAGTCAGCTTTTTGAACATGCAGGACATACTGCTCGTACAGCGGGAGGAGCGGGCCACGGTGATCTATACCATGAACGATGGCCGCTACGTCACCAGCGATTCCCTGGGCGATACCGAGGAGAGGCTGGATCCCAACGTTTTCTTCCGGTGCCACAAGTCCTATATCATCAATCTGAACCACATCAAGGCCATTACGCCCTACGGCCGCTGGACATATGTGGTGCAATTGAATGGAACCCAGCACGACGCGCTGATCACCCACGAGAAGTACGAAGAACTGGAGAAAATGTTTTCTTAAATTTTTGAGGAATGCTGCCGATACCGGATATATTTGAGCTCGGGGCGGAAGGATATTTTCCGCTCCGCTTTGCTCTATCTAAGGAAAATGACCTTTGTCCTTGCTAAAAAAATATCAGAATGATATAATAACATTCAATAGATTATAAAAGGGATTATTTTCCTTTATACGAATGTCTATGGAAGATACTGAAAGGGGGAGTGCATGTGGCGGGCTATGTGTCGGATGCCGTAATCCGCAGGCTGCCCGGTTATTACCGGCATCTGCGGGAATTGGAGGCGGCAGGCGTACATCAGATTTCATCCCAGGAATTGGGAAGGCGGATGCAGCTCACCGCGTCCCAGATCAGGCAGGACATTAACTGCTTTGGCGGGTTTGGCCGCCAAGGTTACGGCTATGAGGTGACAGCGCTCAAAGGGCACATCGCGGAGATACTGGGGCTTGACAAAAAGCATAGGATGATTATCATCGGAGCGGGGAACATTGGCCGCGCGGTGGCGAATTACCCATCCTTCGGTAGGGAAGGCTTTCAGACGGTGGCCATTTTTGATGCTGATCCCAGTAAGATCGGCACTGATGTGGCCGGCCTCAAGGTGCTCGGAACCGACGCTCTGGAAGCGTTTCTTAACGAAAACCCGGTGGATATCGGTGTTCTGGCAATGCCGGCGAAGGGTGCCCAGCAGGTTTTAAACCAATTGGTGGCGAAGGGCATCAAGGGTATCTGGAATTTTGCACCTACGGACTTAAACCATCCCGACAATGTGACGGTAGTCAATGTTCACCTGAGTGACAGCCTGCAGATACTGTCCTTCAGGATGATCCGGGAAGATGATTAAAATCATTTTTTTACGGCATGGAAATGGGCTTTCCTGCCGTTCTTTTAGCATAGAGCATTTTGTTTAAGGAGCGGATACCATGGATCAGACCTCATCCAGGAGGAATTCTCAGGGCCGGGATCAGGTTTCCCAGCCCCGGGTCGTTCGCGCAAGGAATGTGGCCGACCGCTCCTTTGAGGAATCCTTCCCTCCCGTATCCGCAGCCAATCCCGGCCGTGCGCCGGTGCAGGGCGCCATGGGCCGTCAGGGCGCGGGCAGCCGGTCGGCGCGTTATAACGGGGATGCTTCGCGGTATACAGACAGAGGCGGTTCAGGCTACCGGGAAGACTATTCCGGCCCGTCCAGGCGGAAGAACACCCATCCGGTCCTCTACGCCACGTTTATCATGGTCGCAACCCTTGGGCTTGTTGCCCTCGGCCTTGTAATGGCGCCTCAGCTCTTCGGCGTTTTTTGGAAGGATATGCCCAATTATGGTTTCATGAACGGTCAGCTGATTGCCTGGGATGCTTCCCGCATGAACGATTACAGGAGCAAGCGGAACTTCATGGCCCGGGATACCATTTTCCCAGGCGTGTATGTGGATAACGTCCACGTGGGGAACATGACCGTAGACCAAGCCAGGAGCGCTTTGCAGCAAAGCCCCGTGCAGTCGGACAGCGGCTTTTCGCTGACGGTAAATATCGGTAACCGTTCTTTCCCTATCAACAGCCAGTTGGTTCCGCTTAGCCGAAATGTGGATCAGGTGCTGGAGCAGGCGTACGCTCTGGGCAGGCAGAATACATCGGGCGGCGCCTCCGCGACGCCTTTTGAGCAACGTTTGGCCTCCACTGAAGAGCTGTACAACAATAACGTATTCCTTGCATCCCATACGTCGTATGACAAGTCTGCAGTTAGGGTGCTGACCGACGAGATGGTGAACCGCATCAATAGAAACCCGGTGGATGCCACAGTACAATCGTTTGATTTCAATACCAAAAAGTTCACCTTCACCGACGAGGCTGTGGGCGTAAAAGTGGATGGGGAAGCGCTGTACCAGCAGGTGATCGCCAAGCTGGACGCCAAGGAGTATGGCCAGACCCTTACCTTCACGCCGGAGGTTATAAACCCCCAGGTGACCAAGGTGGCGTTGATGAACAACTTCAAGCGCGTTTCCTGGTACACCACCGAGACTACCAACGATAAAAACCGCAATACCAACGTGGACCTGTCCTCCAAGGCCATCAACGGGCGTACGCTGATGCCGGGGGAAACGTTCTCCTTCAATCAAACCACCGGCCAGCGCACCGTGGAAAAAGGGTACAAGGAAGCTATTGCCATATCCGGCGGTCAGTCCGTGCCTGATATCGGCGGCGGCGTATGCCAAACCTCCGGCACGCTATTCAACGCGGTGGCCAGGGCCGACCTGGAGATTGTGTACCGCAGCCCGCATGCATGGCCCAGCACCTATGTGCAAAAGGGGATGGATGCCACTGTTAACTGGCCTGACCTGGATTTCAAGTTCCGCAACAATAAGGATACGCCAATCTTCATCATCAGCTATTACAACGACCGGAAGATAACGGTGGAGATATACGGCATGAGCGTGGGCGATGGCGTATCCATCGACTTGCAATCCGAAGTGGTGAAAACCATTCAGCCACCGTCCGATGTGAAGTACGTGCAAAATCCCAATCTGGAGCCTGGAACCAGCAAGGAAACCATAAAGGCCAGAACGGGTTATGTAGTGGATACCTACAAGGTTTGGTACAAGGACGGCCAGGAGTTCAAGCGGGAAAAGATGTATACTTCCAACTACAAGGCGTACCAGAGAACGGTTGAATACAACTAACGATTCCGCGAAGATGACTTGTCATCTTCGCGGATTTTTCTTTTTGCTTGTATGCTGACTAGAATAAAAGCCTAAGGTTCTACTCCAGGTTTTTCTTAAATGGCCTTGGTGTAATTGTGTGTCAATTTGCGCAAGCTATCGCATGCTTTTAATAATAGGTTTTTGGGAATGGGGTGCGGGGAAGGGAATTTTTTCAAAAAGTCCCTTCCCCGCCTATCTTCTCCGCCTTATCCCGCGTTACTTGACGGGGCTATATGCGAGGGATATACTGGAATGGAAAAGAGGTGGAAGCGTGCGCCGGGGAGATGAAAAAAAGCAGGCCATACTTGATGTGGCGGAGAGGTTGTTTTACCTGAAAGGGTATGAGCAAACCTCCGTGCAGGACTTGCTTGATGTTTTGAAGACAAGCAAGGGCAGCTTCTACCACCATTTTGAAAGCAAGTATGCGCTGCTGGAAACGCTGTGCTCCGAAAAGGCTGAAAAAGCGCTGGCCTTGGCGGAGGAAGCCTTAGGCAAAGAAACGGAGAGCTTAAGACGCCTGAACGCGGCACTTCACTTTGCGATTCCCATCCGTGAAGGGGAGGAGCAGTTTTTAACACTGCTGCTGCCCATGATCTTTTCTGAAAACGGGCGCATGCTGTACACCCAGTACAGCCAGGCGCTTTTGCAAGCCTTCCGGCCGGTAATAAGTACGCTGCTTACGCAGGCTTCGGCGGAAGGAATGGTGCATCTGTATCATCCTGAGCATACGGCGGATATGCTGATGGCTCTCTTTAATCAATGCTGGTTTGACGCGTCAAAGCATATGATGGATGCGCGCCGGAAAAACAGCGCCGTGGATCCGGCGGAACTGATGGAAGTTTTGCAGGCCTACCGTTTTGCTATGGAGCGCATTCTGGACGCACCCTTCGGCAGCCTGGAGCTTGTAGGCTTGACGGAGCTTACGAAGGTCGTATCCCGGGTACTTATGGAACTGAGGTTGAACTGACGATATAGTGGTGCACATATGAAGACACTGGAAACGGAAAGACTCGTATTGCGGCCCTTTGAGGATAAGGACCTGCATGATTTTCACTTTTACTCCAAGGACCCGGCGGTAGGTCCCAACGCAGGCTGGCCGCCCCATGAGACCATGGCCCAGACCAAGGAGGTGCTGCTCCGCTTTATGTCGGAGGACAGCGTTTGGGCCATGGAAGAAAAAACGTCCCGTAAAGTCATTGGTTCGGTGGGCTTGCACCAGGATGAGCGGCGGGATAGGAGCGAAACCATACGCATGATCGGTTATGCCTTGGGCAAGGACTGGTGGGGCAAAGGCTATATGACTGAGGCGGTACGAAGGGTCATAAAGCACTTGTTTGAGGAAAAAGGGCTGGATCTTATTACGGTGTACCACTTTTCCCAAAACCTGCGCTCGCAAAGGGTGATTGAAAAATGCGGCTTCCGCTATGAGGGCATGCTGCGCATGGCCAGCAGGCTGTATGACGGCCAGATGCTGGATGACAAGTGCTATTCCATGACAAAAGAGGAGTATTTTTCAGGATTGAAAAGCCGGTAGCCCTATACTGTAGAAATTGCGATTAGTGGGAGATTATTGGCCACTCATCTATTTCGAAAGCTTTATTCAGTTCGTTTCATCCCCTGTTTACCAGGTCATACATCATGATGCCGGCCGCCACCGCGGCGTTCAGCGATTCCGCGCCACCGCACATAGGCAGCGTCAGGCGGTGGGTGCAAAGATCGCTGACAGCATTTGAAACGCCGTTACCCTCGCTGCCGATGACAAGGCACAGGCGGTTATTTACGTTTGTTCTTTCATAAAAGGGCGTGCCGTTCAGCTCTCCGGAAAGAAGGCTGAATCCACCTTTCCTAAGCTCTGCCAGCGCTTCCGGAAGGGAAGGGGTTACATGGGCCTTTAGCCGGAAGATGCTGCCCATGGTGGCCCGTAAACATTTTGGGGAATAGAGGTCGGCGCACTCCTCCGATAAAAGTGCTCCGGAAAAGCCGGCAGCATCCGCCGTGCGCAGTATGGTGCCTACATTGCCGGGATCCTGCACACCGTCCAGCGCAACGATGAGCGCGCCGAGGCCATATAAATCTGCCTCGTCCGGAAACGTGACAAGCGCCGCCACGCCCTGGGGCGTTTTGGTGTCGCAGACAGACGCCAGGATATGCTCGGAAACGGCGTACACTTCGCAGGAGGCGGAAGCCGCTAGCCCTTGATATTCGTTAAGCCTGTCCATATCAAAGAGCAGCGCCCGGGCAAGGTTCAATTGCAGGGCTTCGCCCACCATTTTGAGCCCTTCCACGATATACAAGCCGGCCTCCTGCCGGGCGGCTCTTGTTTTTAAGCCCCGCCAGAAGAAGACCTTGGGATTTTGCATGCTGGTGATGGTTTGCATGCGTTCCTCCTTATTTTCCAATGACGCCTTTTTTCAAAATTACATTTGCGTACAGCGCGCTTTCCCCAGTCTGGATGGTGGCAAACGCCTTTTTGCTTCGCTCATAAAAAGCAAATCGCTCCTCAAACCCGATCTTTGTTCCAGACTGGTGCTTTTCCACGATGGTGCGGAACTCGGCCCAAATAGGCGGGTCGCTATGAGTGGCGCCCGGCACTACCTGCATCAGTGTCACAGGCGCCTCCACAAACGTATCCAGCGGAAAAAGCTGCAAAATGGCATCCAGAAGCGCGGGAACGGCGTGGCCGTCGCAGCGGATGCAGCGCTTTCCCATGGTGGCGGCGGGGAAGTTACCGTCGCCGATCACGATTTCGTCTCCGTGGCCCATTTCTGCCAGCGTTTTTAGAAGCTCGGGGGAAATCAGTGGTGAAATGCCTTTCAGCATGGTAAAACTCCTCTCGTTTATGGGCATTGCCCAATGTATCTTGTAGTATAGCAAAGGCGTTGGAAATTGGAAAGCTTTTGATGTTTGGCTGCGTAAAATTTTGTTACGAACCGGAAGGAAAACGGATTTCATGCTTTGAACATTATAAGCAATGGAAAGGACCGGAAAGGACGAATAATATGTCATTATATGAGTTTCCCCGCACCGTGGCGGGCGGCGTCTCCCTTCCGCGCATGATCATCGGCACCAACTGGATACTGGGTTACAGCCATACCAGCGCCGCCGCCGATACGCAGATCAAAAACCGGTTTGCCACAAAGGAAACGGTGGCGGATATATTGGAAGCATACCTTGCGTACGGCATAGACGCCGTGATGTGTCCTTTGGCCGGCAGCGATATCCTGCTGGGCGGCATTCGTCTTGCCCAGGAACGGACGGGAAAAAAGATAACCATCATCGACACACCCATACTGAATGTGGACGACAGCCCTGCGGCCAGAGCGGAAGCAAGGCAGACCATTGAAACATCCAAACAGCTGGGGGCAACCTTCTGCCTGCCGCATCACGTCTGCGCCGAGCAGCTGGTAAATAAAAACAAGCGCACTATGGACCGCCTGCCGGATTATTTGAACATGGTCAGGGAAGCGGGCATGATCCCCGGCCTTTCGGCCCACATGCCGGAATTGATCGTGTATTCCGACCTGAACGGGTACGACGTGGAAACATATATTCAAATCTACAACTGCGCGGGTTTTTTGATGCAGGTGGAGATCGAGTATATCCACAAGGTGATCTGGCAGGCGAAAAAGCCCGTGATGACCATCAAGGCCATGGCGGCCGGCCGTGTATCGCCTTTTGTGGGGCTTACGTTCTCCTACGCCACGCTGCGGCCATGCGACATGGTGACGGTGGGGTGCTACACTAGAGAGGAAGTTGAAGAGGATGTTGAGATCGCCCTGGCGGCGTTAGAGCGCAGGCCGCCGGATCTGGAAGGCAGGAACAGTCCGAAGAAAAGCGATATCATGCCCTCGGATAAGTGAGTGCCAAATGAAATGGGAGTTGTGGATTCTTTAACAATCCGGCTTTCACATTGCGGCAGATTTTGCGCTTTGCGTAAGGTTTCCAATAGAAAATTGCAAGTTTTTGCATAAGTACAATTAAAATACAATCCCACGGCTTGACAAAGCTCTCGCTATGTGATAATTTTATAAAAACTTTTTAAGCAGGAGACGCTTATGAACTACTTGTCCCTGGGCCTTAGCATCCTTCTTCTCGTTGTCGTCCTTGTACGAATTAACGTACTGGTCGCCAGCGGGCTTTTGTGTATGCGCAGGGACAGGAGAATGGT
>JAEZJP010000014.1 GCA_023415715.1 Bacillota bacterium
TAGTACAGGAATACCAGCATCATGGCCTTTGGGATATTGGCGGATGACTTAAACGTATAACGGCGGTTGAATGTGAAATTCCACACAACGCTCAGGACCAGCGCGATCAGGTAGCTGGGCCAATAGGGAAACCCCGTTGTCTCATTCAGCAGTGTAAAGCTCAAAATTTGAATCAGCCCTGCAGAAATAGAAAACAATGTGAATTTTATAAACTGCAGAGCCCGCTGCCATTTTGTTACCGGCGCGCCGCCTTTTGTATTCGTCATACAGTTTACTCCTTTGTATACGGTCCCCTGCATTATAGCAAAAAGAGCAAAGAAAAGGAACCGGAATCATTTCCGGCTCCCTCATGTTCGTCATTTCCCGCAGCGTAATCACTGCACCTGGTACATGCCCTTCTTTTGCATATAGTTGAAAACGCCTTCGCCGTGCTGCTGCTCCTCTTTCTGGATATGGTTTAGGGCCTGGCGCACGTTGGTATCCCGGAACTCAAAGATCGCCGTGTTATAGGAACTGGACACATACTTTTCCGTCATCAGCACATCGTTGCATAGGGCGGCGTCATTCTGATTGGCCATGCCGGGTTGCGTGTTTGGCTGCATGTTCTGCTGGCCCTGCTGCTGCCCTTGTTGGCCTTGTTTCTGCTGCTGTTGCTGCTGCATATTGGGCACCTGCCCGGCTGCAATTTGGTTAAGAGTGTTCAGGTGCTGCTGCTCCTGCCCGGCATAGGTGGTGAACAGCTGTTTCAGTTCCGGATCCTGAGCCTGATTCGCGTAAGTTTGATATTTCTGGATGCATATCTGCTCATGGTTTTTCAAGTCACTCAGGAGCATATTTTCCTTTTGCGTAAATGTCATTGTCATGTAAACCGCCTCCTTCCTGTAGGTTGGCAAAACGCCGGGCAGATTATTCCACCCGTATGAGTAGGTCTGAATAGGCAGTCAAATTACTGAAAACTGTAAAAAGGCACATTTTCCCGCAGACAGTATAAAATGAAGGGGAGGGTATGGTGTCGTGACAGGTCATGCACTACAGCCTTTCTTATTAACAAAGGATTAAGGTGAACGTATGAACAATGATTTTTGTGCCAATTACCGGGAACAGATTGAAGAATCGATCCAGGATGAGATTTGTGATGCCGGCTTTTACGCGCAGATAGCCAACGAAGCGCCAAACAATATTGTACGCGAGCTTGTAACGAGCATCGTAGGCGACGAATATGGCCATGCACGGCTGCAGGCTTCCCTGCTGGGCATATGCCCCCCTCCGGTATCCAGCCCTCCCGATTGTCCGGAAGCCACCGGTGACTTCAGAGAGGATGTGGGAACGGCAATACAGGGCGAGCTGGGAGCCATTGATCGGTACTCGGGGCTTGCCATGTGCGCCCCCAATGTGGAAGTCCGTTATTTGTTGACATCCATCCTTGGCGATGAGTATGCCCATGCCAGAATCTGGACCGCCATGCTATTTGCCCCCACCCTTTGCAACAATAGCTGCAGGTATTAAAATCATTAAGCCCTCCCCTGATGCTTTTAAAAGTACTCCGGTCCATGATGTGTTATAGTCAAAATGCAAAAGACCCGCCTGGCTCATAAAGCCGGGTGGGTCTTGTGTTATTGGTAATCAAACCGGTCTTAACGATCATGCATTCCGGACAACAAGATACGACTGGGATTTCGCGCAGCAACTGTCCAGGCAGGCCACCACATTTACAAAACCTAAGGTGCCGGCAGGCACCAGCCAAAGTATTTCCGCAACACCGGTGACGGCGCTTGGGCAATCCACCCCAATCAGTCTGGCCAGCTCGCATGTTTCCGTGCCGGTCGGCTCCAGGAAAAAGTAAGCCTTGGATACCGGAAGATTGAATGTAGCACGAAGGATGACGCGCGCGATAAGTTGAACAGCCCCATTCACCACGGGCAGCGGCTGACCGGCCTCCGTAAGGAAGCTAAGCGATATTACCCGAAGATTGCAGGCAGACGGGGGCACGCCGGGAATGCAGATCACTTGTCCCACATAGATGACATTAGCGTTTGCAATCTGCGGATTGGCGGCAAGCAGCGCCTCAACCGTAACAGAAAATGATCGGGCGATGCTGAAAATAGTATTTCCCGGCTGAATGGTGTAAAATTGCCCGCTGCAATTTGGGGGAGGCTGGGGTATGATGATGCCTGCAGACGGCTGAACAGCCAGTTCAAAAGCAAGACTCTCCAAAGAAATCCTCTCCTTTCCAGCTACCAATACATTGTATGAGCAAAATAAAAAGAGGTACTGGTAGTTGATTTTTGAGGAGGGTTTTGCAGCATACAAAAATCCCATCCGCCTTTTCTATCCTTTTGGCATCTTGGGCCGTATAATATGTGAAAGCAGAAACAGCGCGCGGGTTCCTTTCATAAGCATTAGATTCGCAAGCACGGAGGCTTAAATGATCTTAAGCGATCAGTTCACACAGGTCGTGACGGCGCTTTCCCCCACGCTCTACCGGCTGTGTATCAGCATTCTACGCACGGAGCAAGACGCTCAGGATGCCGTGCAGCAAGGTTTGATGAAGGCATGGGCAAAAAAGGGCTCTGTAAGGCCTGATACCTTCCGTTCCTTTTTGACGCGCATCATCATCAACGAGTGCCGCAACATACAGCGCCACAGGCAGAGAATGATCCCGGTGGAGCAAATTGATCCCGCCGGCGAAACCTTCATACCCGAAGACTCCGATTTGAAAACAGCGATCGACAGCCTGCCCGAAAAGCTGCGAACGCCGCTGCTTATGTACTACATGGAGAATTACCTGGAGCGGGAAATTGCGCAGGCACTTCAAATATCGCTGGTGGCTGTCAAGAATCGTTTATTCCGTGCCCGCAAAAGTTTGAAGGCAACTTTACATGACGAGGAGGTAAAAGCAAAATGCGAAAGCTGAATCTGAACCCACAGGAATTGAAGGCGCTTTACCCCCTCATGTCCGACGCATTTGACAAAATAGTACAAAGCACACTATATGATTTAGAGCATAGAAAGGAGCGCCCCATTGTGAAAAAGAAGATATCCGCAGCGCTTATCTTTGCGATGATACTGGTACTCGCAACACTAGGTGTAGCCTATGCGTTGACCCAGTCGAATCTGCTGAAAATCATGTTTGGCGGCAATACGAAGGTGCCCGAAGGACTGGAGGAAATCGTAAGCAAGCCGGAAGCAACGGTGACAACCCCTGACGCCAAGGTAACGCTGTCCGAATACCTGTTTGACGGAGAGAGGCTGCACCTGTACTGGACCATTGCCAATCAAACAGACCGGCAGATCATGGTCACCATGAACCCTTTTATGATCAACGGAATGAAGGCACTCTGGGGGAGAATGGATGTGAACGCGGAGGGATTCCCGCTGATTCAAACCGCCAACAACCATGGCATTGGGCAGATACTAGGCGGTGAGGTAGATGGTTTTGCCCTGCCCGGCAGCGTGAACTATTACAGCATCTATGATAATCCAGGGGAATATATGGAAGAGTATCACACTTTCATAGAGGGGGAGACGCTTGAAATTACCAGCGATCTGTATATCTGGGAGCTGTTGAGCACGCCCGACCCGGTTATTACCGATGAAATCTTTAAGCTGTTGACAACGAATAACCCGTCTATTCCCGATAATCATAAGGTTCATGAAGATTTATTTGATGCCAAAGCCCTGCGCGGCATACCCACGGACCGCAGCGGCTTGTGCGGCCTCAATTGGCTTATTGGCAATGACAATTACGATATCATTAATATTAACTATCCTGTTGACCTTTTAAGTCCGGAGGAAAATCAAAGCACGTATGAGAAGAAGGGCTGGGCCAGATTGATATTAAAGCAGCCTGTAAAATTCTCCATAACACTGGATACAAAAGCCATCAAACAGGCGAAGCCCGTGAAGACGGATTTTGAGACGAATGACTATACCCTAAATATCAAGCAGATGGCATATATGCCCACAGGCGGGACCATGGTACTGTATACGGAACCCACAGCCAATAGCCCGGCACGTAGCGGCGTTATCCCTAACGGATATGGCTTTGCTATACTGGACGCGGATACCAAAGAACTGCTGGGCAGTCCCAGGTCAGCCGGGGCAGGGAGTGGACCGGATGGCTATTACTATGAAGAATATACGATTGTGCTCTCGCCAGTGCCCGGCAGGATGCCCCAGACCATATTGATCGTGCCGGTCGTATCTAATCCCGAATGGGATAAAAATGATTCAAGCTTTGACCCGAAGGCTGCCCTGGATCCAAATAATATAAGCTTGTTTAAATTCGATATGGAAAATGCCATGAAAGTCGAGCTTGAATGGCAATAAACGGGGGCTGCTCCGTTTCCCTCATCGTTTTCGGAGCAGCCCCAAATTACCCGTATGCTTAGAAATACTCAGAATTGGTAGGATTATTGAATATGCCGATGGCTACAATAATGGCCAGCACACCATCCGCCACATACCTCCAAATCCCCTCGCTGATACCTATAACTCCATACAACCAATGATGGCCCAATATAATGAGCAGTATGGCGGCAACGGAGGTCCATACCACCCATGATTTCCATCTGCTTTGCACCTTATGGGCAGCTCCTTTCGTTTGTGTGAGCAAGGATGACTGTTTCATGAATTTGCGGGAATAACCCGCCATTTCATACTATTCATCGCAACGGGAAAATGCTTCTTAGGCCTTTGGTGTTCATCCCGCAGCCAGCTTCCGCACCATTTTTCTGCTTAGGACGTACAGACATAACAGGGCCGTTGCAAACCCAGCCAGCATAAACAGCAAATTGGGTGTGACGGCGAATTTGGCAGCCCAAAAGGAAGACAGGGGTGCGAAAAAGTATTGGATCCTTTCCGGAAGCACGAAGGGAACGGGAAGCCCCAGCAGCATCAACCCGGCCGCTTTGGCCAGCGCCATGCCTTCCACACGGTTATGGGAGAAGGCAAACAGCAGTAGGGATATGTCTATGCACTGCAGGCTGAACAAAAAGCAGACCGCAACCGCCATGTGAATGCTCCATACGGTAAGGGAAAAGCACAACAGCAGTATCAGCGAGGCTAAAAAGGCAATACCGGCGGGCAGGATCAGGCGGGAAAGCAGATAACCTCTCTTACCGACTGGCGTAACGACCAGGTATCCGGACATGTGCTCATCGAACTCCGTTAAAAGCACCATAGCGGAAGCAAAGCAAAACAAATAGGGCGTCATAAGGGCCAGCATCAAATCGATCAGAAGATAATAGGGCCGTATGATTGCTTCCACCTGAAAATGCGCGCAAAGAATCCTCTCGATTTCCGGAATACCGAAGCGGAACAGGAACGCAGCCAGCAAGGGGCCAATGCAGGCGGCAATCAGCATGCCGTCCTTTAACACCTGTCTTACAAGCATTTTGAAGGAATGGAGCATGGCTTTCATCAAACGCCGCCTCCCGTCTTGATCATCATCTGGCCGGCAGTGCGCGCAGCCAGCAGGAAAAGGCCCGCCGTCCACAAAAGCAATACGAAAAAGGCCGTCCACAGGTGATCCACGCCCGCAAGCAAGGCCATAACGCAAACGCCGGGATGCAGCAATAGCGCATTTGGCCTTATGCCAAAGAGCCATGCGACTGCAGGCAGTATGATGAGTATCTCCGCCGGGATGGTGCTCAAAAGAAACCGGTTGAGCGTTGCGGCGCGGGCTGCCAGAATCATCCCCGCGGCGGAAAACAAAAGGGACCCAAGAAAGACGCCCGGCAGCAGGGAAAGAATATTCATCCCGCCGCCTGATAACAATGCGATCAAAAGACCCGCCCCGGTGGATACCAGGGATAAGGAAAGGAGCTTTGACAGCACATATTCCTTTGCGGTGACGGGCGATACGGCCAGGCTTTGCACCACATGCTGGCTCTGCTCAAAGAGAACCATGGCTCCCAGGAAAAAAAGTCCCATGGCTGCAGGGTCAGAAAAGATCATGATAATGGCTGCAGTCCGCCGGACGCTATCGGGAAGGAGCAGAAGTATGCCGACATACAGGGCACAAAGCAGAAGATACAGCATGTAAAAGCCATACCTATACTGCAGGCGGAAATCGCCTTTTACAAGGGGCAGCAGATTCATGCAAGCTCCCTCCCCGTCAATTCCACAAACAGGTCGTTCAGCGTCGGCTCACTGCTGTGGATGGATGTAAGCTTGTTTTCCCTGATCAGCCGCAAAAGAGTATCATCGCTCCCCGTCTCAAGCAGATGCACCTCTCCCGCCTTTTCCTGCCCGTTTTGATCATAGGTGTAGCGGAGCTTCGCCGCGCCTTTGCGCATGATAAGGTGATGCGGCGTATCCAGCGCCCTTACGCTACCGTCCACTATGAAAGCCACCCTGTCGCACAGCTCCGTGGCGTCGTACATGTTGTGGGTGGTCAGAAGGATGGTCTTTCCCCGGGCCTTCTGATCAAGAATGATATCCTTCATCTGGCGTGCGTTTTGCGGGTCCAGGCCGGAGGTAGGCTCATCCAGGAACAAATATCCGGGATCGTGCAGCAGCGCTTTGATAAAGTTCAGCCTCGACTTCATGCCCTTGGAATAGGCCGCCACCTTTTTTCCGGCATCGTCGAGCAGTCCTACGCTTTTTAAGTGGCTGTCTATATCGGTCTGCTTTTTGTAAAGGGAGGCAAAGAACTGCAAATTTTCCCTGGCGGTCAGCTTTTCATAGAGGCTTGGAAACTCAAAATCCACGCCAATCTTTTCATAATAGTCCCGGTCCCGGCGCTTTACCTCCATGCCGTCCACTGTTACGCTGCCCCGGTAGGCGGTGATAAGCCCCGTCAGTATTTTTTGAACCGTGCTCTTTCCGGCTCCAGATGGGCCCAGGAAGCCGAATATTTCCCCGTCGCCCACCTCGAAATTCATGTTTTCAATAAAGGGCTGCGCCGTGTAGGCAAAGCCAAGGCTGCTGACTTTGATCATAATTTCCCCTCCCCGTTTTCGAACATTTGCAACACCACACCCAGGATCAATATATACAGTGCCTCGCTGAATACCTGCTCCCCTACCTCCCGCTTGTGCAGCATGGAGAGGAAGATGGCCCTAAGTGCTGCGCTGTAATGCGGAACCTTGTCCGCCCGTATGTTTGGCACCAATTGAACAAGCTGCTCCACCTGAAGATCGTCGGTGTGGGCATGAACCTCCACCATTTCCTGCGGTATCTTCTGCATGAACAGTTCGATCTCCCCGCTCATCATCAGGGGATACAAGAAGGAAGACTCCACCTTTTTGAAAAACTCAAAGATAATTTCCGCCAAAGTATCAGGCGTGATATTCCCCAAAAGGCCCCCAAGCCTCTTCATCAATTCATCCTGGATTTCCGCATGGAATTTTAGAAGCACGTCATAAAACAGCAGTTCCTTGGACTCATAGAACAAATAGAATGTGCCCTTGGGGATGTGTACCCGCCGTACAAGCTCATCCACCGTGGTTTTACGCACGCCATACTGACGGAGGCAGTTTTCCGCCTCCTCCATCAGCCGCTGTTTCACATAGGCGCGTTCCTTTTCCGAGAGTGCTTTTGGCATAATAGACCTCCACATCAATTTGACCATTAATTCCGTTTCGGTCATATTGTATTCATTATCGATTCATTTGTCAAGAGGGATGATTGCTGTTGACATGCAGCGGCTCGATAGTTATAATCTGAATGAACGGTTCATTCAGAAAGGCGGATGCCTATGCTTCGCGACAACAGGCTTTACGATATCGTCACCGCAGCCGGCAGGCTGCTTGTTTTGAAGGGCTATCATCAAACGCAAATTTCCGATATCGCCAAAGATACCGGCATCTCCACCGGATCCATATATAATCTGTTCGTGAGCAAGAAAGCGATTTTTCAGTTTGTGCTTGCGAGTATCTTTGACGAAAACTTTATTCTGAAGGACAGGGTCTTCCCCATCGCGGAAATGGACACACAGGTACTGGAAAAGCAAATTGTGGAACGGTTCGAATCAAGCATGATAGACATTTTTCAGAACCACTCCGCGCAAGGACAAAAAGATCCGTCTTTCCACGATGTGCTATCGAAGGCCTTTGACTTCATCTCCAAATACGGAACCGGTCTGTTGATTTTTGAACGAAACACCTCCGACTGGCAGGAACTTTGCAAAGTGTATTACGAAAGGCGCAAAACGTTTATTGAAGCTTTCGAGAAGTGCGTTGATCAATACATTCAAAAAGGTGAGATCAGGCATTTGGAGCAGCCGGAACATCACACCCGCCTGATCATTGAAACGCTGTCCTGGTGGGGCATGCATGTGAAATTTGCTTATTCCGGTATTCATGTGGATACTGCGGACGCAAAGAAAGTGGTCATGGACGCACTTACTCATGCCTATATCAAGCAGTGAAGCTGGTTATGAGTAGTGTGATTTTTTGAAGCAATATGAACGAACGATTCATTCAGTCAGGAGGAATGCAGCCTTGGATCTACTGGAAGCGTATCAAATCAGGAAATCGTATCAAACAAAGGAGGTGCTGAGGGGCATATCCATGAATATCCGCCAGGGCGAAACCGTGGCTATTTTGGGGCAAAACGGAGCAGGAAAAACAACAACCATCAAGATTTTTGCTTCTCTGCTTCAGCATGATTCCGGCGAACTGTTTCTGTTTGGACAGGAGCCTACGAAAATGAAAAACCCGGTTGCGATCAGACGGAGGATTGGTTATGTGGGCCAGGACAGCGAACGCTCGGCATACGGCCGGCTGTCAGCCGAAGAAAACCTTGTGTTTTTCGGTTCGCTTATGGGACTAGAAAAAAAGGAAGTCAAAAGAAGGATCGCCCTTCTTTCGGATGATTTCCAGTTTGGGGATAAACTTCATGAGCAATTTATGAGGCTGTCCGGCGGGCAGAAGCAGACAATGATTATCATGCGGGCACTATTGCATGATCCCGAACTGCTTTTTCTGGATGAGCCCACCAAAGGGTTGGACCCCTTAAAATCCTTAAAAATACGGAACTATCTCAAAAAGTATATAAGGGAGCAAGGAAAAACGCTGGTGCTGACATCCCACATCATGATGGATGTTGAATATCTGGCGGATAGAATTGCCTTTATGCGGTCGGGGGAGATCGTTTTGATGGATACGCCTGAAAATGCGTGCGCCCGCCTTGCCTATTCGGATATTGTAGAGGTCAAGGCCTATGAAAAAGTGGATGAAATGAAAAAGTATCTGCTCGCCCATACTGATATAAGCATCCTTCAGGATACTTTTGAAGGCCGGCTTGTATTGGGGACAAATGATTTTTTCGGCGTGATGGATGCGATCAGGAACAGCTTCGATCCGGATGGAAAATTGGAATTCCTGCACAGAAAGGCAAGCCTGGAGGATGCATACCTCCAATTCGCCCAATCAGGGGAGGAACAAAGCAAAGGAGGAAGTGACAATGAATCATACAATTCAGTTTATTAAGAATCATGTAGGCGTTTTGCAGGCCACCATATCCAAAGAGATGGCGATCTTTTCAAGATATATACCCAATCTGGTGGGAACCGTTCTTCAGCTTGCTCTCAGGGTGGTATTCTTTCTGTTCTTTTCCGGCTTTACAACGTATAGCGGCCAGGCAGTAATTCAGGGCAAAGATCTTTTCCTCTTTTTCGGGGCCGCATTGCTGCTGTATGTTTTTTACTCCACAGCCATCTGGGCGCCGCTTAATTCCGTGAACACCGATCTGTATAACGGAACGCTGGAGTATATCTATATCACGCCTTCGTCCAAGTTCCTGTACTATTTCGGAACGGGACTATCCAATGTGATGATCAACATGCTCTTCTTTATACCGATGTTCCTTTTCATTTCCATTTACAGCGGTGTCAGCCTTAAGAGCTCTTTTCTGGTTCTTTTATGCTCCATGGCCGGCGTACTTAACTGTATCTCCATTGGCGTAATGATTTCCCTGCTGGGGATTGTTTGGAAGCAGGTAGGCTCCATCACAGGCATCCTTGCGGTGATGTTCGAATTTCTTGCCGGCGCGTATGCCCCGGTTCAGCAGTATCCGGATGTGGTTAAATGGATCGCCTACGCGCTGCCCTTTACTTGGGGGTATGATCTTGCCCGCCATTACCTGCTGGGCTCGGTATGGCATACCTTGGCGCCTGTTCCTGTGGAATGGGCGGTATACCTGGGGATGGCCGTATGCTACACATGCATGTCGGTATTCCTCATGGGCAAAATTCAAAAAAAGGTGATGCAATCCGGCTTGAGCGCCATTTGATGCGGCTGCAATATAGCTTAACTCTTTGTCGCTTCGTTCAGGAAATCCGTCATGATCTGAATGAACTCTTTGGGCTTTTCATAATGAAAGTCATGGCCGGAATCCACCTTGATGAGCTTGTTACCAGGTATGAGGTCATGGGCTCGCTTTGCATCCTCCCCGCTCATGGCAGCCAGCAGAATGCCATCATCGGAATAGCTCCAGTTTGTGTGAATCAGCACCGACGGGCAGCTAATGCGGGAGAGGATATCTTCCCTATTGAAATTTTCAAACCAAGCACAGTCGTAAAAAGCGTCGCCAAAGCGCAGGTCATAGCTTCCGGCGGTCAGATCGAACATGCGGTTGACGGAAGGCGGCAGGTAAAAGATGCGCGGGGCCTTGCCCGGATTCTTTTCCATATAATCAAGGGCCGATTTCTTCATGCCCTGCCAGCCGGCGCCGATGAGCTTTTGTATGTAGGAATGATCAAGATAGTAACGGGTATAATTCGTTTCTTCCGTCTGGTTCAAAAAATCATGAATGGGTTTGAAGCTGTCCACCCAGGCGAAGGCGGTCGGGTTCCTTTCCATCTCGGTGGAGAAGAAAGGCGGATCCTCCAGCACCACGCCGCGCACATGCTCCGGCGCGTTGGCGGCCAGCCATGCGGTGAGCAGCCCGCCTGAGGAATGTCCGGATACAAAAGCCGGCTCGCTGATGACGTTTTCCATAAACCAGATAAAGTCCTTCCCCATCGCCTCTGCCGTATACTTATTAGGATCCTTGCTGGAATCGCCGTGGCCGTGGCAGTCCACCGCAAAAACATGGAACCGCTTCGACAATTCCGGCAGCACGGGCGCGTAATCCTCCCAAGATGTCATTTGGCCGTGGATCAAAAACAACGCGGGCCCATTTGCCGGCCCCTCACCGTAATTTAGCTCGGTGCCGTCGGGCAGCCGTGCCTGCTTTTCCGAAAAGCCTACCTTCATCAGTTTTTCCAGCGTGCCTTTGTCGTAATTCATGTTGTTGTTTACGTAGATGACGGCGGCGATACCAAGAACCAGTATAATGCCGCCTAATGATAGCAGAATAATCCTGATCACTTTTTTCACTCCGGTTTCTCCTCTTTATGCTGCTGTATGGTCTTTACGGCCTTTGCAAATTTAAGGCCTTCCTCCTGCTCCTGGGTTTTGACAGGATCACCGGCGGCTTTGAGAAAGATTTCATCGGCTATCTTGTCAAAGTAGTCAAGCCTTTGCAAAGCGATGCCGCGGTTTACATCAGCCAGCAGCAAAAGCGTATCTCCCGGCGCAATGGAAAACATCTCCCTGGCCTCCTTGGGGATGACTACTTGCCCCTTTGGCCCCACCTTGACGGAGCTCATGAATTTCCCGGTCTCCTGAACCGTATTTCCTTCCTTCCTGCGGTCCGGCATGAAGTTCCCTCCTCAGCAGGTATAACTAGTATTACTTTTTATACATATAATACATGATAATAAAGCTTATGTCAATCTTTTCATCCTCCGCCGTAAATGGTATAATGTAGAAAATGTGTTCGGAATTTGAATCAAAGAGAGGGCATCGCTATGACGCGCAGAGCAAACCTCATTCCCATCAATGAAGATGTGACCCTCATCGACGATGCGGGGGAATCCACCTGCTACCTTGTAACCGGCGAAAAGCGGGCACTGCTCATCGATACGGTCAACGGCCGGGAAAACCTGATGGAGGTCGTTCAGGAAATCACAAATCTGCCCGTGACGGTCGTGAACACCCACGGCCACTGCGACCACATATACGGCAACGTATATTTCGAGGAAGCATTTCTCCATCCCGCCGACTGGGAACTGCATGACCTTCATTTTTCCTTCCCCGATGCCGCGGAAGCATTCAAAAAGCATGGACTGAAGCCCTGCAAACTGCTGCCGCTGAAAGAGGACGATGTGTTTGATCTGGGCGGCATAACGCTTGAAGTCATTCCGGTTCCGGGGCACACATCGGGCAGCGTGGCACTACTCTGCCGCAAGCACCGGATGCTGTTTTCTGGGGACGCGCTGAACGGCCATCTATGGATGCAGCTCAGCGAATCCACCCCCTTTAAAGTATTGGAGGAAACGCTTGAAAAGGTGCTTTCAGAGTATCGCTCCGCCTTTGATTACATTCTCACCGGCCACGGCAAGGGACCGGAGGATGCCGTATTGGTGGAAGAGCTGGCGGAGGGTGTCATAGATCTGCTGCATGGCGAATGCGAGCTGGATAGGCCCTATGAATGGTTTATGGGCACGGATAAGGCCCACCCCTTCGGCAAGGAAGGGCAGCATGTGATCGTCTATAACCAGACCAATCTGGAGATTGAGCGGGGCGTGAGAAAGCCGTATCCCCCCATCCGGCATATTCCCAACAATCCCATATTGAGCGGCATGGCGTATATCCGGCAGAACATCGTCTATTCAACCGCCACGGGCAAGGACATTACCCTCGCCCTCATTACCCCCTGGAAGCCGGAGGGAGTGGAGACGCCCAAAACGCCATTGATCGTGTTTGTGCAGGGCAGCGGCTGGACTTTCCCGGACATTTACTATGAAATGGGGCAAATGGCATGGTACGCCCAACACGGTATTTCTGTGGCCATGGTCACACACCGCAATTGCTTGGACGGCCATCCCTTCCCGGCCTATTTGCAGGATGTGAAGACAGCCATCCGATTTCTTAAGAGCCAGGCGGAGGAATACCATATTGACAAGGACCGGGTGGGCATCTTCGGTACCTCCTCCGGCGGCAATACCGCCTTATTGGTTGGCCTCACTGGAGATGACACCGCCTACAAGACGGCGGAATATGCGGAGGAATCCGACGCGGTGAAGCTGGTCATCGAATGCTTCGGGCCGGCGGATTTAATGCGCATGCTGGGCGGCGAAATACCGGAGGAATCCCATGGCGGCATCTTTCAAGCGTTGACCGCAGGGAAGGATGTAAAGCAGGTTTTCCGCGACATGAGCCCCGTAAGCCATGTGAAGGAAGGCAAAAATTATCCGCCCTTCCTTTTGATCCACGGCAGTGCCGATACGGTGGTGCCCTATGACCAGATGGTTTTGATGTACCGCAAGTTGTACGATCAGGGCGCGGATGTAGAGGCCATCTGTGTTGATCACGCCCCCCACGAGGGCAGCTTCTGGAGCCGCGAACTGCATGAAATCATCCTTGGCTTTATCAGGGAGAGGCTGTGACAGATATTTTGGAAGGTACAGCAATTGCTCAATTACAGCGGCTGCAACTATGAATAGCTGCGCCGCAAAATCAAGACGGGCGCCGCTTCCTCGCCGAATGTGAGGAGGGTGCCCGTCTTTATTATGCGATGCCAATTCAGACTAAAAAGAAGTGTCTATTCCTCTTCAAAAATACATTGAGGGATTCCTTGATCCATTTGAGGCTTCAAGTGTTTTTGTAAACTCGGAATATCCATTGTGCCCAAATCGCCATCTTTCCGGCTGCGAACGGCAAACGTGCCGCTTGCGGCTTCCCTGTCGCCAACGACGAGGATATATGGGACTTTTTCAAGCTGAAAGCGCTTGATTTTATTTCTCATATTGTCGTCGCCGCTATTAACGCTTACGCGGAAGCCTTGTGCCGTAAGCTCCCTCGATAACCGCTTTGCATAATTGTTATGGGCCTCGTTCACCGGTACAATGCCAAACTGCTTGGGAGCAAACCAAAACGGGAAATCACCCTTATATTGCTCAATCAGCAACGCCATAAAGCGTTCCAGGCTGCCAAACAATGCGCGGTGCACCATATACGGCGTATGATGCTGCCCATCGGCGCCCACATAAAACATGTGAAAGCGTTCAGGTAGGTTGAAATCAAACTGTATGGTGCTGCATTGCCATTCCCGGTTCAGCGAATCGAATAGCTTCAGGTCGATTTTGGGGCCATAGAAAGCTCCGCCACCCTCGTCTATCTCATATTCAAGGCCTGCGGATACAACAGCCCGCTTGAGTACTTCCGTTGCCATCTCCCAATCCCTTATATCGCCGACGAATTTTTCCTTTGGCTTTGTGGAGATATACGCCTGGAATTTGTTCAGGCCAAAGGAACGCAGCATATACAGTGAGAATTTGAGCGCGTCGGCGACTTCCTTTTCTATCTGTTCGGGCGTGCAGATGATGTGGGCATCATCCTGCGTAAAGCCCCTTACCCGTGTCAGGCCGTTCAGCGCGCCCGAAAGCTCGTATCTGTATACTGTACCGTATTCTGCGTACTTTGCCGGCAAGTCACGGTAGGAGTGTATTTCGCTGTTATAGATGTTAATGTGAAACGGGCAGTTCATGGGTTTCAGGTAATACTCTTCCTGGTCAATGATCATTGGGCTATACATGGCATCCTTGTAAAAGTCTAGGTGCCCCGATGTCTTCCACAGCTCCGCCCTGCCTATGTGCGGCGTATATACCCACTCATAGCCATTGAGGATATGCGCCTTTTGACCGAAGCTTTCCAGCAGATACCGTATCATGGCTCCCTTCGGATGCCAAAGGATCAGACCCTGTCCAATTTCACTTGAGCTTGAAAACAGTTTCAGCTCATTGCCAAGCGCTTTGTGGTCACGTTTTGATGCTTCCTCAACAAAACTTTTATACTCTGAAAGCTCAGCCGCTGTTGCAAAAGCGGTCACATAGATGCGCTGCAGCATACGGTTTTTTGCATTTCCATCTTCATATACGCCTGAAAAACTGTGAAGCTCAAAGGCACAATTAATATCAGACGCATCTACCCTTTTGGATATTTCCGAAAATGCCTCGGGAGTAAGCGGAGAAATATCGTAGTCGCAGTAAAATCCTTCACCGCTTTCCCTGAACAAAACGTATGATGCATAGCCGTAATATTGTTGTACGGCATCAAAAAGCCGGCTGGCCAAAAGTTTTTTGTAGCCTTCCATGTTCGGTTCCTCCTCATTTCATTTTTTAGATTTGAAACGAAGAGGCTGCGGTAAGCCGCTCCTTGGAACATCGAATCAATATTCCATTTGTCATCGGAGCAAACACCCCCTTTCAAAAATAAAAAACCTTGCACACGTTCACTTGTGATGCAAGGTTTTCAATTTATATTCCTTGCAGCCACACGACCAAAGGGCTTGCCTTTGCCGCCAGCTGCAGATCAGCTAACTTCAAAGGAAGCCCAAAGCAGTAGTAGTGGTTGCGAAAACGGAATACTTCATAGCCGGTACCTCAAACTTTTTGGGTCATTATACCAGATGGCAAGACCTAAGTCAACCGTATCAGTGACTTTTTGCGGCAGCCTTTCGGAGGCGCTTACTTATTCTCCACAAACTGCACCGTGATCCCGTTGGGATCCTTTACGAAAAAGAACCGCACATGTGGGTTTGGCTCAAAGGGACCGCTTTCCACGGCCAATCCTTTCTCACGGATAAACTGTATCTTCTTTTCCACCGATTCCACTTCAAAGCCGATGGACATCTCCTTGCCATAATGGTTTTCAGGCTTGTTAGGATGCGCGATCAGCTCCAGCTTTGTTTCCCCGTCGCCAAGAAAAGCAATATCCCCCGAGCCTTCCGATGAAAACCGCCTGGTCACTGGAAGGCCTACGATTTCCTGATAGAATTTCAGCGACTCCTCCATATTCGAAACCGAAAGCGTAACCCATAAAAACTTCATCGTTTCCAACTCCCTTTATCTTATCATTTGCTTTTGCGCGCGCATGATACATTCAGCGCATACCGAACATTTCCCGCTTCAGATCGAGGTAATACAAGTAATTCTCCTGGGA
>JAEZJP010000025.1 GCA_023415715.1 Bacillota bacterium
CCACTATAATGCTCTTGTTGTAGTTGTTTCATTGCAGTTACATTTTACAACAAAAATCACGCCCCTGCTTTGCTGGGACGTGATTTTTTTCCCTCGCTGCCCTACACTTCTTTTGAGACAGCCCCTTATTAAGTGAGAGATATTACATCATCGGCATACTGCTGCTGCTGCTGTTGTTGTTTTGCTGCTGCATGTTATTCATCATGCCCATCATGTCATCCATCATGTTCATCATGTCGTCCATCATGCCGTTCATGTTGCTCGAACCATTCATGCCGTTCATGCTGCTTGAATTGTTCATACCGTTCATGTTGTTTACACTGCTCATCATGTTCATCATGGTATCCATCTTCGACATCATTTCATTCATCATGGAATCCATACTGCCCGAGCCGTTCATGTTGTTTGAGCTGCTCATTGTATTCATCATGGTATCCATTTTGGACATCATATCGTCCATCATGCTATTCATGCTGTCCATGCCGCTTTGCTGCATTTGCATGTTTCCGCTCATGCCGCTGCCCATTTGCTGCTGGAGCCTGGTAAGCTGCTGCTGCATCCCATAAATTTGCTGCTGATAGTAATCGTTTTGAGCACCGTTCCCGTACATCGCTCCTTGCATTTGCACGTTCCCCATGGGCATATTGATGTTCATGCCGCCCTGGGCCTGCATATCCTGGTGGCCATTACCGGTGAAGGCTTGCTGGGAAGTGTTGTTTTTTGAATACATGAATCCCATGAAGATGACGCTTACCAGCAGGCCGGCCAGGGAAAACGCCGCAAGGTTAAGCCAACCGTTTCTTTTCATGAAGGAACCTCCATTCTGACTACTTAATGATCCCGCCGCCCCGGCGGGAGATGAAATGGGTATTCCGGGTTTCTTTTTTACCGTGTCTTCTTTTGCGGATATCTTACCCATGAGGAAACTGATAAACCTCCAAATGGCAAGCCCGATACCCACGGCCAGGAGGATCAACAGCACCAGCATATAGATCTGGCTGATGGAGCCCAAAGCATTCACGATACAACATCCCTTCTATTTGATCCATACAATCGCCAGCACGATGGCGCCTCCCAGGATGAGCGGCAAGAACAGGAAGACGGCTGCTGTGGTCAGAAAATTGATTGTACGCTGCGCATTTGACGCGTTTTCATGATGGTTTTGCGCTTCTCCCGCCGCATGATCTTCCGGAACGCTATTTGCGAAAAAGTCATAAACGGTTAGGTTTTGCGCATGCATTTCCGTCATCATTTTTCCCATGCTGCTGGTCATCATTTGTGATTTGGGCTCCTCGGGGCCCAGCCATAAAAACATCAGCGTGATCAGGGTGAAGCCCATGAACCCGAGAGCGAGCCGCCAGAAATTCAGCTTTTTCCTGTCGAACACTTCTTGTCCCCCTTATTGTTAAGCCGTAGGGCGACGCCTACAGAAATACCGGCCAGTACCATGGGAGCGGTTAGCAGAACTGAAATGGTGATGACTTTTTGGAGTGCCGCATCATGCCCGATGCCCATGGCCAAACCCATGATGGAAGTATCCACCGCGCTCATCATGCTTTCCATAAACCGCATGACTTCACTTTCAGTGGGGCCGGGTTTGAAAATGGAGATCAGAACGCCTGACGCAAGAAAGAAGAAAAACGTAGCCATCATGAAGACGAGGCTTTTCAGCCAGGATTTTTGCATTGCGTTCTTTTCACCCCGCTCCCTGCTCCGCTTTCATTGACTTTGCCCGGTTCGTTATAAGCGCGTGGCTCTTTATGTATATGTGCCAAATCACGCTGGCCAAAGTGAGGTAGGAGACGTATTCGTGAAACATAAGTGCTATGGCCGCAGTCTCTATTTCAAGCTCGGAGCATGCCCAGACGATCGCCCCGGTGATGATGAGGATCAGGGCCGTGATAAAGGTGAACAACTGATATCCGCTGCGCCCAAAGATGAACCAGGGGAGCTTTTGCGTTTTCTTCCTGACGGTTCTGACTATTTCGAATGCGATGGACAGGAATGTAAGCAATACGAATACTGCCGCCATTGTTCTGTGAATGTCGATTGCCAGCGCATAATCGTAGTTCAAGAGCCAGCCGTACTTTGCACCCATCATGGAAAAGCCGCTTAGCGCAAGAAGCGACCAAACTATTGCCCAAAGCCAGTGCATGATAAAATCGAATCGCTTGTGCATCTTCCTTGATCCCCGCTTTTCATGATTTTTTATGAACGGCTGCAAGGGCAGCTTGTCCGCTCTGCGCCAAGCGGCGGTTTAGGTTACTGTCACTCAGCCTTTTCTACCTTTGTTCCGCAGGCTGGGCAAAACTTGGCATCGCCCGGAATTTTGGCGTTGCAGTTTATGCAGGTGGCGGTGTTTGATACCGTGCCGCTTGCAACAATAGGAACACCATTACTAACGTGCTTTGTGATCAGCTGATACAGGTATACGGCCAGGCCAACTACCAGGCCCAGGATGGACAATGCCAGAAGGATATGGAACAGGGTGGAGAGCAGGCCTCCAAAATTGATACCGCCCTGGCCCGAGTAATAACCGCCCATCATGCCGGTGCCTTCGCCATAGCCGCCCATCATACCGTAGTTATCGCCCATGCGGCCGTAGCCGTACATTCCGAAGCCCGCAGGCCCGCCAAACAGGTAGACGACAAGACCGATCAAGAGCGTGACAAGAACGATGATGCCAATTGCTCTGAGTACCGGATCATTTTTGAATGAATTAGGCATAAAACTTTCCCTCCGTTTTTATATTTGGGTAATCCTTTGCGTGAACCATTCTTCACGCTTGTTGAAACGGCTTGCCGGATAGATGCTCCTAACCGGGTAACCATCTAAGCAGCAGACCAAGCCCGATGAACCCAAGGAACACGATTGCCACAGCTTTTAGGAATGGACGCTTCTGAATATCGCTCCACATTGGTCTCACCTCCTCTCCGCTCATTCGTCCAATCCTCGATTCTTCAGCTTGCCTTGTCCGGTTTGACGTCTGTCATTTCCGCCCGGGCTCTGGATTTTGCCAAATTAAGCAGGAAGCCGATCATACCCAGCAGGAAAAATGCGCCGAAGACGAAGGGCAATATATTTGCCATGGCATCGAAATTGATGCTGTTTAGCAGGCCGGCGCCAATTGGGGCCGCTGTATAATCCGCAGGCTGGGATGCTGCAGGCACCATTACACCGGTGGTTTCGGCAATGGGGCTCATGTAGCTTTGTGAAAGCGTGGCGTAATTCTCCGCCTGGCTTGAAAAATCGCTCTCCAGCATGCTTGCCGATGCCAACCCATCCGCAAGGTCCAATACACTCTGGTGCAGACTTAACATCCTTTCATTGTCATAGGCAAGGCCGTCCTCTGAAATGTAGGGGTTCAAGGTGACAAGATCCACGGCGTCGCCTAAGTAAGTGAGCGCTTTGTCAAGCTTTGCCTTGTTTCTAACCGCCTGGTCATATTGGCCGGCATAATATTGGGCGGGATTTTGAAGGTTTTGGCCGGCAGACGCTTCCTGGCTTAAAAGCTCATCGTGCAATTGCTTCAGCATGGCTGTTCCCACGGCAATCCTGTACATGCCGGAATGGAGCTTCGCCATCTTGTCCGCGTCGTATTTCAAGCCCATGTCTTTCATGGATACCGTCCCTGCGGCATCGCTTCCCTGATCGTTTATTGCAGAGGCATCTTCCGTTGCTGTATCACCTTTATCGGCAGCGCCTGAGGCGTTAGGCTCCATAGTCAGGTACTGCATTGTGCCATTCAGCTTGGTTATAATCCCATCCAGCGTTTCCCGGTTTCTGCGAATGGCACTTGCCTGGTTCATTGCCGGCGCGCTATAGGCGGAAGCCATGGTATCGGCATTCATTTGCTGCTCTGATGCTTGTGCGTTTTGCGTATCTTTTGTTTGTTCCATCGTGCTTGCGGCGGTCTGTTCTGCGGCCCCTGTCATAGATCCGCCCTCGCCTTGACCCATTGCGGTATGCCCTTCATTCACAAAAAAGGTTTTGTACCCGATGGCAAATACGACCAGAACGATCATAAACACGATCACCATCATCATGGCATTAAAAAACCGCTTGACATTGCTCATTGATCCTGCGCCCTCCTGCCTTTCTTGAAAAATACTATACCATGGTAGGGTATATGGAGAATAAAAAAATAATAACATGGCTGATGATGACCGCTCCCTGGGGGTACCCCTAAGTTACCCCGGTCGTCCATCCACGAAAAGAATATAGAATCATCATGAAGGTTTGATGGAGATTTTCATAAACCGACAACTTTTTTTATTTTTCTTCCGGATTGCTTCCGTTGCTCGTCCGATTCCGTAGACTTACGCACAAGGCTTGAATCTTTTCAGCCTCAGCGTGTTTGCAATAACCGACACGAAACTTAAGGCTACGGCCCCAGCCGCGAGAACAGGGTTCATAAGCGGTCCGCCGGTAAGATGCATCAGGCCTGCCGCTACCGGAATACCGATCACATGATATCCAAATGCCCAGAACAGGTTTTCCTTTACGTTTTGCATCGTGCTCCTGCATAACCTTAAGGCTGCGGGCACGTCCATAAGGTCGCCGCGCGTAAGTACAATGTCCGCAAACTCATTCGAGGCATCTGGCCCAGAGCCGATGGCGATGAGGACGTCGGGTTGCAAAAGAGCATCACCGGCGTCAAAACCATTCACCACCATGGTTACTTTTTTCCCTCCGGCCTGCAGCTTTTTGATTTCGCCGGGCCAATCCTGCCTGGGCACCCCGTCCATCACCTTTAAAATGCGTGCCTGCCGTGCGGCTTCTTGTGCGCAATTTAAGTCATCGCCTGTTATCAAAACTGCTTCTATGCCCATGGATGAAAGCTGTTGCACGGCTGATGCGCAATTTTGGGAAAATGTATCTGTACCCGATTTTCCAAAGACAACAATATCCACCTTGTGGGCCGTTTCAAATGCTTCCTGGTTATTTATCAGTATGCTGTTCTTAACGCCCTTTCTGGCTCCGGCTTTCAGCGAAGCCGGCATGGCAAGGGAAACGGCGCCGGGGCACGCAATAAGCAGTATGGAGAGGAAGACGGTCAGCGTAAACGTAAGTGCCTGGCCTACCAAAACCCATGCGCCAACGGCAAGAACGGCAAAAACAAGCAGGATGGGGATGAAATATCCCGAAACAACATCCGAAAGCCGGGCGGCTCGCGCCTTTCCGGCCCTGCCCAAAGAAGGTGATTCCATCCATTGACCCAGCAGCGCCAGGGTAATGATTGCGCCGGCCGTTACAAAATACAGCTCGTCCGATGCGGCGAAGTTTCCGGTGTAAATCTGATAGGTGGAGTACAGGCTGTATGCAATGGAGGCCGTTACACCGATGGCGATCAGCGAATCCATGTTGGGCGTCCGCTTAAAGAACGCTTTAAAACCTTTGAAGAAGAATGTACAGCCCAGAACGAGAATCGGCAATGTCAAGGCTATTTGGGCCAGCGCGTTGGATAACGGATACTGCATCGGCTCAAGAATGCGGGGATAGGGTACGGATATCCACCAGAGCATGGGAACGATCGCCAGGTACAAAAGCGGCAGGCAAAATACTGCCGAAAGGATAAACCTTGCCAACAGGAAAAGGCGCTTTCTTTTTTGGCTCTTTATATTGCTTTTGTTTTCGTCTTTCTTTTTCATGAAACAACAATGCCTTTCTAAAAAGTTTACAGCAGCCTGCCGATGGTAACAAGCAGCTCGTCTACAATCTCGTCCTCGCCGCCTCTGATTTTTTCCACCAGGCATCCCTTGATGTGGTTTTCCAAAACAAGTTTGCCTATGGAATTCAATGCCGATTGCACCGCCGCGATCTGGGTCAGCACGTCATCACAGTAAACATCCTTCTCAATCATGCCTTTGATGCCGCGAACCTGGCCTTCCACACGGTTCAGCCTTGCAATAAGGCCGGACTTCAGCTTTTGCTCACGTGCAGTCATCCTTGTGGAACATTCTCCCGTATGGCAACCGGCCATTTCCTTTTTGTTCTCCTCCATATCCGGCTCCTCCTTGCTCGAAATTGAAAATATACCCCCTGTGGGTATGCACGCATTATAATCATAGCATAACGAATTGTCAACTGCCATTTATTATTGTTTTATATATCCTGTACATGGCGGGGATAAAACTTGCAATGAAATTTGCCGCTGTACAAATAACTGTAAATAAATTCTCCCTCACCATTGACAAAGGCAGGAGAGAAGTGTATGATAGCCGCAACATATTTCATACTATAATGCTATGTTTGATATGGAATATGTAATCCTTGCGCCGCAAGACGCTAAAAGGAGGGTGGTCCATTCATGCGCATGTGCAGCCCCCTGTCAAGTTGGGAGACAGTCTCCCCCTCTCACGTGCGAATGTGTAGCTGTATGTGTTGTTGCTGTTGACGTAAGCTGAACGTTCCCGTGAAAAATGAGATGAATGATGAAGGAGAGACTTTTATGAAGCATTTGCATGGTTTGACTGCCCTGGTTCTGACGATTGCGCTTTTGCTTTCCCTGGCCGTTCCCGCTTTTGCAACAGAGCCCAAAGTGATCAAAGTGGGCACCGAAGCCGCTTATCCTCCCTTTAACTACACCAGGTCAACAGGCGATGTGGACGGATACGATGTGGCCGTGATCCGTGCCATCGACGAACTGATTCCCGAGTTGACCTTCGAGTTTGTGCCTACCGCCTGGGATTCCATCTTCGTGGCCCTGGAATCCGGCAAGTTTGACATTATCGCCAACCAGATCAACAAAAACCCCGCCCGTGAGGAAAAGTACCAGTTCTCCGAGCTGCCTTATTCCTTTGCCGGCAACTCCGTCATCTTCAAGGCCGGCCGTACGGATATCAAAAGCGTTGCAGACCTTCACGGCAAAACAGTAGCCGCCGGCGTGGGCAGCTACAACACCACCTGGCTGGAAGAGTACAATGCCAAAAACGGCAACCCCATCAATATCGCCTACTATGACGGCAACATTTCCCTGGTCCTTCAGGATATCGTAACCGGCCGCGTGGATGCCACGCTCAACAGCGAAGTCACCACCAAGCTGATCGCCGATGAACTGAAGCTGGACCTTGGGTATGTATTGATCGACGATACCGGTATCACCGAGCAGTACCTGCTCTTTTCCAAAAGCGATACCAGCAATGAGATAAAGCCCCTGGTGGACGCGGCGCTCACAACATTGGTTGAAAACGGCACGCTGTCCGAACTCTCTGTAAAATACCTGGGCGCAGACTACTCCACCCTGGAATCCGTTAAGGCCATCCTGGATGATCAGAAGAAGTAAACAAAAAACTATCGGTTCCATCCGGGCAGGAAACAAGCGCTTCCTGCCCGGTTTGGCGTATTAATTTTTAGGGTGGTTTATCATGGGGAATATTTTTGATCTCAAATATATGCTGTCTACGGTTCCGCAGATTTTGCCTTATCTTCCGCTTACGCTGGGGCTTGCTTTTTTGTCGGCGGGGCTGGGCCTTGTGATCGGCTTTGCGGTGGCGCTGGTTCGCTATTTCCGGGTAAAGGTGTTATCGGCTTTATGCAAGGTGTATGTTTCCTTCATCAGGGGAACGCCCATGCTGGTGCAGCTTTTTCTGGTGTATTACGGCACGCCTATATTGCTTGAGGGAATTAACACCCAGTGGGGTACGTCCTTTAGCGTCAACGGCATCCCAAGGCTTGTATTTGCGGCTGTGGCGTTTTCATTGAACTGCGGGGCGTACATGTCTGAAACCATAAGAAGCGCCATGCTGTCGGTGGATACGGGGCAATTGGAAACCTGCTACAGCGTGAACATGACCACACGTAAGGCCATGACGCGCATCATTCTTCCCCAGGCGTTTACCGTGGCGCTGCCGCCGCTGGGCAACAGTCTGATTTCCATGGTGAAGGAAACGTCCCTGGCCTTCAGCATTTCGGTGGTGGATATGATGGCCCAGGCCAAGCTGGTAGGCTCCCGGTCCTTCCGCTTTTTTGAGGTGTACGTGGTGGTCTCCTTCCTGTATTGGGGAGTGTGCATCCTCATCGAACAGGCGCTGGCTTTCATTGAAAAGCGGATGCGCCGCTATGAAAGGATGCTGGTGAAATGATTGAGGTGAAAGGGCTAAAAAAGTCTTACGGACAGGTGCAGGTGCTTAGAGGTATTGACCTTAAAATTGAAAAGGGCGAAGTCGTAACCCTCATCGGCCCCAGCGGCTCCGGAAAGACAACGCTGCTCCGCATGCTCAATTGGCTGGAAAAGCCCGACGCCGGGGAGATCACCCTGGCGGATCATACAATTCGCGCAGGCAGTGCCACAAAGAAGGATGTAATGGACCTTCGGGCCCAGAGCGCCATGGTATTCCAGCATTACAACCTGTTCCGCAACAAAACGGCGCTTCAAAACGTAACGGAAAGCCTGATCCAGGTAAAAAAAATGCCCCGGACGCAGGCGGAGGAAATCGGCCTTAAGCTTTTAAACCGCGTGGGCCTTTCTGACAAGCGCGATGAATACCCTTCCCGGCTGTCCGGCGGGCAGCAGCAGCGGGTGGGCATCGCCAGGGCTTTGGCGGTGGAACCCAAGGTGATGCTTTTTGACGAGCCTACCAGCGCCCTGGACCCGGAATGGGTGGGGGAAGTATTGGCCGTGATGAACAGGATCGCAGCAGACGGTATGACCATGGTGGTGGTTTCCCATGAAATGCGTTTTGTTCGCAGCGTGGCCGGCCGGGTGCTGTTTCTGGATGATGGGCTGATCCTGGAGGATGCCCCGCCGGATGAGATTTTTTTGCATCCTAAAAAGGAGCGGACAAGGCAGTTTTTATCCCAGGCGAACCTTACCAAAATATAACCTGGCAAGATTTTGGCATCCACATGCGTTCCATAATTAATACCGTTTAGGAGGTGCTTAATTATGCGTTTAAAATCCTATCTTTTTCTTTTTTGTTTGATCCTTCTATGTATTTTTATCCCATACTCCGCACTGGCTTCCCTTCGCGTCACTTTCTTTGACACGGTTCAGGGTGCCGCGCTTTTGCAGGCCGATGGGCAAACCATTTTGATCGATTCGGGGATGGAAGAAGACTCAAAAAAGCTTCTATCCAGCCTGAATGATTTCGATATCCCGAAAATCGACCTGATGGCAGCCACCTTTATACAGGGGGAATCCACCTCAGGGATAAGCGAGGTGTTAAAAAAATACGGGTTCGGCACACTGTGGCTGCCGGGCCTTACAGCGGGGGAAGAATCGGTTGATCTTGTATCAGGAGCAAAGGCTATAACGCCCGAGCCAGGCACCCAAATGGATATTGGAAAAGCAAAGGTCTCGGCTGCCAGGCTATCCGGCTATGGTACCGTGGCCTATCTTGTGCTGCGCGTTGAATATGACGGCAAATCCTTTCTGTTCATGCCCGGCGCGGATGCTTTGGGGGAAGCCGCGCTTGTGGAAAACGGGACGGATCTTCATGCCGATGTGATTAGCATGGGCGGTGATAAAGTCCCTTCCCAATCTATATTGGATCAAGTGTCTCCCTTGTGGGTCGTTGCAGGCGGCGAACTTCAGCCGGGTGCGCTTACCGGCGCGCAGGATTCTGATATCTACGTGCTTGATCCTACCAAGGACGGGACCGTCACCTTCACCCTTGATGGGAAGGCGCTTGCGGCGGAATATGAGGCTTCGGGAATCACAATACAAAGTAGCGTCAATGTGCGAAAGGATGCAACCACAAAAGCCGGCAAGGCGTTAACGTTATCCAAGGGGAGCGTGGTGAGCATTCTGGGCACTGCCGCAGGTGACGAAGGCATTTGGTATCATATTGAAGCGGATGGCAAAGTGGGCTATGTGCGGGGCGATCTGATACAGGAGATTTCCAAAGACGAGGCGGAAAAGCTGCTGGCGGAGGCAACTCCAAAGCCCCGGCGATCCAATAACGGATCAAACAGCGGCAGCAGCGGGGAGGATGTTCCGGAGGAAGAGGTATCCTGTCATTGACCGCGTAAGTAAATCTTACCTGTGAACACCGTAGAAAAACAGGGCAATCGTGCCCGGCCCCACATGGGAGCCTGTTACCGGCTCATAGCATTCCATCAGTATTTCGCCGCTGTGGCCGGATTCATGGATCCTTTTTGCCAGGTATCCCGCATCCTCACCGCAGTCCGCATGGGCGATGCCAATGGGCGCACCTAAATCGCTGGCAAGCTCCCGGTACTTTGAAACAAGGGCTTCCATGGCCCTTTTCCTACCTCGTTCCTTTTGGCAAAGAACAATCTTACCTTCTTCATCGCCTTTTAAAATCGGCTTTACCTGAAGGATATTTCCGACAATCGCGGCCGCTCCTGAAATGCGACCGCCTTTTTTTAAATACATGAGGTCTTCCACCGTGAAATACTGGCAGATGGATGCGCTGTTTTTCTCCGTCTTTAAAACCACCTCGTCAATAGACTCGCCGGCATCTTTCAGCCTTGCAGCAAACAATACCGGCAGCCCTTCGCCCAGGGACGCGGCACGGGTATCGATTATGGCTATTTTCCTGTCCGGATACTGCTCACGAAGTTCCGCCGCAGCCACCTCCGCCGCGTGGTGCGAACCGCTGATGCCGCTGGACATGCCGACATAAACAACGTCTGTTCCATTGGACAGGCTCCTTGCAAATGCTGTACTGAAGGCGCTGGTATTGATCATGGAGGTTTTGACGGATGCGCCCTTGCGCATGAAGTCGTAATAAAGCTTTCCGTCAAATGCATTCGCTCCGTCGTCCGATGTGGGATATGTAATGCCATTCACCGTATAGTGAAGCGGTATGACCTGAAGGCCGTACTTTTGAACAATCATGTCGGGAAGGTTTGCGGATGTGTCGGTATAAATGGCATACATTAATTGACTCTCTCCGATCCAAAGAAGAATAAGGCGACAGTGCCGGGGCCGGTATGGCTGCCGATGGTTGTTCCGATGTTGTTGATTACTACTTTGCCATGAAGCGATGTAAAACGTTCTTCCACAAGGTCCGCAACCTGCCTTGCATCTTCATAGCATGCGGACTGGGAAATAAAGCACTTTCCGGAATAGTCAAGCCCATTCTCAGCGCATTTTTCCATCTGGTCGACAATCTCGGCAATCACACGCTTTTTGGAGCGTATTTTGGCGCGCGGAATCAGCCGGCCAAGCTGATCCATGTTAAGAAGCGGGCAAATGTTCAGCATGGTGCCAAACAAGCCTGCCGCTTTGGATATCCTGCCTCCTCTTACATAGGAGGTAAGGTCCGTGGAAAAAAACCAGTGGTGGAGCCGCAGCCTGTTTTCATTGGCCCACTTAAACAGTTCCTCTATATTCTTGTCTTCATCCCGCAAATCGGCCAGCGTATCCATCAAAAGCCCGTAGCCGGAGGATGCGCCAAGGGAATCCACCACATACACCTTGCGTTTGGGATACCGCTCCCGCGCTATCATCGCCGCATTTTCGGCAGAATTGTATGTACCGGATATGCCCGAAGACAGGCTTAGATGCAATATGTCTTTTCCCTGCTCCAGTATCTTTGAAAAGTAGTCCAGGTATTCGGACATGTTCACCTGGGATGTACTCGTTGTTGCCCCGTTTGCCATTGCCTGATAAAATGCATCGAAGGGCATCGATTCGCCAAGGTCATCAAAGTATTCAACCCCGTTCAGGAAATAATGAAAGCAGATGTAGGAGATGTTTCTCCTCTCAAAATGTTCCTTGCTCAGGTCGGCTGTAGAGCAGCAGCTCAAAACGAAATCGGCCATGGGATCCTCCTTGCTATACGGCGTGTTTAATACTCCCTGCGATTTCATCATACCCGGGAAGTGCGCAAGGAACAACCTACCGGTTGCAAATGGGATTCTACAAAAAAGAAAAGGGGAGTAGAGTTCCGCCTTATGCGCTCTACTCCCTTTTTTAACTACTCTACGAATCGTAGAATGCTTTATTTTTTTGCTCTTTTGATCCTGAAGCTTAAAAATACAACCATTTCTGCCGGGATGACAACCAAAAATAGCTGCCATAGCTGGAACTTAAGCAAAGCGAGATAAATGGCGCCTATGATGCTGAAAACCAGCGCGCCGACAATATATACATTGTGCTTGCCGCCGCGCCATACGGAATGGAGCACCAGATATGTAATCAGCGATACAGGTACGGCATATGCAAATATGGTCCATTCGACGCGCCCCAGCATCCAGAGGATTGCGAACACCAGAACAGCAAGCGTCCAGATCCCGGTGATGGACACCATGGTGATGGCCGAGATGCTGTATTTGCGCAGGAAGCTTTTTGAATTTTGATCCTGCGGTTTTTCCCACTTGTCATGGGCCTTTAGCATATCATCCATGGAAACGTGAAACAGGTCGCTGATTTGTTTCAGCACAAGCACATCCGGCAGCGCATCCGCCCGTTCCCATTTGGAAATGGTTTTATCTGAATAATTCAGTTTTTCTCCCAATTCTGCCTGCGTCATGCCCGCGCCGGAACGCAGCTTTATCAGATTGCTTGCC
>JAEZJP010000041.1 GCA_023415715.1 Bacillota bacterium
GTCCCGCCTTTTCAAAGCAAGTTTGACTGCAAGCATATCCTTATGGCTGTATATTCTGATCGCCGTGGCAGTGGTTTCGCTGCTTGGGCTTTTGCTGGATATGTCCAAGGAATGGTTTTTGCTTAAATGCGGACATTTTGAACTTATAAAGCCGGAGCCAATGGCGGAAGAGCCGCCCAAAGAGGCCGGCCCCAAAGACACCGAAGACTAAATGAAATATGTACGCCGCCCGCAAAGCTAAACCGGGCGGCGTTTTATTATGCAAAATAAAGCCGTGTGCCCCCAAATCATGGCAGCACCCATGCAAACGTGATATACTTGGAAAAGATGAACCAAAAAGGTGGAAATCGCATGATTGATCTGCCCCAAGGCGTGTCCTTTCTGATAAAAGAACTGGAATCGGCAGGCTATGAAGCCTGGGCCGTGGGCGGCTGTGTGCGTGACAGCCTTTTGGGCCTTGCGCCTCATGACTGGGATATATGCACCAACGCGCAGCCTGAGCAGACACTTGCCGTATTTATGGGGCGCAGGGTGATCGAAACAGGAATCAAGCATGGCACCGTTACGGTGATGCTAGACAATGTCCCCTATGAAGTGACCACCTACCGCACGGACGGCGTATACACGGACAGCCGCCGCCCCGACAGCGTTTCCTTTGTGTTAAGCCTGAAAGAGGACCTGAGCCGACGGGATTTTACCGTAAACGCCATGGCGTATCATCCAAGCCATGGCCTGTATGACGCGTTTGGCGGTGCGGAGGATCTGAAAAGCAAAATCATACGCTGCGTGGGCGACCCGGCAATCCGCTTTCAAGAAGACGCGCTTCGCATTATGCGGGCGCTTCGGTTCTCCGCCACCTACGGCTTCTCTATTGAAGAAAAAACAGCTCAGGCGCTGCTTGACTTAAAAGACCGCCTGCTATTGATCGCCCCGGAGCGCATCCGGGAAGAACTGATGCGCCTGATCATAGGGACCGGCGCCGTTTACGTCCTGCGGGAATATGCGCCGGTCATTTTCACAGTCCTGCCGGAGCTTGCGCCCATGTACAATCATGAGCAGTTCAATCCCTGCCATCACCTGAATATATGGGAGCACACCCTGCAATCGGTATCGGCCATAGCGCCTGATTCTGTGCTGCGCCTTGCCATGCTTTTGCACGATGCGGGCAAGCCTGCCTGCTTTTTCAGGGATGAAAAAGGCGTGGGCCATTTTTACGGCCATCCAAAGGAAAGCCATAAACTGGCCGGCACGGTCATGACCCGGCTGCGCTTTGACAATCAAACCATGAAAACCGTGGAAGAACTGGTGCTGCATCACGATGACGTGATCCCCGCCAAAGAAAAAAATGTACTACATTGGCTGGGCCGCATTGGTGAAACACGTTTTCGGCAATTGATTGCTGTAAAGCATGCGGATGCTTTGGCCCAGCACCCCAACAAGCGGGAGGAGAAATTACGCGATATCGCTGCGCTTGAATGTTGTCTGCAGCTCGTTTTGCAAAAGGAACTCCCTTACAAACTGAAGGATCTGGCCATAACGGGAGAGGACCTGAAAGCCATCGGCATCGCTCCCGGTCCGCAGGTAGGCAGGATGTTGAATACGCTTCTTGAACAGGTAATGGACGGAGAACTGCCTAACGAGAAGGATGCGCTTTTGAAAGCGGCCCCAAAAGTTTCTGACAAGCCGTTGCAGTTCAGATAATTCTTTTGATATATCCTACAATCTGCGAGTGCTGACATTGGTGAATTTTGAGAAAGATGCGCTGCCTATATATTGTCTTTGTAAGATTTATGTATTATAATTGTAAGTAAACGGGAAGCAAGTGTTGCGTAACCGAATAATGGAAATCGGAGGCACTCATCCATGAAAAAGCTCCTTGCCGTCCTATTGGCAGCCATCCTGGTATTGGGCCTTGGCGTTACCGCTCTGGCTGAAGGCGAACTTTTCATCGTTTCCCCCAACAGCGACGGCCTGCTGTCCATCATCCCCAAGTTTGAAGAAAAGACCGGCATCAAAGTAACGGTTGAGTCCCTGGGCACCGGCGATGCCATGAAGCGTATCGCCACTGAAGCTGAAAATCCCACTTTCGACCTTATGTACGGCGGCTCTCTGGCCAACTATGTAGCGAATAAGGACCTGTTCCAGAATTACATTTCTCCGGAAGATAAAAACCTGATGCCCGAATATCAAAATAAGCTGGGCTTTTGCACCAATTACACCGTGGACGGTTCCGTGCTGCTTGTGAATACCGAACTGCTGGCCGGCCTTGGCGTTGAAGTCACCGGCTATGCCGACCTTCTGAAACCCGAACTGAAGGACAAGATCGTTTCCGCCGATCCTACCGCCTCTTCCTCTGCCTTCTGCCAGCTCACAAACATGCTGCTGGCCATGGGCGGCTATGAATCCGAAGATGCCTGGACGTATGTGGAGAACCTTTTCAAGAACATTAACGGCAAAGTCGTCAGCTCTTCCAGCGCCGTGTACAAGGGAGTGTACAACGGCGAATACGTGGTGGGCCTCACCTATGAAGACCCCTGCGTAACACTGCTCAAGGACGGCGCCACCAATATCAAGGTCATTTACCCAGTGGAAGGCACTGTGTTCCTGCCTGCCCAGATCGGTATTGTGAAAAACGCAAAGAATCTTGCAAACGCTCAGGCGTTTGTGGACTTCATGCTCAGTGAAGAAGCACAGATATTCCTTGCCGAGAATACCACCAGCCGCCCCATCCGTACCGTGGAAGCCGGCAACGATTACATGACCCCAATGTCCGACATCAAGCTCATCTTTGAAGATTCCGACTACGTCACCAGCCATACCGCAGAACTCAAAGAAAAGGTACAGGAGATCATGATGGGCATCTAGTCCCATCACACACAGCTTCTTGCGGGCATGCCTGATACCCTCACCAGGCATGCCCCTTTCAAATTTGTTCAGATTACTATCAGTAAAGGAGCGTTGCCCTTGAGCGTTTCCATTACATTTTCGGGTGTCATCAAAAAATACGGGGACAACGTGATTATTCCGGACTTATCCCTTACAGTTCGCAAAGGCGAATTTTTTACGCTTCTGGGCCCCTCCGGCTGCGGCAAGACAACACTTTTGCGCATGGTGGCAGGTTTCAACAGTATTGAAGGCGGCGAAATTGCCTTTGATGAGCAGGTCATCAATGACATCCCCCCTGCCAGGCGAAATATAGGCATGGTATTTCAGAACTATGCGGTATTCCCCCACATGAACGTGCAGCAGAATGTGGGCTTCGGCCTCACCAACAGGGGCCTTTCCAAGCATGAGATCAGGCAGAAAGTGGATGCCATGCTGAAAACGGTGAAAATCACCGAGTTTGCATCCCGCATGCCCGACCGGCTCTCCGGCGGCCAGCAGCAGCGGGTTGCGCTGGCCCGGGCCATTGTCATTCATCCTAATGTTCTGCTCATGGATGAGCCGCTTTCCAATCTGGATGCCAAACTGCGCATTGAAATGCGCAATGCGATCAAGATGATTCAGAAGGAAGTAGGCATCACCACCATCTATGTCACCCACGATCAGGAGGAGGCCATGGCCGTCTCCGACCGCATTGCAGTGATGGACAAGGGCGTCATCCAGCAGGCAGGCACGCCCAAGGCCATCTACCAGCGCCCCGCCAACCTGTTTGTAGCCAATTTTATCGGCCGCAGCAATACCCTGGAAGCGGACCTTCACATACAGGACGGTAAAAAAGTACTGACCTTCGGAAACGGTTATGAAGCGCCTTATGAAAATCTGAGGCCCGAAATCAATACTTCTCAAAAAGTGAAGGTTTCCGTAAGACCCGAGGAATTTATCCTGGATGGCAGCGGCCGGGGCATTGAAGGCGAAATCCTCTCCAGTGTATTTCTTGGCCTGAACACCACGTATTTTGTAAAGCTGTATAATGGCGACACCGCCGAAATCGTGGAGGAAAGTTCCATCTCCAACATTCTGGAGAACGGCACCAAGGTTCACCTTAACCTGAAGCTGGATAAGATCAACGTCTTCAGGGAGGATGGCATGGAAAGCCTCACCGTGGGGGTGGTCAGCGATGCGCGCTAAAGCCGTACGCTGGGAGGTATGGCTGTTCATTTCCATTGCCGCCATGCTCCTGTACACGTTATTTTTGCTCTACCCTTTGTTCACGCTGTTATCCAAGAGTGTGCTGGGTAAGGAAGGCGGCTTCTCCCTGGAGAATTTCCAACGGATATTTTCCAAGGTTTATTATTTGCGGGCCATGGGAAACAGCTTCAAGGTAACGCTGTCGGTGACCCTGTTTTCCGTACTTCTGGCAACGCCGCTGGCCTACCTGATGGCCGTGTACCAAATCCGCGGCAAGGCTATGCTGGAAATACTGGTGCTGGTATCCTCCATGTCAGCGCCTTTTATCGGGGCCTATTCCTGGATCATGCTCTTTGGCCGCAGCGGCTCGGTGACCACCTTCGTCAAAGACGCTACCGGTTTCATTCTGCCTGATATCTATGGCTTTCCAGGGATCGTGCTGGTGATGTCGCTGCAGCTGTACTCGCTTGTGTACATGTTCGTTTCCGGCGCGTTCAAAAACATGGACAATTCCCTCATTGAGGCGTCGGAATCCATGGGCTGCACAGGCGTTCGCAAGATATTCAAAATTGTGCTGCCTCTTTTGATGCCCACGCTCCTGGCCGGCGCGCTGATGGTGTTCATGCGCACCTTTGCCGATTACGGCACCCCGCGCCTGATTGGGGAGGGATATATCACCCTGCCTGTTCTGGTGTACAACGAGTTCATGGGCGAGGTGGGCGGCAGTGACAGCCTGGCCGCGGCCATCTCCATTGTGGCGGTGGTGATCACTACCTGCGTATTCCTTTTTCAAAAGCTGGTGGTAAGCCGCAAGCAGTTCTCCATGAGCGCGCTGCACCCCATTGAGCCCAAGAAGCTGAAAGGCATAGGCTTTGTGCTGGCCCACCTGTACTGCTATCTCATTGTGGCCATCGCCATGCTGCCGCAATTTTACGTCATATACTCTTCCTTCCGCAAAACCAACGGCAAGCTGTTTATGCCCGGTTTTTCCATTCAAAGCTATGTGGAAGCGTTCACAACAGTCGGCAGGTCTATCATCAACACCTATGTTCTGGGCTTTATCTCCATTGCCGTGATCGTGGTGGTGGCCATACTCATTGCCTATGTGGTGGTGCGCAGGCGCAATGCGCTGAACAGCGTGCTTGATGTGACCACCATGTTCCCGGAAACCGTAGCCGGCTCAATCCTGGGCATTGCGCTTTTGATGGCCTTCAGCAAGCAGCCCCTGTATTTCAGCCAGACGGCTTTCATCATGATCCTGAGCTACGTCATACGCCGCCTGCCTTACACGGTGCGCTCCTCCTCTGCCATTCTGCATCAGATCAGCCCATCCATTGAGGAAGCTGCCATCAGCCTGGGTGCTTCCAACATGAAGACTTTTTTCAAAGTCACCGTGCCAATGATGCTCCCCGGTGTCATATCCGGAGCCATTTTGAGCTGGATCATGATCATTACGGAGCTTTCCACATCCATCATCCTCTACACAACCCGCACAAAGACCATGACGCTGGAGATTTATTCCCAAATCATCCGCGGCAACGACGGCATCGCCGCCGCTATCTCCTCCATCCTGACCTTCTCCACCATCATCGCTCTGGCCGTGTTCTTCAAGGTCAGCGGCAAAAAAGAAATCACATTGTAGCCAGGGGCTCTGCCCCGGGACCCCGCTTAAGGGATACATCCCTTAAGAATCCTCATTTTAAAAAAATAAAAATAGCATGAACCCGAAGGTCCAGGGCTCCAAAGCTGAAGCGCCGCCTGTGGTGGATGAAGCGAGGCGGAGGAGGCTGGCGAAACAAGCGATGCGAGCGGCAGCGTAGCAGCGCGCCGATTGAGCCAGATGGGTAGGAAAGCCCTTTGGTCGCGCCCGCAGGCGCGACACTCCTCATTGCAAGAAAAAAACGTTCGCTTGGTATCTGAAAAATACTTTGCGGACGTTTTTGCATAAATAAGCGTCATTAAACAGTGAACCTTTTTCTTCCATATCACGTCATATATGCGTATCAGCGTTGATAGGAGCTACCATATGACACAGGAAGCATTCGAGGCGGAAGTCATCCGGCTGACCGAATCCATGTACCGGATGAGCTTTGCTTTGCTGCCAAGACTTCAAGACAGGCAGGACGCCGTGAAAAGTGCCATTATGAAAGCATGGCAGTACAAAGACCGTCTGCGGACATTTTTTAAGCTTTTTAGCCAGCTGCAGATGTCCTGCCCGAAGCTATCACTCTAGGAGCATACAACAAATATACCGATGAGCGGTTGGCCACCTTCACCATACCATTGGTCCCGGCAACAGCCCCACCTACTACACCTGCCCCATAAGAACGGAACACAACAAACGCCCGATTCTGTATCAAACCAGAATCGGGCGCTTTTCAACTCATCAAATTATTATGCCTTCCCAAACGCTTTGACAAAGGCATCCAGCACATCCTGATGCAAGGTAAAGCCATCCTCCGGCTTCTTGCCGCTGACCTTTTCCACCGCGAACTTTTCGATAAAGTTCATGTGGGAGATATCGAACCCTCCGCCAAGAACGCCCTGGACACGGGCAACCTTTCTAAGTTCAGCGGGATAGGCGGCAGCTAATTGCTTTTGCGCCTGCTCCCCGTCCGCCATGCAGCACAGGAACAGCCCCAGCTTTTTCTTGGCAAGTATGTCGCCATTCTTTGCGGCAAAGGCCTTGACCTGTTTGCGGGGCATGCCGGCGTATACGGAAGCGCCGAGAATGACGGAATCATACTTGGTTAGGTCGGGCGTACCGTTCTTCAAATTGTAAAGCTCCGCTCCGCCAGAGATGCGCTTTTGCAGTTCCCTGGCGCATTTTTCCGTTACACCGTGCTTTGTAGCGTATGCGATCAATGTGGCCATGCTCATTCCTCCTTGCCTGTCAGCGCGTTTTCAATGGATTTCAAATAGGCCTTGCTGGTCACGGTGGCACCCGCCACTGTATCCACCTGCGTCGACTGTGCCCCGATTACCCTTTGGAACAATTCGGAGCTCACCTTTGCATTGGAGAACATCACGTCCTGAGAGATAGCAATATTCCCGATCTTCTCCCCCGCCACGGTGACCTTTACCCGGTTGGTAAACCTTCCGCCCTCATAGCCGCCTTCGTATGTTCCGTCCTTAAGCCCTTGGGCAGTCACACCTGCAAGCGCAGGCTGGCTTTTTGCATCCAGCCCCTGGCTGATGAACACAAAAAATCCTGCAAAGATGATCACCAGCACTGTGATCACGACCGCCACAACCTTCAAAAATTTCTTCATGCCCCTATCCTTTCCCCATCATCCCGTAAGCCGCATATCC
>JAEZJP010000051.1 GCA_023415715.1 Bacillota bacterium
AAGTAAATAATCCCCACGTTGAGAATGTTCCCTCGTCAATCATGCGGTTAATTTCATCGCGGCTTGCCCACATTGCTCCGCAGGTTTCATCAGGAGCAAGGGTCACGGTTGATATATCAACATTTTGTCGGAACAGCCATACATCAGCTAAACAATGGTTACAAATACATTTCCGTAGTTGATGCTTAATCATTCGCCCGTTCTGTGGTTCAAGAAAAATACCTAATTCCTCATTCGTTTCTTTTAATGCAGTAGTCAAACTGTCATCTCCGGCAACCGCATTTCCGCCCGTACATTCCCAGATATTGGGGAACGATTTATTTGACGATCTTTGTGAAATAAGGTATTCGCCGTTGTCGTTCTCAATCCATACATTAACCGTAAGATGGTATTCGCCGTTGCACATAGGCTTGCCGCGCTCGTGAAGGCGACCTGTCGCGATGCCGTTTTCGTCAAGAATATCCCAAAGTTCAGCCAAGTTTATTCCTCCGTTCGCATAACGCCATAATCACAAAATATAAATACTGTTCAGTCAGGCTAACAGATTATCATGCGAAAGTCTATGACGACTTTTTCCTATTTTTATTCGTTTGGGACAAGCGCTTTCCCTTGTCCCAAACAGGCATCGTGTACTTTTGCACCCAGAACAAGCCTGACAAGCAGGGAACGTGTGATTGTAGGACATGGGTGCATGACTTCTCCGAGCCGCTCCCGGACGTGCAGAAATTGGTTTGTCCTTCCATTTACAAAAGCTTTTGCAACTTGCACCCAACACGCAAAAGACCCCGCATTGCTGCGGAGTCTCTCGCTTGTCTGTGATTCTACGTCTTCTGACGTATGGATTTGGCAACAGGGACACTAGTTGATACAATGACACGAACATCCATAGTTAAGCAGCTAAAGGAGAATTTTTACGGGTACGCATTTAGTTCGTGTCATTATATAAACGTGGATCAAAACGCGACTCATTATACGGACGAGAAGAGAGCATAGCCTTCAGCGCAAGGCAGCTCCACTTGATAGCTATTTGTTGATATTGTTTCCTTAAACAATCCACAACTGGACTACTATGAAGTTGTTTTATTGGAAACGGATATCTTATCACATGTTTATTTCGTGGAAGAGCATAGTAAGGCATGCCTTTTCATGTCACTGTGATATGCACAGGGAATAAAAACATTTCTCCAGATGCCAGTGACCTGATTTGTGGCTTTTGGGACAGTTCGCCTGTGACATGTGTACTGTCATCTATGCCATACCACGGTTCGATGCATACGTACGGCGCGCCCGGCTTTGCCCATATACCAAGGCACGGTGCATTAAAATAATCCACCTTCACTTGTCGGGGATGGCGATCGCTTTTGAGAACCACACTCCGGGAGCAAAGATCATCAAAAATGAGCGCATCATGATCGAACATATGCGGTGTGATCGCAAGACGATTTCCTTCAAAAGGAATGCTGCGCTTCTCGTCCATCAGCAATGCGCTGCCGCCAAGCTGGTATGCATGCGAGGTTTCTTCCTTTTCAAATATCAGGTAGTCCAGCATTTCACAACAGAGGCCCGGGTGTGCGCCGATTGAAAAAAACATTTGCTCTTTACTATCATTGCATACAGTATGCGTAATCTCCAGTCGATTGCCGAAAAGCGCGAATGTTACAACAAGACGGAAATGAAAAGGATAGCATTCCAAGGTTTTCGCACTATCCTGCAGCAGCAGGCTGATTGCCTCTTTCTGATGCTCGATTACGGAAAAATCGCTGGTCTTTGCAAATCCGTGCTTCGGCATTGTATAAGCGACGTTCGCCAGGTAATAGGAATCGTTCAGCAGACGCCCCACAATGGGAAAAAGAATCGGCGAATGACCCTTCCAAATATCAGGATTGCCTTGCCAGATGTACTCTACGCAATCGCATTTGTCAAAAAACTGCACCAATTCCGCGCCTTTCGTATCCACAGATACGAGGTAGCGGTCATTTTCAATTGTGTGGCGCACAGGATATCCCTCCATGGTATTTTTATACTATTATACAGTTAGAAGTCGTAAAAAAGCAATCCCCTGTCGTTTACCGTTCGCTAGGATATGGTACTTATGCATTGCATTTTTGTTTAAAATTATTTAGTAATCCCTGTTTGCAAAGCCAAAAACACGTGGTATAATGAAAACGATTTCAATGAGAATATGTAAGTATAAGTAAGAGTTGGTCATGGAGTTCAACAAATAATGATGAAAACGTATGTAATACTTAAGGAGGCTGCAGATGGAGCAAACAGCATATATCGGTACATATACAGGCACGGGCAGCACAGGCATTTACCGCATCGGGTTTGATGGAGGAAAAGTCTGTTTGTGCGGGACGGTGCGGGCGGAAAATCCATCCTATCTTCTCAAAAATGGAGATATGCTTTACGCAGTGCGCGAAATGCGCGGTGGGGGAGCATCATCCTACCGCATTCAAAGCGACGGGAGCCTTGTGCTTACCGGGACACAGGAGGTGCTTGGCGATGCGCCATGCCACCTGTGCCTGGACGAACCGTTTTTGTATGTTTCGAATTACACATCCGGTGCCCTTGCGGAATTTTTGCTGGATGCGCAGGGGACTGTCGGCCAGCCGCCGCGCCTGATCGTGCATACGGGAAATAGTATTCATCCGACACGCCAAACGAAGCCGCACGTGCACTTTTCATGTGTCACGCCGGGGAAAACGTATCTGGCCGTATGCGATTTGGGGCTGGATGAAGTCTTGTTTTATCCGCGTACGGGAGCAGGCATTGCCGAACCTGGCGATCCAGTTCATGTCCCCTTGGGCTCCGGACCACGCCACGCATTGTTTGGCCGGAAAGATATCTGGTATGTCGTGTGCGAATTGTCCTGCGAACTTTTTGTTTACCGTGGTTATGGAAAAACGACCGAGCTTGTGCAGCGCTTTTCCACACTGCGCATGCAGGATCAGGAGGGGTCCTGCGCGGCGCTTAGAATGTCTTCCGATGGCAAATTGCTGCTGGCAAGCGTGCGGGGCGCCAATACGCTGGCGCTTTTTGACATACGGGCGGACGGGCTGTTGGATGCGCCGCGTTTTTACGATTCATATGGCAACTGGCCGCGTGATGCGGTATTTACGCCGTGTGGACAATACGTCCTGTGCGCCTGCGAGCGGGACAACTGCCTGACGATTTTTTCGCTTGTTGATGGGACACTTAAATACCTTGATGCCTTTGCATTGCCTTCACCCGCGTGTATCTGCTTTGCGTAGCGTAAATGGAGGAGAGCATAATGGAAAAGCCGGTAGACATTCGCATTGTTCACTCGACCCATTTGGACTTGTACTGGATCGGTTCGCAGGCTGTATGTCTTGAAAAAGGTGCGAAGATCATTGATGACGCACTACAGATTGCACTTGTGGACGAAAGTTTCTGCTTCTTTATCGAGACGGTTCGCTTTCTGGAGTATTATTTGAGCCGGTATCCCCACCACAAGGATGCGCTGCTCCGGCTGATGGACGAAGGACGTTTTGAGGTCGGTGCAGCCTATACAGACCGCATGGAAAACATGCATGATGGAGAGTCGACGCTCCGCAACGCTGTCTATGGCAAGAAGATTCTGCGAAATCTCACAGGGCGCGATACCATTGTCTGCTATCACCCGGACCTGCCCGGTCTGTCGGAGCAAACACCGCAGATGTACAGGAAAGCCGGCGTCAAGTACTATCTTTTTGCCCGGGGCTTCAAGAATGGTGCGCGTTTTTGGTGGAAGGCGCTGGATGACAGCCGTGTGCTAGCATACAACTTCCCCATCCATTATTCGTATTACTCTGTGGAAAACGAAATCCTGCCCAACGTAGAAGCCATACAAAAGGCCATACAATCCTGTGAATTGCTGATCGCATGCTCTGCAGGCGACTTGGGTCAGGCAGACACGATGATCGGCCGGGTGAATGGCAAGCCTGTTGTGCTGAATCTTCGCAAACTGATCCGCACGCTCAACAAGAGCTGCCTGCATCACCGCTTTGCCATGTCGGGAGCGCTGAGTGTACTGGCGCGCATGGATGAAACGAATCTGCCCGTCAAGTGGGGCGAGGCACCGTCGCGTTGGGGCCAGGGCGCGGATGCTTCGCGTGTGGAGATGTCGTCACTGGACAGGCGAGTTTCCGCCATGCTCTATGAAGCGGAATTGTATACAACGCTGTGCAGCCTGGAGGGAATGCCTGTCTCCATATCATTTGCCCGGCACCCGCTGGACAACCGCGGCTACGCGGGCGGCGAGAGGCAGTATTTTGATCTGAAACTCATACCAAAAACAACCGCGCAATGGCTGGAATACGCATGGCGGCTGCAAATAGTCACGCAGGACCACAACTATGGAGGCGTAGATGGGCTGCAAAGCCACTTTGACAAGACCGTGTACAAACAGGCAGCGCTGAATATCGCCATCACGGCACGGGAAGCGGCCTTATCGGCGCTGACTGCCAGGGATGGTGCGGCCGGGACACGGGTGACGCTTTGGAACAGCCTGAATTGGGTGCGCAGCGAAACCGTTTGCCTGCCGGAGGGGCTATGCGAAAAAGGCAAGCGCTACATGGCGCTGGATGTTTGCGGCAAAACGCTGCCTGTATGGGAGGGGGCGGAGGGTTTCTTCCTGCAGGCGCTTGTGTCGCCGGTAGGCTATGAAACGCTTCAAATCGTGCAAGGCGAGGCAAAGGAGCAGTTCTCCGCCGTGTGCGTCTGGGAGAACGAGGAGAAGATACACGCTGAAAATGCGTTCTTTGCACTATGTGTGAACAAGCGAACGGGCACGGTGCAAAGCTTGTACGACCGCAAACTTGGCATGGAACTGACCAGCGGCACGGATATGCTGGCGGTGTATGTCATTTCTGACACATCCTCCGGCGTGGATGAAAGCGCCGAGGGCAAAGAATTGCTGGATGATTCCAGGTGCCATGTCCATGCGGCGTATGTCCGCTCTAGCGATATGCACGCCCTGTGTATCCGGGTGGAAAGCGAGATCTGCAAAAACAAGCTCTGTATCGATGTGACGCTGGATCATAAAACGGGTCAGATGCACATTGAGCCGAAAATCTTTTGGAACGGCTTGCGGTCGCTTCAGGTGAAAATGGCGCTGCCGGTGGGTGTGCATATCGGTGAGCTACGCTACGGTGTCGCTTACGGGCAGCAGCTTCACGGTAAATACATCGAAGAGCCAGACTTCATTGCCACAGACGAGATCGATCCGCGGCTATATCAGCGCTACCGTAAGGTCATCGGCTGGTATGCCTTCAGCGATGATGAGCGCGGCATGGCGATGATCCTGGAGCATGGCACCATGGATTTTCATGGCGATAGAACGCAGGTCACACTGATTCGAAACACTCGCAATTGTGGTGACTGGGACGTACACAACATCAACGAGGGCTCCCATGCATGGAAGTTCACCCTGCAAACATTTGCCGGCACGCTTGAGCAATTCAACCCTTCGCGCCATGCCTATGAACGTCTTCATCCCGTGATGGCGCGCATACCGGAAAAAGTACGGGAAGGCTGCTCTGCACAACGGACATACGTAGATACACGAGAGACAGGTATTGTTACCGCGCTGTACGAGGACCCGGACTCCGGGCAGGTGCGCCTGCGCCTGTTTAATGAAACGGACAGGGAAAAGCCCCTCAGGCTGCGCTTTGACGTGCCGGTTTCCGGTGTTAGGGCCATCGACCTGCTGGGCGGGAAGGAAGACTCGTCGGTCAATAAATTGGGACCGTTTGAGATCAAGACACTTGCACTAAAAGTAAGCAAGCAGAACAGAAGGAGGCAGAACACATGAGCAAGCCGGTGACGCTGCACATCATTCATAGCTCCCATCTGGATTTGTATTGGATTGGCGAGCAGTCTGTCTGTCTTGAAAAGGGCGCAAAGATCATTGAGGACGCGGTGGAACGAGCGCTCAAAGACCGTGATTTCCATTTCTTTATTGAATCCGTGCGCTTTTTAGAGTATTACCTCTCAAGGTACCCACATCGTACGGAGGATATAAAGCTCCTGGTCGACCTGGGAAACATCGAAATTGCCGCCTGCTATTCGGACCGCGAGGAGAACCCACATGACGGAGAAGCGCTTGTACGCAACCCCGTCTATGGAAAGCGTCTATTGTGGCGCCTGATCAAAAGGGATACGCATGTGGCGCATCACCCCGATCTGCCCGGCCTTAGCGAGCAGACACCGCAGATCTTCAAAAAGTGCGGTGTGGACTATTACTTGTTTGCCCGCGGATTCCGGCTGGGCAAGCGCTTTCGCTGGCGTTCGCCCGACGGCAGCGAGATAACCGCATGCAACTTCCCCATACACTATTCCTACTATAACGTAACTGAGGACATCATCCCCAACCTGGAAGAAATCCGCAAACTTTTCCACAGCGAAGATGATGTGCTCATATCTTGCTCTGCAGGCGATTTGGGCCCACTTAACACATTTGTCTCGCGCGATGGAAACAAGCATGTGCGCAGGGATCTGACGGAACTGATACAGCAATGGAGGCGGGATTATCCCCAGATACAATTCCGTTTTGATAATGCACAGCGGGTGCTCTCAGCGATGTCTGAAACCGGGCTGGAATCACTGGGGGGCGAGTCGCCTTCAAAGTGGGGCCTGCGTACTGCTTGCCAAATCCCCCTGTTCCGCATGGATAGGCTGGCTACCGATACGCTGTGCATGGCCGAAACCGCTTATTCCCTGTGCAGGATGCGTGGGTTGAAGGTCGCATGCAGCTATGTACGCAACCCCATCGCGCATGCGGGCAGTTCCGGCGGTGAACGGCGGTATTTTGATCTGGCATGTGATCCGAAGACAGTTGAGGAATGGCTGGAATATGCCTGGCGACTGCTGCTGGTGACGGAAGATCACAATTTTGGCGGCATTGAGGGGGCGCAAAGCTTTTTCGACCGCTTTATTTACCTGCGGACAGCCCTGGAAATCGGCGAGAAGATTCGCAAGGCCTCGGTGGAGGCGCTGGCCAGCACATATAGCGGTGAGATATTGGCTTTTAATCCGCTGAACTGGCAGCTAGCAGCGTTGCTCACAATGCCGGGAGAAGCCGCGGCGGGTGATGTTTGCTGCTTTGAAGATGCGTTTGGCAGAGCCTATCCCGCCGTGTACACGCAAGAAGGCTGGCAGGCCTATGTGGAGAATATCCCCTCTTTGGGCGTGTTGGGATTGAAAAAAAGCGGCTCTCCGGCCTGCTTTGCGCAAACCCATGGCCTGTATGGTGACGAGTACCGCGTGACCGTGCGCAATCCCTGGTATGAGATTACGCTTTTGCGTGGCACGGGCGTGATTGAAAGCTGGAAGGACCTTTTCACCGGTGAAGAGCTGATAACGGATGAGCGTTTTTTGTCGATCGACCTATATGAGGATGAGTCCAACAGCGTCAATGAGCATGAAACAAATCCCCGGCTGCTGGATAGCTCTCGCGGGCATGTGCACGGTGTGTATGTTGAGGAAGACAACCCACTGTATACGACGCTCCTCGTGGAGACACAGATTTTTGATGCCGTCGCCATCCTGCGTGTAAAGGTCATGCATTGTACGAAAGAAGTGCGGATCACGCCTGAAATCAACTGGCATGGAGCGCTGCATGTGCAGGTGCGACTGCATCTGGGTATGGGTACAAAGGAGGACAGCGTATTTTACGCCGCACCCTATGCTGTGGCAAAGCTGGGAGAGTCGATGTCAGAATTGAAAACATTCGCCTCCGATGAAATATGTGATGCGCTCTATGCCCGCTACCGCGAGGTGCGTGGGTGGTTTGCACGGCAGGGCGCTCATGGAGGCGTTGGCGTAGCGACGAGCATCGGCAATTTTGACTTTGACGGCGCAAGAACGGATGCGGTACTCATCAAAAATGTGTATAGCTGTGGCGATCTGGACTATGTGCCAACAAACGAGGGCAGGCATACATGGGAAGCGGTCATAACAACCTATGAGGGTGATTGGGCCAAGGCTGGCGTTTGGCGCGAAAACTGGCAGCTCCGAAGAGATATACAGGTTCTAAAGGGAAAAGGCAAAAAACCTTGCGCCGGCACCTCGTTGATAACGGGATTGGAGGCAGGCGTGCTGATGACAATCAAGCCGGCTGATCTGGTGCCAGACGCATATGCGCTTCGCCTGGTGTCCAGCGTGCCTCAAACTCAGCCCTTTACCCTTTCCCTGCCGGAGGGATTCAAAGTTGCGGCGGAATCCGACCTGATGGAAAACCCCATCCGCAGGGAAGTAGCTCCCCTAGGCGCTTGGGAGATAAAGACTCTGTTGATTGAAGGGAAAAGCGCTAAAGCCATAGCTTCCCAGGCATGAGTCCTTACAAGGCTTTGATCACTCCTGGCCAATATGACAGCCCCCATCGGTACAGTGCCGCTGTGCTTATCGTTTCAACCAAAATTAGCAGAATGCTTGCTGCCGGGATACCAGGATATATGATCAATGCCCCAGTCGTATGCGGCTGGGGCATCGATCTAAACTGTTCTTGTATGCAGCGCGAGATTCAATCTGTTTGCCGCGGCGCTGCTGTCGAGCCACGAACGATTAGCTCCGTGGGCAGAAGGATGGTCTTTCTGGGGCCAAGGTCATCCGCCATATTGTTGAGCAGCATCTGTGCTGCAGACCGCCCCATTTCCCGAATAGGTTGATGGATCGTCGTAAGTGGCGGGTCCAGCAACTGGGCAATTTGAAGATCGTCAAAGCCGACAAGCGATACGTCCTGTGGGATACGGAGCCCTTTTTCGCGAACCGAAATATAAGCGCCACACGCAGTATAGTCATTGATATAAGCTATGGCTGTAGGTGGATCCGGAAGTGAAAGCAAGCTCTTTGTTGCTTCATATCCCAGCGTATTGGGAGTGAATCCCTCAACAATGTAATCGTTCCGCAACGGTATACCGTGTTTTTCCAGGGTTCTGGAATAGCCTTTGAACCGCTTTCGAAGACTCTTTGTATCCAGGCATACAAAAGCGATTTTTGTGTGCCCCAGCTGGATCAAATGCTCGATGGCGGCAGATTCACCGACGTCATCGGAGGTCTCTATCAGGTTAAGGTCAGGTATATTAGTTTGAATTGCAACGACGTTGGAGGTGCTTCGGAGCAAGCGCGTCGTTTCATCTGTTACGTGATAAAAGCTCATCAAAATAAGGCCATCCACGCCACGCCCTAACATTTCGCGCAGCGCTGCATTTTCGTTCTTTTCTTCATAGCCGGTATTTTCAAGAAAAATGGAATAGCCGGCCCTGGACATGACATCCTGCGTTCCCTGAAACAACTCGGCGTAATAAGGGTTGGACAAGTCAGGAACTACGAACCCAATGGTTTTGCTTTTCCGCCGAAGAAGCGTCCGAGCGTTTTCATTGGGAATATAATGCATCTCTTCAATGGCCTTTTCTACCTTGCGTCGTGTTTTCTTACTTACGGACGGGTGATTGTTGATCACGCGGGATACGGTACAAAGTGATACGCCGACACTCTTGGCAATATCGCTCATCAATACGGTACTCCCGGAAGACTCTGGCTTTTGCATCACGAATTCTCCAATCCTCAGAAAAGTTAGCATGTGACCGAAGCATGAGGCAACTGAGAACAGGATACTTGCGGGAGAAATAGCCTGTATTAAAATATTATACACAATCCCGAGACAAACTGCAATATAAATCGAGAAAAACTGCAAACGTTTAGCATTAGAACTCTTTAGATAAACAGCACAGTACTTACATGTAATGTTGGTATACTTTTTAGAATATTTAAAAATATGCATGTAATGTTTGACATTGTCAATCCATCATGATACAATTACATCATGAAAACGGTTGCAATAATTTTTGCCATATTGCATCCGAATTGGATTCGTATCAATAAGACTGAGTAGAATTCGGTGAATTGGATGGAAAATATATTGTTATAAACTAAACAATGTTCCGAATTTTAGTAACCTATGACAGGTACTACTTTCCCTGGTAATTTACATACGTTTTCACAAATTGTATCGGTACGAGATTCAATACATGACAATGGCCTGGAGTCGAGGGGGGATGAGGTCTGGCCAGGCTAACAAGAATGTAGTTGGAACAACAATAATATGGAGGTGTAGGCATGAAAAAGGTATCCAAACTACTGTCCATGATGCTCGTTTTGGCAATCCTGCTGACAATCACCATCTCTTCGGCTTCTGCAGCCGACGTTGTCCTGCGCGGCATGCACTGGAACTCCAGCACTGTGGAGCATGAGCGTTATCAGAAGACGTTCGATGCGTTCATGGAAGCAAACCCCAACATTGATATTCAGTTTGAGTGGTTCCCGACGGGATTTGCCGAGAAGCTTGTTGCCCTGTTTGCTGACGGTTCCGCCCCCGACTTCTTTGCCACATACGTTGGCGACCTTGGGCAGCGCGTAAGCGCGGGTTTCATTCAACCGATAACGGATCGCTTCAATGCTGAAAACTTCAACATGGATGATCTGCTTGATTCCGCGGTCATTCGCTACGGTGAGGATATCTACTCTGTCCTGGCCGCAGTGACGCCTCAGGTGCTTTTCTACAATAAGAACATGTTCGATGCCGCGGGCGTTCCTTACCCCACCGACGAATGGACATGGGCTGACATGCTGGAAGCAGCAAAGAAACTAACCATCAAGGATGGCGATAAGGTCATTCAGTATGGATTCCAGTGCGACGAGTACTGCCGCGTATGGCTGAGCAAGTTCTGGAGCGATGGCGGCAAGTGCTTTGATAACGAGGACAATCCCACCAAGTCCACCTACAATGATGCCATCGGCGCCGAAGCCGCACAGTATCTGCTGGATCTCGTACAAAACTTTGGCGTAGCACCACCTCCGGGCATCCCGGGCGCGTTGGGCTATCGTGAAGTATTCACTAACTCCGGTGTAGCCATGGTGCTGGATGGCAGCTGGATGACGGCCCAGTATGACAAAGCCGAGGGATTCGATCTGGGTGTCTCACTTGTCCCCATGGGCAAGGTCAAACGCGGCGGCTGGATGGCCCCAACCGGTATGATGATGTCCGCCACCACACAACATCCCGACGAAGTGTGGCAATTCCTTAAGTACTTCTGCGGTTATGAGAACTCCATTTACTTCGGCGGCTATGGCGATACCGGAACGATGGCAGGCGTGCCCGTGTGGCGAAGCGCTTACACCGATTCCCGCTGGAAGGCCGGCGAAATTTCTGAAACGATTCGCCGCCAGGCTGAAGGTGCTCCTGTCGAAATGAAATGGCAGGGCTATGGTACATGGTTCTGGAACTATCTGAATGTTGGTCTGCAAGAGATGGTCATGTCGGGCGGCGATCCTGTTGCGATGCTTAACAGCGTTGCCGAAAAGACAGACGCGGAAGTGCTGCCTGAAATCGAACGCTAACAAACGAGCTCTTTAATTGCCACATAGAGATATGCCGGGCTGTCTGCAAAAGGGCGAACAGCCCGGCATATCC
>JAEZJP010000164.1 GCA_023415715.1 Bacillota bacterium
TGAAAAAGGGTGAGGATGAAAAAAAGGCACGGCGGATGCTCCGCCTTGTACAAACCTCCAGCCCGGCATTTTACCTGATGCAGTCGCTTGATGATGCTAGAGCCTGGATGGAATCAAACGGAGCAAGTGCTTTAAGATGCCTTGCTGGAGACCTGCAGGAATTCCGTTGCGCACTCACACCCTTGGGATATCATGATGGTCATACAGCCTTAAGCAAACTGCCCATTACTTTCGATCCTACCCGCCTTGTCATTTCGGCGCCCCAGGGGGGGTATGCGCTGGCAAAAAGCCTGCGCGCCCAGGGCATTGATGTGGAAATGGCGGATGACCGGCGTATTGTGTGCATTCTGACCGTCATGGACGATAAGGAAACGCTCTCACAGCTGCTTTCCGCGCTTGTCAAAATACCGCCATCACCTGCTTTGAGCGAAGGCGCGGCAAAGCTTGCAGCATATCCCATTCCCAGGCAGGGCATGGATCCGCGTCAGGCTGCGCTCTCCAAGCAGGAGCAGGTGGATTTTTTGCATGCCGCGGGCCGTATATCCGGGACAAGCGTCGGACTGTATCCGCCGGGCATCCCTTTGGCTGCACCTGGCGAGATCCTTGAACCTGAGACTTTGTTCCTTCTTCAATCTGCCCCTAAGGAGCGGCGGTTCGGCCTGTGCGACGGCCAGTTCCTTTGCGTCGCGGAATAATAGATTCGGAGGCTTCAAATCAATGGCAAATATACTTTATGACGCCGTACTTTTTGACCTGGATGGAACATTGACCCGCTCGGAGGAGGGCATTTTAAACTGTGTCCGGTACGCCCTTTCAAAAATGAACAGGGAGATCCCGCAGGAGCAAACGCTGCGCGCCTTCATCGGGCCGCCGCTGTACGGATCTTTCCGGGACATATGCGGCATGAATGATGATGAGTGTGTTCAGGCGGTGGCTTTTTACCGGGAGCGGTATATGGATGTGGGGCTGTTTGAAAACGCTGTGTATCCGGGCATCCGCACGCTTTTGAGGAAGCTCAAAAAGGCAGGGGTATATCTGGCTGTGGCAACCGGCAAGCCGCAGGTGCTTACGGAAAGGATCCTTGACCATTTTGGCCTGAGTAAATTCTTTACAACTGAGGCCGGCATCAGCGAGGATGACCGGGAAGCCGACAAGCGGCAATTGATCCGCAGGGCGCTTCCCGGGAGTTACAAAAGTGCTGCCATGGTGGGCGACCGCCGTTTTGATATGGAGGGCGCCAAGAGTATGGGCATTGACGCCATCGGCGTCACTTATGGCTACGGGGACCGGGAAGAACTGCAAAAAGCCGGGGCGGACCATATCGTAACGTCTGCAGCCGGCCTTCAAGATCTGCTTTGCCCTGATGTTTCCGCAGCCAGGGGATTTTTCCTGTCGGTGGAAGGGCTGGATGGCAGCGGAAAGTCTACGCAGATGGATTTGATGGAGAAGCATCTGATTCAGTGGGGTTTTGAAGTGAAGCGCACCAGGGAACCGGGCGGATGCCCCATTTCGGAAAAGATCCGCAACGTGGTGCTGGATATAAACAACCTTGGCATGAGCGCTACCTGCGAGGCGCTGCTGTATGCGGCATCCCGCGCCCAGCATGTGCGGGAAGTCATCCGCCCTTCTGTGGAAAAAGGATTGGTCGTTCTTTGCGACAGGTTTGTGGATTCCAGTATTGCCTACCAGGGAGGCGGCCGGCAGCTCGGGGTGGAACAGGTGGCTGCCATCAATGCCCCGGCGGTGGATGGGTTGATGCCGGATTGCACGGTTTATCTGGATATCGATCATAAAGAAGCATTAAGGCGCAGGGGAAAGGCTTCCGAGCTGGACCGTATTGAGGTGGAGCCCTTGTCCTTCCACAAAAGGGTGGAGGAGGCGTTCCGCCGGCTGATTCTGGAAAACGGCAGCCGGTATATAACGGTGGATGGCATGCAATCTCCGGAGGAAATCGGCACGCATGCCTTTGATGCCGTGCTGCGCCGGCTGTATGCGCTGGAGGAAGTATCATGACTCGCATCGTGGTAGGCATGTCCGGCGGGGTGGACTCCTCCGTAACTGCGCTGCTTTTAAAACGCCAGGGGTTTGACGTAGTGGGCGTGTTCATGAAAAACTGGGAGGAGCAGGACGAAAACGGCGTCTGCACTGCGGAAGAGGATTGGCGGGATGTGCAGGAGGTATGCACAAAGATAGGCATTCCTTATTATGCGGTGAACTTCGCCAAGGAGTACCGCGACCGTGTATTTTCGTACTTTCTCGATGAATACAAGGCGGGTCGCACACCCAATCCCGATGTGCTTTGCAACCGGGAGATAAAGTTCAAGGCATTTTTGGATTTTGCCATGAAGCTTGGGGCGGAAAAGATCGCCACCGGGCATTTTGTGAACCTCGGGAATGAAAACGGAACATATCAGCTTTTGCGCGGCGCGGACGGAAACAAGGATCAAAGCTACTTTTTGTACATGCTTTCGCAGCAGCAGCTGTCCAAAGCCATGTTCCCGGTAGGCCGCATGACAAAGCAGCAGGTTCGGCGGGCCGCCAGGGAGGCCGGCCTTAACGTGAGTGAAAAAAAGGATTCCACAGGCATTTGTTTTATAGGCGAACGTGATTTTAAGGCTTTTCTGCAAACGTTCCTGCCTGCCAGGCCTGGGGATATGCGCACTGTTTCAGGAGAAACGGTTGGACATCACGAGGGATTGATGTACTACACCCTGGGCCAGCGCCGCGGCCTGGGCATAGGCGGGCGCGGCGACGGACGCAGCTGGTTCGTGATCGGCAAGGATATGAAAAGCAATGTCCTTCTGGTGGCACAGGGGGAAGATCATCCAATGCTCTATGCCACGAAAGCAACGGCCATCCAGCCGACATGGATCAGCGGCCAACCGCCCATGAAGGAGGGGGAACCCCTTGCATGCACCGCAAAATTCCGCTACCGCCAGCCGGATCAGGAAGTGACCGTACTATTAAAGGAAGAGAAACTTCTGGTTACTGCCTTAGAGCCGCAGCGGGCCATTACGCCAGGCCAAAGCGTTGTATTCTATCAGGGTGATATATGCCTTGGCGGTGCGGTTGTGGACACGGTGCATGACAGCGGGCATTCGGTGCAAACATTCCTGCAGGATGCTGAATAATATAAGAAGGAAAACATCAAAATAGCATTCGGAGCAGTCGCTGTGGCTTCTAAGTTTTTGAAGCTTTACAACCTAGACTTTTTGGTAAAAAAGAACGCATAAAAAAGTGAATTTGGGTGTTGACAAAGCACTGACTCCATGCTATCATAATCAAGCTCGCCTTTGAGCACTGAACCTTGAAAACGATACAGAGTCGAAAAGACTTAAAGAAGAAGAAAGAAAATCGACAGTCGATTCTAAGAATGAGTTTTCACTTTGTCGAGGGAAACCGCGATGAAGGAAGATAGGATTAAACACAAG
>JAEZJP010000220.1 GCA_023415715.1 Bacillota bacterium
AGGCTATCCAGGGAGGAGTGGTACGAAATCTACCTGGCGGCCGGCAATAATCTGCCGTAAGCGGACGGCTTTTCGCGTCCTTGTATAGGAGGACGAAATATGAAATATACGTATCTTGGCAGGACCGGGATGAAGGTCAGCCGCCTGTGCCTTGGAACCATGAACTTTGGACCGCGTACCGGCGAAAAAGAAGCCTTTGCCATCATGGACAAGGCGCTGGAAGCCGGGATTACCTTTTTTGATACTGCCAACGTATACGGGCGGCCCAATGGCGGCCACGCAGGCTGGACGGAGGAGATTATAGGCCGCTGGTTTCAGTTGGGCGGCGGCCGGCGGGAAAAAGTGGTGCTGGCCACCAAGGTATACGGCAACATGGATGACGAAACGGACGGTCCCAACAGTGAGGGGGGACTGTCCGCCTACAAGATCCGCAGGCATATCGAGGGTTCATTAAAACGCCTGCAGACCGACCATATCGAACTGTATCAGATGCATCATGTGGAACGGCATGCCTCCTGGGATGAGTTGTGGGGCGTGTTTGAAGCATTGGTGAATCAGGGCAAAGCCTGTTACATCGGCTCCAGCAACTTCGGCGCTCGTCATCTGGCATACGCCCAGGCGGCGGCTGAGAGGCGGAACTTCCAGGGGCTCGTATGCGAACAGCACAAGTATCATTTGATGTGCAGGCTGCCCGAATTGGAGGAGCTGCCTGCGGCGCGGGAAATGGGCCTTGGCGTGATCCCCTGGAGCCCGCTGGGCGGGGGGCTTCTTGGCGGGCACGCGCTGAAACCGGAAGCGGGCAGTAAACGTGCAGCCCAGGCGGCGTCGGAGTTGACCGATAGCCAGCGGGTACAGCTTACGGCTTATGCCAAGCTTTGTGAAGAGATCGGCGAAAGCGAATCAAACGTGGCCCTGGCATGGCTTTTGCATAACCCCGCCGTCACAGCCCCAATCATTGGACCAAGGACGTTGGAGCAGCTTGATGATGCGCTGCGTGCGGTGGAAATCAAGCTGTCCAAGGAAGTACTGAAAAAGCTGGATGAAATTTTCCCCGGCCCCGGCGGTGAAGCGCCGGAGGCGTATGCGTGGTAAGACTTCGGGGAAAATGGTACTGACGCTTTTTCACGATCTTAAACAGAATTTCCTTATAACCTTATGCATCACCCGGCGTTATAACCGGGTGGTGTTCTTTTTGGATTGCGGTACAAGCGGGCAATTGATAAGTGCCCATCGTTATACCGTCATGAAAGCAAAATTCTAATGAAATTCTCATTGACAGTTTTATGACAATACTCTATACTCCTTTCGAACAATGTTTAGAACGTTGTTCGAATTTGGAGGGAAGGTTGCTTTATGGAGAAAGCAGGGAAGGATGTAACCAGTATGCAAGGAATCATCATCGCCATTTTTACGCTGGCTGTGACTGGGCTGATCGTGTACGCCGGGCTTTCCGGCAAGCAAATCTGGTTTGTAAACGGGCCGAGATCCGCCGCCATCACGCTGGGGGCCATTGGCATGGCTTTTTGCGCCATCAGTGTGGGCAGGTTCATTACCGCCGCGCCGGCGCATCCGCTGACGATACTTGGGTATTTGATCGGCGCCGTGGCGCTGCTGGCGTTTCTTACGCAAATCTTTCATTGGGAGCTGCCCGTTGTTACCGATCCCACAAAAGCGTTGTGGGTGATCGCCGTCTGCATTGCGGCAAAGACAGTCATTGCGCGCTTTTACCCCGTTATCCGCTGACGAGGACACGGCATGAAGCAGGATATCAAGCAGAAGATCATACAGGATACCATCCGGCTGATTGAGGGCAAAGACAGCCGGCTGATGGATATTACGGTAAGGGATATCTGCCATGAGGCCGGCATCAGCGTAAGCCAGATCAACTACCATTTTCAGACGAAGGAAAACCTGATCGCCCAGTGTGTGCAGGTGATCATCGGCGACGTGATCTCAAGATCCGAAGCGGTTTCAGCCACAATCCAGGCGTCTTCCGCAGTGGAAAAGCTCAAGTGCATGCTGAAGCGCACGTTTGGCTTCCTGTACAACAATGAGAATATCTCCAAGATATCCATCCTCACCGACCATCAAAAGCCCCATGCCAATGACAATACCGCCCAGACCATAAGAGCGTATCAGCCGTTGGTGGAAGCGGCGCTTAAAGAAAGAAACCTCCTTTATGATTCAGGGATGATCACCACCACGGTCATACTTGAATTCCAGGGGACCTTTTTGAGAACGGATGTCATCAAGCAGGACCTGCATTTGGACCTGCGGGAGGGAAATGCTCGCAATAAATGGGTAGATGAGTATGTGGAGCGGGTTTTCCGGTAAACTAAGTGAATCCATATAAGGCGGCATGATCCATGCCGCCTTATATTGTGCAACAGAGTTTTATACTGCCCTGAAAATGCATTTGTTGCTTACGCTTAAGACCTCCCCCAGCCTCCTTCGTCGGCAGCACCCTCCAAGAGGAAGCCGCTCCAAAAGGCTTCCCCTTGAGTTCCGAAGCTTCGCGCCGCCTGTGGCTCCGGAGCCGAAGCGCCGCCTGTGGCTCCGGAACGCCGCCCCCGCCAGTGGCGGAAATGGGCGGTGTGGAGGAGGCTGGCGAAACAAGCGATGCGAGCGGCAGCGAGACAGCGCGCCGATTGAGCCAGATGGAGGGATGAAGCGAGGTTCCGGAGCCGAACGCCGCCTGTGGCGGATGAAGTGAGGAGTAGGAAACGGCGAAACAAGCGATGCAAGCGGCAGCGCAGCAGCGCGCCGATTGAGCCGTCGGGGGAGGAGGCTGGCGAAACGAGCGATGCGAACGCAGTGAGCAGTGCGACGATTAAGCCAGATGGAGGGATGAAGCGAAGAGAAGGAAGCTTGCGAAACGAGAGCCGAAAGCGCCAGCGAGCCAGCGCGATGATTGAGCATGCCGAGTGGCAAGCTGTCGACGAAGGAGACTGATGAGGTGGTATTAGCGGTTATGTATTTGAAGCTAAACACCTCATTCGGCGCTGCGGCGACACCTTCCCCTCCAGGGGAAGGCTTAAGCTTTGACTCATAAACTACTTTTTTAGTTTCTCTGCTGGGATGTGACTTCTTGGCAAATCCATTCATCTTTGCCTGAAAGCTGTAGGGGCGATATGTGTTAGCCCGCCAAGTGACACATCCTGACCGCAACGTGCGGGCGATCACAGATCGCCCCTACAGCATTGTTTTTTGTTGATCTCTCTGCCAGGGCTTGTAAATTCCGTAATTTCTGTACTAGTTCACAAACCTCTGAAAGAAATTATTCAGCATATGGGCCAGCGTGGAGGCTGCAACAGATTTGCTTCTATGTGCAATGTAACCGAAGATCCAGCCCAGCAATAGGATGCCAAGCGCGGAACTTGCCACGATCGTTACGCCGGACGAAATGAAGCCGTCAAAATACCAGCCGGGGAAATGGATCAACAAAAACAGCACCCCTGTAATAAGGTTGCTCATCAGAAAACTCATGCGCGTTTCCAGCGAGCCCATGATGGCGCCGCGGAAGGTGATCTCCTCCACCAGCGGGGCATAGATGACCGCCGTCACAAAGGACCAATCCCATACGATGGGATGAATCGGCTGGTGGGTGATCCAATTCAAAACGGGTGCTTTTCCGCCCCAGATAAGGCCGATGATGCCGCCCCATAAGAGGATTTCTTTCACGCGGCCGGCGCCCAGCACTTCCCGCATGCTTCTTCCGCTGCTCCTGATGATAGCAACGGAAGGGATGACCCAGAGCAGGATCCGCATCACAAGCCAATATACGAACCTGTCGAAAGGGAGGCCGGGCAAAATGGCCTGCTTCTCAAGCCATAATAAAAGCAGCCAGGCCCCGCTCCATGCGGCATAGAGCGCAAACACGTAAGCCAGGGCTATGCCGGCCATGTTCCGTTTGGGTGAGGGCGCTTCGGCCGAAGGCATGGCTTGTTTCCTCCCTTTTCATTCCGAAAAATTGGTTTATCCCTAGCATTCGCACGGACAGACCGCTTCATCCATCATCACGCTTAGCTTAGGATGCTCCCTCTTTGCGGTATTCTGTAGGCGATACGCCGCATATGGCCCTGAAAGTTTTCATAAAGTGCTTTTCGTTGCCGTAGCCCACTTTCCAGCTGATTTCAAATACCTTCATGTCTGTGGTGCGTAGCAGGTGCTTTGCCTGCGTCATGCGCAGTTCCTGGAGGTAACTGATGAAATTCAAGCCCGTGTATTCTTTGAACGCGTTGGAAAACTGAGAATAGTTCATGGAAACATGATTGGATACCATGGCCATATTGAGGCCCTTATAAAAATTCTCCTGCACGAAGCTTAGCGCCAGCCGCATTTTTTCTTTGGTGAGGCTCAATTCTTCCTCGGCCTTCATTTGCTCGTGAAGGCTGATGATGCATTGTGCAAACGCCTGGTTATGATCAAGTACTGTGCGGTAGGAAAACACGCTGCGCACTCTCTCCCATGACTTTACGGAAATGCCGGGCATATGGCAAAAGCGGGCGGTGATCATGTCTGTAAACGGTCTCATGCGCTGCGCGTAATCGTTCACGTCGATGGTGCCGTTTATCACGCTCTTTGCTATCTGATCCAGGTGCTTGATTGCGTCCTCCGTTTTTCCCGCACTGGCCAGATGAAGAATGCGCTCCATTGTCTCCTCATATAAAGGCGCACCCTGCGGGTAAGCACTGTTGTAAACGGCCGAGGGAAGGCATTTGGCAAAAGCCGCTTTTCGTGCCTTCACCGCCTCCTCAAAGGCTGCCCGCACCTCCGCAAGTTCCCTGTGGGGAAGGCTTGCCCCTGCGCTGAAACCTTTTAGTTTATCATCCAGGAGATAATCCTTCAGGCCGCTTTCCGCCAGGTATACGGCCATGCCCTCCACGCTGCCCAAAAAGAGGATGCCATCCTTCGTTTCCATAAAAGAATCCTGGGGCGCTGCGCAAACGACCACATACGCATGGCGGAAAAGGCTGTGGGTGAACTGATCGGTTATCACAGCCAGCTCGCCCTTCGTGATCTCCTTGTTCAGCATCATGTATTTCAAGTGCTGATGGCTTAATTGCAGCGTCTTTTCGCGGACCGCCTGCATTTTTGTTATCTCCGCTTCCATTTTGCGAAGCGCGGAAAAAAATTGTTCCCGGTCCACGGGTTTCAATATGTATTCCCGCACGCCGCAGCGCATGAGTTCCACCGCATAAGTGAAATCGTCATAGCCGCTGAGCACTATGGTCATAGGCACCTTAAGGCAGCTTTGCATGCTTTTCACAAGCGTTATGCCATCCATGCGGGGCATGCGGATGTCAGTGATCATCACATCCACCGGCTCCCGCTTTATCACATCCAGCGCCTTTTCGCCGTCCGAACATTCCATGATGCGGTCCACCCTCACCCCGGAACGCAGCGCCATGGTGCGTATGCCCTGGCGGATCTTCTTTTCATCCTCCACAATCAGAAGTGTGTTCATGATTTGGCCTCCACGGTTTCACGCAGCGGTATCCTTACGATTACTTTTGTATAGTAATCCTGCTTGGACAGTATGGTCAGCCCATAATTATCCCCAAAGGTGATGCGCAGCCGGTCCTGCACGTTTTTGAGCCCGATGCCGTTCCCCGCCCCGCCATCCGCCTCCAGCTCCCCCGACAGCTTTTTGTGGAGCGTGTCAAGCTGCTCTTTGGACATACCCCGGCCGGGATCGGTGATCTCGATCAGGCAGTCGCCGCCCTCCACCGTGCCCTTCATATATATGTAGGCGTCCTGGGCAATCTGCTCCAGACCGTGGCAGATGGCATTTTCCACAATGGGCTGCAAAGTCATCTTCGGTATCTTCTGGCAGAGAATATTATCCGGCAGGCGCAGGGACAGGAATATGCTGTATTCGAACCGCAGGTTGATCAGCGCCACATAATTGCGTATGTACTCGATCTCCTCTTTTACCGTTACGCTTTGGGAGGACCATTTCATGCTGTACCGCAATAACTTTCCCAGGGCCGTGACGGCGTTGGCGATCTCGTACCTTTCCTCGACTTCCGCGGTCATCTTGATGGATTCCAGCACGTTATATATGAAATGGGCATTGATCTGGTTTTGCAAGGCCCTTATTTCCGCGTTCTTTGCCAGCAGCTCCCGCTTGGTGTTGTCTATCATGAGCTGCTTGATCTTGTCCAGCATGATGTTGATTTGTACCGCCATATGGGACACTTCATCGTTGCCGCTGCTTGGCATGATCACGTTCAGATTGCCTTTTTGCACTTCTCCTATAGCGCCGGTCACGGCGTAAAAGCGCTTGAGCACCGCCCTTACCACCTGATTGATGGCAATGGCCAGCACTGCCATGAACACCGCCATGCATAGGTAAAAGTTCAAAAGCTGCCGGCGTATGGAGGAGAACTCCGGCTCCAGAGATACGGCCCTTATCAGCCGGCCCGATAATTCCGGGATGGGCAGCGCGGCCAATAACACCTCCTGGCCGCCAAGTTTTTGCTGTGTATAGGCTGCGCCTTGCTGATCCTGCGTAAGGGACAGGATTTCGTCTACATGGGAGGCCCAGGGATTACCTAAGCTGTCGTCATAATAGCGGCCGCCGCCTAAGCTTACAAAACATAAAAAATCCAGGGGGCTGGCGGAAAACAGGCAGGGGAGCATATTGTCCATAAGCACCGCCGTTTCCACAATGCCCACCTCCCCGGCGAGGGGGTCTACGATGGTTGTGACAAGGGACATCAGATGCTTTGTCTGGGTGGTGATATAATCGGGAAAAAGCTGATCTGAATAATTGAAATGCCATCCCCCCGAAAGGTACGGTTCCTGGGCCCAGCCAAGGCGCTTCATTCTGTCGGTACGATAGAGGATGGGCATCATTTCCGGCATGGTATTGCTGGCTGCAAACACCCTGATCTGATACAGGTAAGGGTTGGCGTACATCAGTTTGCCCAGCGTGGCGATGTCGCTTCTGAAAAAGTTCAGGCTGTCCATCACTTCGATCGTATCGCCGCTCTTGACGCGGCGCAGATACGATAGCAGGCTGGCGTTGCTGGAAAATGCCTGGGTGGTGATCTGGCACACATCCACGGTTTTTTGGACGCGCGCATGCATCTGTTCCATATCCAGGCGGATGCTGCCGATCTTTTCGCGGATCAGCGTCTGCCTTGTGGTATTGAACAGTATGCCAGTCAAGGCCATCACAGGAATGAAAACGATCAGAAAAATGATCAGCGTGAACTTTCGGTTCAGTTTCCATCCCGCCATGATACGCAGGACATTTCTCATGCACTTCTCACCGGCCATATTTTACCTTTTGCACCAATTATACCATATATACATACACCTGCAACCCAGCAAAAAATATTTGCCGGGTTGCAGGTTTTGAAGGGATTCTTATTTGTTCAGGCCCAGTTTTTCGATGTTCGCCTGGATCTGGCGCACTGTCTCGGCCTTTACCAGGTCAAAGCCGTACTCATCGCGTTTTAAGGTGAATTCGCTCAGGATCTTGTCGAACTCCTCATCGCTTTTGGCAAGCAACAGCTTGGGCAGCGTCAGGCCCCATTCGGTGTCGATCTTCAGGTCGGCGTTGGCTTCGGGCGTATCCAAAGCGAAGGTGACGCCGGTGTACTGGCCAAGGTAGGTCACATAGGGCCTGGTCCAGTTCTTCATCTGGCGGATGTGCGCCACAAAGTCGCCCTTCCACAGCTCGCCCATGGGGTTATCCATCAGCATCCAGTAGTTGGCGTCGCCGCCGATGGTCTCGTCAAACCCGCCCGGGCCGGAACGCTTGGTGTTGTACAGTTCCTGAATGTTGGGCAGCCATTGGGGCACGCCCTTGTCGTTGAAATCCCATACTTCGCCCTGGGGGCCGCCCATCCAGATCAATTGCTGGCCGTGCTCGCTCATCAGATAGCTCAGGAAGCGGATGGCCCGGTCGGGCTTCTCGCACTTTTTGGAGATCAGCGTCAGCGTCCAGCCGTTGATGGTGCCGCCCGGCAGCTTGTACGGGTCACCCTTGGAATTCTTGGGCCCGTCGATGGCCATGTATGCTTTGGAGCCGGGGTTGTCGGGCGTGGAATCCCAGAGGATCTTCTGCTGGTCGGTGAGGTCGGAGTTTTGATAGATCATTGCAAAGTAGCGGCCCTGGGCGATCTTCTCGGAAATCTGATCGCGCTGGTCGATGAAGATGTCATCCTCCAAGTACCCTTCCGCGCCCAATTGCCTGAAAGCCTTGAGCCAGCGGATGTACTCCGGATCGGTGATCCGGTCATGGTAGGAGCCGTCCTCGTTCACATAGGGGATGGCCAGGAAATTGGAAAGCATATCGTCAAAGGACAGGCAGCCGTTGGTGCCGAAGGGATGGGAACCCAGGGGGATGAGCGGCTGGCCGTTCACGTCCGGGAACGTTTCCCTGGCCTTTTTGATGGCTGCCACAAAGCCTTCGGGCGTGGTCATATCCGGGCTGCCGATGGCCTCGTACATATCCTTGCGCACAAGGAAGGTGTAGTTGGCGGTGAGGGTGTCGTACTTTTCATAGTCCTCCGGTGTGTAGGAGGCGTTGGGATAGCCGTACACATGGCCGTCTGCCTGGGTGTACCAGCTTAAGCGCGAGGGCACGGCCACATTGAAGAAGTAGGGGTCGTACTCCTTGGCCAGCTCATCCAGGGGATAGAGCAGGCCGCCGTCGATCATTTCCCTGATCTGGCCCGCGGTCCAGTCCAGGGTGATCAGGTCGGGCAGCTCATCGCTGACGATGAGGGAATTGAGCTTGTCATCCGCGTTGCCGGCGGGGGAGATGAAGTTGATGCTCACGCCGGTCTCCTTGGTGACTGTGGCGGGGAAGAGGCGTGAATCCCAGGGCGTTCCAAACCAGTTGAAGTTGATGTACCAATCCAGGGTGATGGGGCTTGTGTCCTTCTGCCAGCCCGGATCCGCCTGCGTCTCGGCCAGGGCGATTCCGCCGGCCGGGATCAGCAGCGCCAGCGCAAGAAGCAAAACGACGATGCTTTTTGCCAGGTTCTTCATATACTACCTCCTCTATTTGCTACCGGATGCTTATCCGGTATCATTCCTTGATGGCGCCCAGCAGCATGCCCTTGATGAAGTACTTTTGCAGGAAGGGATAGACACATACGATAGGCACGGTGGTAATGACCATGGTGGCCAGCTTGACCGCGGTGGAAGTGGTAAGGTTCTTGGTCACAACCTCCGCGCCGGCAGCGGAGCGTATATCCTGGGCGGAGGTCTGGGCAATGACCCTGTACAGATACGTTTGTATAGGTTCCAGGTCGGGCCGGTTGGTCATGAACATGACACCGGAAAAGTAATCGTTCCAATGGTACACGCCGTTAAAGAGAGCAATGGTGGCGATGACCGGCGTGGACAGGGGGAAGATAATGCTGAAAAAGATTCTGAAATCATTGGCGCCATCGATCCGCGCCGATTCTTCCAGCGCCGCGGGCAGCTCCCGAAAGAAGCTCATGAATATCAGCAGGTTGAAAAAGCTGAACAGTGCGGGAATGATGTAGACCAGAAAATTGTTGATCAGCCCGAGACTTTTCAAAACCAGAAAGTACGGGATCAGCCCTCCGCCGAAAAACATTGTGACTGTGCCGATCAAAAGGTAGGCCTTCCTGAAAATCAGGTATGGTTTAGACATGCCATAGGATACCATGGCTGTGAACAGCACGCTTGCCACCGTGCCGATAAGCGTCCTTGAAACCGTAATGGTATAAGCCTGAAACACCGTGGCATTGCGGAACACGGCCTTGTAATTTTCAAGAGAAAACAACCGGGGCCACCAGTAAATGCCGCCCAGCATGGCATCGTTGGCGTCATTGAAGGAGTTGACGAACACATACCAGATGGGGTAGAGCGAAAGGAAAGCAATGACCACCATGATCAATATGTTGATGATGCTGAATATCCGCTCGCCCGTAGTCTCCCTGATGTGGCTTGCGCGCCGCGGGGCAGGGAGAGGCTTTGGCATGACGGATTTCTCCTGTATCATAATGGTTACCCCCTTTCCTGCGGTTAAAACAGCGATCTTCCCTGCACGCGCCTGGAGAAAG
>JAEZJP010000315.1 GCA_023415715.1 Bacillota bacterium
GGGCTGCCCAACGCCCCAGTTTTCAAGGCTTGAGGAAGTTATAAGCGGATTCCCTGCCCACTTCACCCAGGGCCCATCGATGCTGTCGGCAAAAGCCACGCCGATCTGATTGTGGTTATTGTTGGCCTGATCGGTAGCCAGGAAAAACATGACCCAGGAATATTCGTGGCCGTCCATCAGGAATCGGCCTTTCTTTACATCCGGGTCACATACATGGATGGCATCCCACCCTGCGCCGCCATGTTTCAAAGCAAGAGACTGCTCGCCCCATATCCACACGCCTTCATTTAGAGCCGCCTTGCGCATGTAAATGGAATCAACGATCCTGCCGGCATCACGGTTCTTGCAATAGAAGATCACCCGTTCGTCCGGCGAAGTTTGAATGCAGGAAGGACAATAATTGTAGAATTTGCCCGGTTCGTCGTCAAACATCATACTGGAAACAGGCTCCGCCCCTTCCCCTGCGGCGGATCCCAATACCGGGGCAGCAAGGAAAATGCACAAGAACAGGGCTGGCCATAAACGCAGCCGCATGCGGTTTACTCCTTACGGAATCAGGCTATTTACCGGGCGGCCCTCCCGCTTTCACGGGAGGGCTGCCCGCAGGGAAAGTATTATTTTGTAAGGGGCGGCCAGCTGAACTCAATGCCCAAAGCCTTTTTGGCGTTCTGGAATCCATCATTGTTGAAGGCGATCAGGTCGTTAAGCCCGGCAGCCTGCATATCGGTGATGGCATTCTGGTAGAGCGTCTCAAACGCGGCATCGTCCTTGGCTGTTACCAATTGGGCGATGTAGGGGGTGCGGATGCTGGCGATCTTGGTGGAAACCTCCTGCATATTGGCCACTCTGGAATCGGTGGGATCAATCTTCAGGCCCGCGGCGGTAAAGTCGTAGGAATACTTGGCCATGGGGACCTTGACGATAGTATCCTGGGTGGCCAGAAGCTTGGGATCGGTGGTGGGCACTTCCCACTTGCGGCGCAGAGCGTAGTTATCCAGCATCATGAAGCTGCCAAGGCCATACTTGGCGCCGTTGCCGGCTTGGATGTCGGCCTTGGTTTCTGCGGTCTGCTCGATCTTGCCGTCTTGGGTCCAGTTCCAGTTGACTTTTTCTTCCCCGTAGGTGCAGGCGATTTGCCCTTCGTCGCTCAAAAGATAGGAGATGAGCTTCATGATACGGTCGGGATTCTTGGCATTGCTGGTAACGGCGGTGGTGAGCCAGCCCATGCCGCGGATGTCCTGCAGAACAGGCTCGTCGCCGGCGCTGTTGCGCAGTTCAAAGGGGACGTACACTGCATTGGGATCGGTATCATACAGCGACTGCATGGCGGGAACGAAATCCTGGGGCGCGGTAAACTGGGCGAACACGCGGCCGCTGGCGATCTTCTCGTTCACCAGGTCACGGTTGTCGGAGAAGTTGGCTTCGTTGATGAGCCCCATGTTATAGGCGGTGTTCAGGAACTTCAAGGCTTCCTTGTATTGGGGCTGGAGGAAATCATACTGGTACTGGCCGTCGGCATTCTCATAGGGCGTGGCAAAATACTGGGACAGCCACAAAACGGAGTTGCCCACGCCTTCGTACAGCTGAATGGGGATGATGCTCTGGCCGTTGTAGGTTCCGACTTCATCCATCACCTTTTTACAGGCGGCAAGGAAGGCTTCGGGCGTGGACATGTCGGGGCTGCCAATCTTTTCCCACAGGTCCTTGCGCACGGTGAAGCAGCCGTTGGGAATTAGCTGTTCGCCTTCCGCCAAGTCCTTGTTGGAATAGGCGTAGTTGGGCAAAAGGTACGTTTTCCCGTCCGCTTCGGCAAACCAGGAGAATACGTCGGGGCGGATCACGTCCTTGGCCTCGGGCGCATACTTGTCAATCAGGTCGTTGAAGGGCAGGATCAGCCCTTCGGCAGCCATTTTGTTGGTGAGGGCACGGTTGGAAGCATCCCACCAGCCTTCGATGGTAATGACATCCGGCAGCGTACCGGAGGCGATCATGGTTGCCAGCTGCGTGCCGTCGTCACTGGCAGGCACGATGAAGGTGATGTTGGCGCCGGTCTTTTCCTTGATGATGCGGGAAACAACATCCTGACCCCATTCAAGGCCGCCCCACTTCCACCAGGACAAGTCCACATACCAGGTGAGGTTGAATTCCGAGTTGTCGGCTGTTTGTGCCATGCCCACATTCAGTACGGGCATCGCAAGCAGCAGAGCCATGAGAACGGTAACGAGGATCCTTGTCTTTTTCATGAGTCTTCCTCCTTTTATTTATTAAGGGATTAACCCTTAACCGACCCCAGCATAACGCCCTTGACAAGATACTTCTGCATAAAGGGATATACGGCAAAGATGGGAATGGAGCTTATGACGATGGCCGCATAGCGGATGGTAACGATGCTGACGGTTTTCAAAACCTGGGAGGGAATCTTGGTGGCTGCCTCCCCCTGGGCTACAGACGCCTCCTTGATCAGCTTGACCAGGAACAATTGCAGCGTTGAAAGATTTGGATCGGTTGTAAACACCATGGAATCGAAAAAGGAATTCCAATGGCCTACGCCCACCCACAATGCGATGGTGGCCAGCACCGGTTTGCTCAGCGGAAGATACAGCTTAAAGAGGATGGTGAATTCCCCGGCGCCGTCCACTACCGCGGATTCGTGCAGCTCTTCCGGAATTTCTCGAAAGAAGTTCGAGAATACGATCATATTGAAAACCGAGTACAGCGCGGGGATGATGTAGACCCAGAATGTGTTCATGAGCGTTAATTGCTTGAGCAGCAGAAAGTAAGGGATGAGGCCGCCGCCAAAGAACATGGTGAAAATATTAAACCAGTAAATCAGCTTTTTGGCCGGCAGGTCCTTGCGGGACATGCCATAGCTGACGATTGCGGTAAACAGGACGCCTGTCACGGTGCCCAGCACCGTGCGGGCAACGGTATTTTGGAAGCCGACAAAGAGGCGCTTGTCATTGAAAATCATGGTGTAGTTGTCCAGGGAAATGACGCGGGGAAAGAAGTATACGCCGCCGCGCATATAGTCGGAACCCAGGTTGAACGAGCCTGCAATCACATAAATGAAGGGGAAGATGGTTATCAGGGCCAGCAGGATCAAGACCGTATAGTTCAGATAATCGAACCAGTTAAGCCTTATAAGTCGCCTTTTCACTTATTTCCCCTCCTTTCAGTAAATGCCGCGGCCAAGGAATTTCTTGGAGAACAGATGGCTGCCGGTGAGCAGCACGAACGCGATGGCGGATTTGAACACGCCTACCGCCGTTGTAAAGGAGTAACGCATTTGAGGGATGCCCATCTTGTATACATAGGTGTCTATCACTTCGCTGCGGCTAAGGTTCAGAGGGTTTTGCAGGATATAGATCTGGTCGAAGCTGGAATTTAACAGATTGCTGATATTCAGCAGCAGGAATATGATGATGGTGCCGATAATGCCGGGCAGGGTGATATGCCACATGCGCTGGAAACGGTTGGCCCCGTCGATGGTGGCTGCCTCGTATTGCGCCACATCAATGCCCGATATGGCTGCAAGGTAGATCACCGTGCCCCAGCCCACGCCCTTCAATATGCCTGTAACGATGACGATGCCCCAGAATTTGCCGGGATCAGATAGGAAGGAGAGGGGCTTTTTGATCAGGCCTATCCCCTGCAAAAGCGCGTTCACCACGCCGCTGTCGGGAGAAAGCATGCTGATGACAACGCCGCCGAAGACCACCCAGGAAATAAAGTAGGGAAAATAGGTCACCGTCTGTACCGTCTTTTTTAGCCTTGCGTGCCGCACCTCGTTGAGCAGCAGCGCCAGGATGATGGGCGCGGGGAAGCCGATGACCAGCGACATCAGGTTCATGCCCACGGTGTTGAGCATAATATCGATAAACGCCCGGTCCTTCAAAAACG
>JAEZJP010000071.1 GCA_023415715.1 Bacillota bacterium
CGGCGCGCTGTTATTGCAGGGTATCGGCGACACCATCCGCGTATCACTGACCGGCTCGCCCCTGCCGGAAGCCGCGGCGGCCTGGGATATATTGAAGGCGTTGAATTTGCGCAATCCCGGCGTGCAAATCATATCGTGCCCTACCTGCGGCCGCACCTGCATCCCTGTTGCGGATATCGCCAAAAGGGTGGAAGATGAGCTTTCGGACATTACCGTTCCTATGAAGGTGGCGGTGATGGGCTGTATTGTCAACGGTCCCGGCGAAGCAAAAGAGGCAGATGTAGGCATTGCCGGCAGCGGCAAGACAGGCGCGCTGTTTGTGAAAGGCCAGCCCCCTAGAAAAGTGGAGGGGGACCTGGCGCAGATCCTGATTGCGGCTGTCAGGGAGGCGGCCTCTAAGAAGGAGGCGGAATAGTTATCTATGGAATCCGGCCAGATGCTTGCGCAATTATATAAGGAACTTCCGGAATTATCAGGCAAACTTACGGTAGAACGGGTCATATTCAAGCAGGCGGAAAACAAGATATATATTTCTTTCCTTTCGCAGGTGCTGGTGGCGGAAAAGGCTTTCCTGCGCATGGAATATCTGATCCGCAATATGTATCCGGGTACGTTTCTGGCCATCCGCGTGGCCAGCCCTGCATTGGCCCAGGATTTTTTGGAGAACATCGGCAATTACAAGCAGGTGTTCATTAATTTTGTGACCCGCGCCCATCCCGCCTCCGCCACCTGGATAGGCGAATTGGACTGGGAGGTGCAGTCCGGCCGGGTGGTGATCACCTTTCCGGATGAGTTTGCCTTGCGCTATATGCAGCGCAGCAATATATCCGACAAACTGGCCCAGGCCGTATGGGATATATTCCGCATCCGCGTGCCGGTGGAGCTTCGCGTCCGCGGCAACCAGGAGGCAAGGCTTCAGGCTTTGCGCGAGGAGCGGGAGCGGGAAGCGCAAATGGCCAGGGAGATGGAAGCTGCCCGCTCCGCCGCAAACCAGGCAGGACAAGCCGTAGGTGGCGCTCTCAAGCAATCCGCCGCCCAGGGACAGGGTAAGGGACCGGGTGGCACAGACGATAAAATGCGCCCCATCAAAGGGCGGAGCATCGGCGATCCGCCGGTGCCCATCCGGGAACTGACCAACGATACGGGCCTTGTCACCGTCCAGGGTGACTTGATCAAAGTGGAACAAAAGGAATTGAAGGGCGGCGAAATGCTGCTTGTTTCCTTTATTGTAACGGATTATACTTCCTCCGTGCAGTGCAAGATCTTCTTCCGTTACCGTAACCGCTTCCGCAAAAAAGAAGATGATGGCGCCGACACCGTACCCATCACCCAGGAAGAGCGCATGGCCGTCCAGGAGATGGCTGACCGTATCAAAGCCGGCATGGCGGTACGGGTCCGGGGCGAATGCATGTACGACAGCTTTGCAAGGGAGGCAACCATCACCGTCCGGGATATCATGCCAGTGCCAAGGGAAGTGCGTATGGACACCGCCCAGGGAAAGCGGGTAGAGCTGCATATGCACACCCAAATGAGCGTGATGGATGCCACGGCTTCGGCCACCGACCTGATCGCAAGGGCTGCCATGTGGGGCCACCCGGCGGTGGCCATCACCGATCATGGCGTGGTGCAGGCCTTTCCGGCCGCGTTTTCTGCGGCGGCAAAAAACAACATCAAGCTCATTCCCGGCGTGGAAATCTATCTGACCGATGAGGCGCAAATCGTGGCCGACGCTGACGACAGGCCTCTGGACGCACCTATTGTTGTGCTGGATTTTGAAACCACGGGCCTGGACACCAACCGGGAGCATGTGATCGAGATCGGCGCCGTCAAGCTGCTGGGAGGCAGCGTTGTGGATTCCTTCGGCATGCTGGTGAATCCCGGCGTACCCTTAAAGCCCAAGATCACCGAGATCACCAGTATAACGGATATGATGCTCCGAGATAAACCTGGAGCCGAAACGGCCATTCCCCAACTGATGGACTTCATTGGGGACTGCGCCGTTGCCGCCCACAACGCCAGCTTTGATATTTCCATGCTCCGCACGGAATTGAAGCGGCTGAACAGGACCTTTCAAGCCCCGCAAATCGATACGCTGTCCTTTGCCCGCAAGCTGTACCCGCAGCTTAAAAGCCACCGCTTGGGGGCGGTATGCAAGGCATTGGGCGTGTCCTTGAAGGATGCCCACCGGGCGGTAAACGACGCCGCGGCCACGGCCCAATGCCTGGCCCGGATGATGGATGCAGCCAAGGAAAAAGGCGCGAACAAGCTGCTTGATTTGAATTCTGTTCTCCAGGGCGGCGCGGTGGGGGACAGCTACCATGCCATATTGCTGGCATCCACCCAATTGGGCATGGAGAATCTGAACCGCATCGTTTCCGACGGCCACCTGAAATATTTCCGCCGCGTGCCCCACGTACCGCGAAATGTGCTCCAAAAGTATCGGGAAGGGCTGATCGTGGGCTCCGCATGCGAGGCAGGGGAGCTGTTCCAGGCCGTACTGCGGGAAGCGCCGGAGGAGGATCTGCGCAAAACTGCCCGGTTTTATGATTACCTGGAGATTCAGCCAGTCGGAAACAATGCTTTTATGGTAAGGGAGGAACGGGTGCCCGATGAGGAGGCGCTTCGTGATCTGAACCGGAAGATTGTTTGCTTGGGGGACAAGCTGGGCATACCTGTGGTGGCCACTGGCGACGTGCACTTTCTGGAACCCCACGATTCCGTTTTCCGGGCCATATTGCAGGCCGGGCTGGATTTTAAGGACTGCGACCAGCAGCCGCCGCTGCACTTTAAAACCACCCAGGAGATGCTGGAGGAATTTGCATATCTGGGTGAGGCCAAATGCCATGAAGTTGTCATTGGCAATCCCCAAAAAATTGCGGACAGGGTGGAGAAGCTGCGGCTGTTCCCGAAGCATCCTAAAGGGGAGGAAACCTTCCAGCCGTTCTGGGAGGATGCTGCGGATACCATTCAAAACATGGCATGGGGCACTGCACGGAAGATGTACGGCGAAGATTTGCCGGACCTTATTGTGAAGCGGCTGGAGAAGGAGCTTGGCTCCATCATCGGCTACGGTTTTGCCACGCTGTACAACATCGCCCAAAAGCTGGTGAGCAAATCCCTTTCCGATGGCTACCTGGTAGGCTCCCGCGGTTCCGTAGGCTCATCCTTTGTGGCCACCATGTGCGGCATCACCGAGGTGAATTCGTTGCCGCCCCACTACCGCTGTGAGCATTGCCATCAGGGCTTTTTCGATGTAAACAAGGAACGGTACAAGGTGGGTGTGGATCTGCCGGACAAAGATTGCCCCCTCTGCGGGCAAAAGCTTCATAAAGACGGTTATGACATCCCCTTTGAGGTGTTCCTGGGCTTCAAAGGCGACAAGGTGCCTGATATCGACTTGAACTTTTCCGGCGAATATCAGCCCAGGGCCCACGCATACGTGGAGGAACTGTTCGGCAAAGGCCATGTGTTCAGGGCCGGCACCATCTCCGCATTGGCGGAAAAGACGGCTTACGGCTATGTGAGCAAATACCTGGAGGAGCGCGGCATTCAGGCCGGGAACGCGGAAAAGGAAAGGCTTGTGACGGGCTGCGTAGGCGTCAAGCGCACCACGGGCCAGCATCCCGGCGGTATGGTGGTTTTGCCCAAGGAGTATGAAATATATCAGTTCACCGCCATCCAGCACCCTGCGGATGATGTGGGCAGCGATACCATCACCACCCACTACGACTTCACCTCCATGCATGACATATTGGTGAAGCTGGATATCCTGGGCCACGACGATCCTACCATGATCCACTTGTTGGAGGAATTGACCCATATCCCGTATAAAGAGATCCCTTTGGATGACAAGGCGGTCATGTCCCTGTTTACAAGCACCACAGCGCTAGGCATCGATCCCGAGAGCTTGGGATGCAACACAGGCACCCTGGGTATTCCGGAATTCGGCACGGGCTTTGTGCGCCAGATGCTGGAGGATACAAAACCCTCCACCATGGAGGAACTGATCCGCCTTTCGGGTCTCAGCCACGGTACCGACGTGTGGCTTGGCAATGCCAAGGATCTGATTACATCCGGAACCGCCACGCTGTCGCAATGCATATGCACCCGCGACGATATCATGAATTACCTGATTACCAAGGGTGTGCAAAGCAAGATGTCCTTTGACACCATGGAAAGCGTACGCAAGGGCAAGGGCCTGAAGCCCGAAATGGAAGATGCCATGAACGCAGCCGATGTACCGGCGTGGTTCATTGACAGTTGCAAAAAGATCAAGTACATGTTCCCCAAGGGCCACGCCGTAGCCTATGTGACCATGGCCCTTCGGGTGGGCTGGTACAAGGTGCATCAGCCACTGGCCTATTATGCCGCCTACTTCACAGTTCGCGGCGACGGGTTTGACGGTGCGAGGATGCTGCTTAGTGCCGACGTAATCAGGGGCATATTGAAGGGCTACAAGGAACAGGAACAGAAGCTGTCAGAAAAGGAAAAGGATGAGATCACCGCTCTGGAACTGGTGCTGGAAATGCACTTGCGGGGCATCTCGTTCCTTGCTGCCGACTTGTACAAAAGCGACTCCAAGCGCTTTTTGATGGAGGATGGCAAGCTCAGGGTGCCGTTCATTTCCCTGGGCGGTCTGGGCGAGGCGGCGGCGGAAGCCATCATCCGGGAACGGACAACGCCGTTCCTGTCCATCGAGGATCTTAAAAACCGGGCGCATTTGTCCAGCGCCGTGATCGAACTTTTGCGGGAGCACGGATGCTTAAGCGGCATGACGGAAACAAGCCAGATGACGCTGTTCAACTTCATGTGATTTTGGAATGCATAGAAATAGGCGGAGGGATGAATGTCCTTCCGCCTTTCTGTAATTTGTTTGTTGCAGAAGTTTTTTCAAGAATTTACCATGAGATCAGAGCACTGGAAGAGAAGACGATAAACAAACGATGCCATAGGTGCGATTATTAATCGCCCGCATGTTGCGTACAAAATACCTAACTCGGCGGGCGATTAGTAATCGCCCCTTCGGCTTTCAGAAAAAAATGAATGGATCTCTCAAGCATGCAAAAGCCTCGGTAGAGAAGTCTTAAAATGTTATCATACCTTCGTAAAAGTGACTTTCTCCAAATCTTCAACCTTCAGCCTTGACAAAAGCAGCATTACCCTTTCCACGGAGCCCTCCTCCGCCATACGGCCTGACTTGACGGAGAATTCCGTATCCACGCACAGGGCAATCGCGCTTTGCAATTGACCTAAGTTGTATGCAGCCGCCTGCTTTGCGGCGCGGTCCACGGCAAAAGGAGGTATGCCAAGGCGGCTTCTTATGTCCATAGGGGAGGCATTGTTTTCCTTCAGCGTTTTGTAGTGGAACAAGATGCGGTATTGCCGGAGGATCATGGCCAGGATGGCAAACTGGCTGCCCCCGGTGCGCAGCATGTTTTCAAACAGGCTGAAAGCCTTGGGCGCTTTGCCTTCCACCAGAGCATCCACCATATCAAATACGGATGCTTCCAGGGAGCGTGTGGCTACAGCCTGAATGTCTTCCGCAGTAACCTGCGGTCGTTCCCCCGTATGGGCGGCCAGCTTTTCCATTTCTCCCCGAAGCAGCGCCGCATCCCTGCCTACGGTAAAGGCAAGGTTGGAGGCGGCTGCAGGAGAAATCTCCTTGCCAAGGCTGCGCATGGTCTGCATGATCCAGCGGTTCAGTTCCTCGTTATCCAGCGTGTCAAAAAGTGCGATGGAACCATGCTTTTTGATGGCACTATATAGCTTCCGTCTGGCATCAGCCTTGCCTTTTTCATAAAAAACCAGGCAAGTGGTGGGCGGTATATCGGCTAAATAGCTGCAAAACGCGCTTGTCTGGTCATCCTCCTCAGGCGCCTCCTCCCCCTCCTCACTGCCTTTGCGGGAAGGACGCAAAAGGGCGCATTCACGCACCAACACAAGCCGCTTGTCCGCCATAAAGGGGAGCGTTTCCGCTGCCGCCTTCAGCACCTGAAGGGTAGGGTTCTCCAGCACCGATTCATTCAACGCTTCAAAGCCTGCAGGCAGTATAGCCTTGCGCAGCTGTTCCAGCGCCGATTGCTTAATGTATTCTTCAACGCCCTCCATCAAATACAGAGAGCCTAACTGTCCTGATTTTGCTGCCTTAAAGAATTCCGTATGGTTCATAATGCTACTCCTTCAAAAAGGGATGGACTGTAAATTGGCCGCCCTTGACAAGCAAAGTAACAGCGCCCGACTGGTCTGTTCTATAGAGCGGGATTTTGCTTTCTGTCAGCCTTTCCAACGTTTTGGGAGAGGGTGGCACGATAAGCCCCGAACAACTCAATATTGCCATCTGTGGGTCTACCGCATTCAAAAAATCATTACCGGTACTGTTTGCGCTGCCATGATGGGGCACCTTCAATACATCTGCCTTTTCAGCGGCGTACATTTCATATTCACCGGTGATGTCACCGGTGGTAAGCAATCGTACATCTTCCATTTGCATTAAGGCAACGAGGGACGATTGATTGGCATCCTGGCCTGGCCGGACAGCGTCATTCTGCGGCCACAGCACAATAAGCTCGGTACGGGGGCTTTTAAGCTTGTCCCCTGCATGCAATTGTATCACAGGAATGCCTTTTTCGCGAAGGAATGTAAGCTGCATCAGCCCTTCCGCATCAGGCTGGGCAGTTTCCGCACCTTCCGGGATGTACACGCTGCGGATTTCAATCCCCTCATCCAGTAGACGCATGATCCCGCCGGCGTGATCCAGATGCAGATGTGAAAGGAGCAGCGTGTCAATGCCCCGCCCTTCGCCCCGAAAGTAATCGGCCAGTTCCGCTCCCGTCTCACCCGTATCGATCACAGCGGTGTACGCGCCGTCCTCCAGGATGGCGGCATCCGCATCGCCCACGCTTAGCTGTATGTAGCGGACGTTACGGTTTGCAAAAGCAAGCCCGCCTCCGACGGTTAAAACAGCAACTGCGGCCAGCATAAGCACCCGCTGCCTGCCACTGCATAGAACATAGTTTGAGAGAAGAATCAGAAATGCGAGGGTACCCAAGATGACGGGCCATGTAGGGGAAGGAACCCTCACTGCCATGCCGGGGACATCTGCTGCAAGGCTGACCGTACTTAGAAGCACATTCGTAAGCCATCCGGCCACTGTGCCGGCAGCCTGTCCGATGATGCCAAGCGGGCAGAGTACAAGCGCCAGCAGAAAGGCCAGCATCAATACCGCCACATAAGGGATCACCAACAGGTTTACAAATATGCCCAGCAGGGAAATTTCGTTGTACCATGCGGCCAATGGGAGCGCCACGCCAATTTGTGCCGTGATTCCCAAAGCGGGCAATGCTTTGATGCTTTGCCATTGCTGATGAAGAATATGACGGATGCGGCCGTGAACTCTTTTTCTTTTTCCGGGGAAGCGCTTGTTTTGCCACTTAAGAAGCGGCTCACCTAATACCAGCATGGCTGCCACAGCGCCAAAGGAAAGCTGAAAGCTTGGGGAAAGCAGGTCCAGCGGCTTCCATAGCAAAAGAAAGAGAAAGACAGCGGAAATGGAAGTGAGCGGATCATGCGCCCGCCCAAGAAGTTTGGCGCCCAAAAACGCCAGGAACATAAGCGACGAGCGAATCACCGGCGCGCTCATGCCTACCAGCCAGCTATAGGC
>JAEZJP010000324.1 GCA_023415715.1 Bacillota bacterium
GTCCCTGATATTCATGTGTATATAGGCAATTTTGACATATCCATCGATGAGCAAAAGGAAATCTCCAACACATTACGAAGTATACAATTCAATGATTACGATTATTTGATACAGCTATGCGATGCTCTTTCCATGTCGGACGGCGTTGTGGACATGGAAATCCGAATGGCTGATGTAGAAAGAAGATATGGGCGTTACCCGGCGGAGAAACGGAACTGTAACAAAGAACTGAAGGCGTACTTCGAAAAATTGGCGGGGAAAAATTTATATGAGATCATATCTGACAATCGAGCGTTATGGGGAAAATAACAGGCTGCCATAAGGAAGTGCTGATATGATCTTTCATGAAGACGACACAATACTGCTAAGAAAATACAACCATAGCGATGATCTTGATATGTATGCGTGCTGGCAGGATATTGAAACACAAAAAGGATACAATTTCATATTCAAAGAATCATTTGAGGAATTTAAGAAATTTGACATTGACCGGTTCCCATTTTGGGCAGCCATAGTGGAGAAGGGGAACAACGCAAATATCGGAACAGTAAGGCTCAGCCCTGACGGGGAATGCCCGGATCTAGCCATATGGATCTACAGGGAGTACAGAAGCCGCGGCTTTGGAACGCGCGCCTTTGCATTGGCATTGAAATATTGTTTTGCTGCTTTTAATTTGAAGTTTATATCTGCGGGATGTTACCAGGACAATGAAAAAAGCATCAAAATGCTGAAGCATATCGGCTTTTCACATTATCCTGAATACGATACAGATGAAATAAGCGAGTTTACCGGAGAATACGTAAAACAATTGGAATTCCGTATATCAAGTGAAGCTTTTCACCTTGAGATGAAGATAGCTACTAATAGATAAAATCAAGCCTTTCATTTGCTTGAGGAGGATATTGCGGTGAAAAGATTGGTACTTCTTCTTTCAGCAGTTATATTGCTGTTTCATACCCTTCCTTTCACCGCCCGCTCGGAAGCAGTATTTTCTGTAGCTATGGAAGATCAAACATGGGAAAGCATAAACCATGAATACTGCAGGTTTGTAAGCAAGCAGCAGCTTATAGAGGAAGTATCAGGTTATGTTCAGGTGATTGCGACATTGGCCGGCAAAAGCAATTGGCAGGATTCCTATCCGGAAGACAAGGTTCAGTTTGAAATTGTTTTTACGGCGGAAAGCTCCCATGTGGAAGGCGGATATCATGCCTATACAAAAATGATTCCCCGCATTTATATCAACAAAACTATGGCGGAATATAATTTCTGGACTTTGGCCCATGAGATGACCCATCTGATCTGCCCCACTTACAGTTCGTTATCGCTTCGCGAAGGCCTGGCATGCTACGTTCAGGATGAGATTGGAGAGAACTGTTCTGTTTTCAATTATGGCGTGGATGTTCACGCCTGTGCGCAGCTCTATTTGGGAGACGGCTATGCCGACGTCATCGATCTCATGGGAAGTGGCGATTTACCGAAAAGCTCCGCCCTGGCCACCGGCGAAAAGAGAGCCGCCTTCTACCTGTGCAGCTATTCGTTCAGCAAATATCTTATTGAACAATATGGAATGCAACTCTTTATGAAGCTCTATGATAGCCGTAACCTTCAAAAGGAATGCGCTCTGATCATCGGGGAAGACATACGGAGCATTGTGGATAACTGGATACAGTATCTGGGCGATTATCCCATGAAAATGACTCAGGAAGAAATCGACCGGCAGATTGCCAAGACTCTGGAGCTGCATGGATACAAAAGCAATTGACAAGCTTCAGGAGGAAGGTTTTATGACCCATAGCAATGAGAATATAAGAAACAGTTGGAACAGGCAGTCTGATGGATATTACAAAAAGCTATACGAGGGTACCAATGCTCTTCAGCTGCTGAAGAGCAACCCCTGGCTGGGCTTTCCTTCAGAAGTATGCCAAACGATCCGGGAGAAATTCCCCTCCTTACAGAGTAAGCGTGTCTGCGTTCCTTCCAGCGGCGATAATATCGCTGCGTTCGCGTTCCATCTGCTGGGTGCCTCCGTTACGTCCTGTGATATTTCCTCTGAGCAGATCAAAAACGCACGAATGATTGCAAAATCGGAGGGCTGGAACATAGAATTCCACATTGATGACAGTATGGAGTTGCAAGGCTTAAATAACGACGAATATGACCTTGTCTACACCTCCAACGGCGTTCATGTCTGGATTTGCAATTTGGAAGCCATGTACGGCGCTTTCCGCCGTATCCTGAAAGACGGCGGTAAATATATCTTTTTTGAGACGCATCCGTTTATCCGCCCTTTTGATGATAAAACAAATGAACTGCGTATCATCAAGCCGTACGATGAGATTGGCCCGTTTGGCAATCCGTCAAACTTCTTATGGCGTTTATGCGATTTTGTAAACGCGTTGATATCAAGCAAATTTAAGATTTCAAATATGAACGAGTTCTTCGCTGAGAAAACATCAGTAGGCTCTATGTGGTGGGGTCTTGATGAATGGGATGAAAAAGCAGATTGGCACAAAAATCCCTACGCTGCCCTTCCACAATGGGTCTCATTCTGTTCGGTTAAGGAGAATGAAGCATGCCCAGGGAAATAACCGTTATCCCCTATGATGAGTCATGGCCTTATCTGTATGAAAAAGAAAAAAACCTGCTTCTTGGTATCTTCGGGAATCTGGCGTTCGACATACAGCATTTTGGTTCCACCTCCATAAAAGGAATGGCCGCAAAACCCATTATAGATATCATGATCGTAGCAGACGATCTCCTTATGATCGATGCCCGCAATGATGCCATGGCAGCCAATGGATATGTTGCCAAAGGCGAAAACGGCATTCCTGGGCGGAGATATTTTGTTAAACTACACCCTGACCAGTCAGGCAACCATACGCATCATGTCCACGTGTATCAAACAGGAAACCGGCACATTGCAGACGAAAAGATGTTCCGGGATTATCTGCGCATCGATCCGGAAGCGTTTGCGAAATATGTGCAAGTGAAAAAGGAGGCGGCCTTAAAATACCGGTATGACCCGCCGGCGTATACCGACGCAAAGAGCGCCTGTGTTTTGGAAATTATGGAAAAGGCCAGATCCTACTTTGTAGGCCATCATGGCCCGTAATATCCCGGCACATCTTTTTACTATAAAAAAACAGCATTGCATTCTCCGCGGCCCCGCTAAAGTAGACTCTTCTCTTGCATTGTAGAGCTGATGTCCTTCGTTGTATAATGAGTATATATGTTGTTTTCATTATTCGACAAACAAGAATTTGTAAGTCTGCTTTAGGGATAGAAAAATTGGGAAAAATTATGAAGAGCATAGTTAGAGTTGGTGCCTGCCAAACACCCGAAATTATTGGCGATCCGCCCGCAGCAATTGATATTATGCTGCGGTTTGCAAAAGAGGCCGAGGACAAAAAGGTCGATCTGTTGCTGTTTCCCGAATGCTTTTTGTCAGGTTATATTTTGGATGGAACATACTTGGCGAACTATGCATATAATTTTGAATCCCAGCAATTCGCCGCAATACTTAAACAACTTGAGCATATTAAACCGGTGCTCGTTTTTGGTGTAAGCGAGAAAAAGTCGGGAAAGTATTTCAACTCCGCTGTTGTAGTGAATAGGGGCGAAATCATTGGAGTCTATCGTAAAACACATCTTATAGATCCCAATGAAACTTTAATATTAACCCCAGGCGAAAATTATCCAATCTTTGAGATCAAGGGCCTTAAATATGGCATAAATATCTGCTACGATGCGCAATTTGCTGAGGCAGCAAAAGCTGTAGCTGACCAAGGTGCCCAACTGCTGTTATTACCGGCACAGAATATGATACGGCGCGAAAACGCCGAAAAATGGAAGTACAAACACAACGAAATCCGCTCGGAGCGAGTTAAAGAAAATGGTTTGTGGTTTATCTCTTCTGATGTAACTGGAACTCGCCCGCCCGACCAACACGGCGTAGAGCGCATTGCCTATGGCCCCACACTGGCAATGAATCCAAAAGCCAAGGTTGTTGCGCAGGTACCGCTCATGACTGTTGGTTTAATAACTGTAGATATTCCTGTAGTCTTACAAAGATAACTATAACAGAGGGTTCAAATTACAATTTGTCGATGAAACTCCTGGCATCAGCTTTTCGGAGCCGATGCTTTTTGGCCCATCAAAGAAGTAAAGCCGGATATCCGTCAAAGCCTTTGTGCATTCATTCTTGTAAGCGAGATCGTTCATCTGCAAATGCTTTAACCTGTTTCCCTTATTTCCCTACACAAAAATTCGAAAACACCTGATCCAAAATCCTTTCCTCCACCTCATCCCCGGTGATTTCCCCCAATGCGGAAAGGGCGTCCCGCATATCCACGGCGGCAAGGTCCAGGGGAATGCCGGATATAAGGCTGTCTGCCGCCTGGCGAAGGCTGTTTGCTGCCCTCCTGGCGGCGTCAAGATGGCGGGATATGGTCAAAGCAAGCTTGGAAGGTTCCCCCGCCTTTTCCGCAAGATATGCCTTCAGTATGGCAAGCCCTTCCCCTGTTTTTGCGGAGAGAGCAATCACCGGGACCGATGGGCACAGTTTCTTTATGTCATCCGTTCCCACCAAAGGTACTAGATCGCTTTTGTTCAGCACCACGGCAAACTCCCCCTCCGGCGGGGAAAGCAGCAAATCTTTATCCTCCAAAGACAGGGGCTGCCCGGCGTCGATGACCAGTATCGCCACATCCGCCCTGGCCATGGCCTTTTGCGCCCGGCTGACACCTATCTTCTCCACCGCATCTTCCGTATCTCTTAGGCCCGCCGTGTCGCTTAGCGTGACCGGCAGGCCGTTTATTTCCATGCTGCCTGTAAGGATATCCCTGGTGGTGCCAGGCACATCGGTGACGATGGCCCGATCCTCCCCCAGCAAAGCGTTTAGGAGCGAGCTTTTCCCTACGTTGGGCCGGCCGCACAGCACCACATCCATGCCGCGCTCCAGCATTTTCACGCCACGCTCGTCGCAGGCATCCTCCAACTCCTTTGCCAATGTCAAAATGCCATGGCGCAGGCTGTGCGTGGCTTCCTCTTCTCCCACTTCCTCCGGATAGTCGATGGCGGCTTCCAGTCCAGCCATGAGGCCATATAACTTATCAAGAACCTCCCGTATGAACTGGCTGGGCCCGCCGTCCAGCTGGCGCATGGCCGCCTTCGCCGCCTGACGGCCGCCCGCTGCGATCAGGCCCATCACAGCCTCCGCCTGGCTCAAATCCAGCCTTCCGTTCAAAAACGCCCGGCGTGTAAACTCCCCCGGCTCCGCCTGCCTGGCTCCAACGCTCAGCGCCAGTTCCAAAGTAATCAATGCCATCATCCGCCCGCCGTGGGTATGGATCTCCGCCACGTCCTCCCTGGTATAGCTGCGGGGAGCGCGCATCAACACCGCCATGGCCTCGTCGACCTTCTCATTCCCTTTCACCACATGTCCGTACACCAGCAAATGGGAAGGAAACGACTCCCCCTCCCCCTTGGCGGGACGGAATATGCTCCGGAGTACAGCCTCCGCCCTGGGGCCGCTGATGCGCAGGATGGCAATACCTCCCTGGCCCGTGGCCGTGGCGATGGCGGCAATGGTATCTTCAAACTGCATAGGTTCCTCCTTGCTTACGGACGTTGCCAAAATTCCTCGCAGGAAATGTCCTCCGTCCAGGGAAAGCTTTCCTCTGCCAGGTGAAAGGCTTCCCTGCTATGCCAGGGGATACCCGCTGCTTTGGCGGTTTCCTGGACATGATTTATCCATCTGGGCGTATAGCCATGATAACCCCAGAGCATTGTCTCCAATACGGACCTGGCCATTTCCGGCGCAGCTGCGGCCAGGCCGCTTTCCACATAAGCCCTTTTAAGCGGTGCGGGGTCATAGGGAACGGTATAAACCGTTACCTGTCCATCCTCCCACATGGCGTAGGCGGCCTGGCAGCCGCGCCCGTCATCCAGGATGCCCAGGCTTCCGGGATTCACAAAATGCTTGCCCTGCACGCTTATCTGCCAGGGGGTATGATAGTGGCCGCACACCAGCCATTTTACATCCAGCGAGCTCAGTATCGCCTTCATCTTTTCCGCATCCGCCGGTGTAAGCAGCGTATCCACACTGCCCGGCACGGCATGGGTTAAAAGCATATCCTCATGGCGCCATTCCATGTCATAATCCATCGTCACACCCGCCAATATGCGGGCCGTCCACGTGTGCATGGACCAGTTATACGCATCGTACAGCGCCTGTCCACCATTGTAGAAGCGGATGATTCTTTCCTCATGGTTGCCCATCAGGAGCTTGACGTTCCAATCCTTTAAAAGCGCCAGCGTTTCCCGGGGCTGCGGGCCAAAATTCACCTGGTCGCCAAGGGAGATATAGCCTTGCGCCCCCTGCTTCATGGCGTTGTTCAGCACAGCTGTGAGCGCCGGCAGGTTGGCGTGGATGTCGGTCAGGATACAAAGGCGCAATACATGTCCCCCTTTTCGATACTTTAACCATGATACCCCATTTTTCTCCATTTTGAAAGCTTCATTTGACGTGCCTGTCCCCGCCGTGGCATAATGGGTTTGGAGGGGTGAGCATGGGAGAAGTCACCATCCTGGGGGGGCGGATGCACAGGCTCCTGCCCCATATCATCACACAAATCGGCTGGCTTCACCATAAAGGCGAAACCTGCCTTTTGTTGGTGCCGGAACAGTATACCTTGCAGGCGGAGGTGGATCTCATCCGCCGCCTTGACATGCCCGGCTTTTTCAACATCCAGGTGCTTTCCCCCTCAAGGCTGACCCAAAGGATTTTCGACGCGGCAGGCACCGACGGAAGGGTACCGCTGGACAGCCGCGGCAAACGCATGGCGCTGAGCCGTGCCGTGAACCAAGTGCAAAAAGAGCTTGTCTATTACCGGCGTGCCGCCGCCCACACTGGCTTTGTGGAAAAAATGAGCAGCCTCATCGCCGATTTCAAGCGTGGCCGCCTTACAGCAGACGATTTGCTTGCGCAATCCTCCGCTCTTCCCGGCGGTGCTCTCAAGCAAAAGCTAAGCGACATCGCCCGCTGCTGGCAGGCTTATGAAACGCAGCTTTCCGGCCGGTTCGTGGACGGGGAGGATGTGCAGGACGAGGCCGCAAGGCGGCTGCCCCAAAGCGGGCTCTTTGAAAACGCCTATGTCTTCGCCTACGGTTTTGATATTCTGCCGCCGCAGCTGTGCCAGCTGTTATGCGCCGGAGTTAAGCTCAGCGCCGGTATGACCGTTGCCCTTACCATGGACAGGCCGCAGGCTCGGGACGGGTACCTTTATCTACCGGCCCGGCAAAGCGCTCAGCGGTTTGCAAAAATGCTCAAGGCGCAAAACACATTATATACATGGGAGTACCTTGACGAAACGCCCCTTGACGCGGCGAAGGAGATCGAACACCTGGAGGCGAACCTGTTTGCCCATCCGGCCTATGCCTATCCTGGCATGCCGGAGGCCATATCCCTGTTTGCCGCCCCCAACCCCTATGCCGAGGCCCATGAAGCCGCCTCGCAAATGATCAAGCTTCATGAAGCAGGTGTCCCCTGGGGTGAGATCGCGGTGGCAGCTGGAAGCATGCAGGCCTACGGTACCATCCTCCATGCTGTTTTTACAAGCTACGGCATCCCCTTCTATCTGGAGGAAAAGGTGCCGGCTGCTTCCCATGGGCTGATCCGCTTCTTAACACACGCCCTTCGGGCAGCTTCCAAAGGATATGCCCGGGCCGATATCCTGGCCTGTTTGAAATCCGGCTACGCTCCCTTATCGCCGGAGGACTGCAATAGACTGGAGAATTACGCCATTGCCAACGGCATTTATGGCGACAGATGGCGCAAGCCTTTCACAAGGGGCAATCAGGAGGAGACCGCTCAGCTGGAACCTGCCCGACGGTCTCTGATCGGCCCGCTGGCGGAAATGCAGGCCGCGTTATCCAGGGCCAAAGAAGCCACCGAATCGCTGCGTGCCATATTCCACCTTCTGGAGCAGGTGGACGCCTACCATACGCTGCAAAAGGAAGAGGAACGGCTTCTTTCCCTGAACATGGCTGCCCAGGCCTCACAGACGAGGCAGGTCTGGCAGTTTTTGCTGGGAACGCTGGACCAGATGCACGACCTGCTTTCAGGTTTGCGCGCGCCTTCCACCCAGGTGGCCGCATGGCTGGCCGCCGGTTTTTCCGCCGGGGAGCTAAGCGCATTGCCGCCCGCCCCCGATACGGTGGTATGCGGCGAAATAGGCCATGTAATGCCGGGCAGCATACGGGCGATGTTTGTGATGGGTTTAGGTGACGGTCTTTTGCAGTCGGAAAACAGCAGCCTGCTGCGGGATGAGGAGCGGGAGCAGCTGGAAACACTAGCCGACACCCACCTGGGACTGAACGGGGACGGGCGGGACCATCTTGCCCGTACCGACCTTAAGCGTACGCTGACCATACCCACCGAAAGGCTCTTTTTAAGCCATGCCCAGGCTACCCAAAGTGGCCAAAGCCAGCGCCCCGCGGGATTTTTGACACTGCTGAAAACACGCATCTTCCCGCAGCTTGTAGAAATGGGCGGCGTCACCGGGCCTTCCGGTCCTAATGAACCATTGGCGTACATCCCGGCTTTGGATGGGCTGGCACTGCGCCTCTCCTCGCTGTGGGACGGTGCAACCCTTGAAGAGGCTCTTCCCGAACCATGGATGGACGCCTGGGTAAGCCTTTATACAAATCCTGATACAAGGCAGCAAGCATTGTCCATTATAACTGCTCTTTCGGAAAAGCTGGACGCAAGACCCCTGGATCCTGCCACGGCGTTGAAGCTGTTCGGGCATCAGACCATGTCCGTCAGCCGGCTGGAGGAATACGCAAAGTGCCCCTACAAGCATTTTGTGCACTATGGATTGCAGCCCGTGCCAAGAAAGGAATGGGCTCTGACCACTGCCGATGTGGGTACAATTTTCCATGGCGCACTGAAGGATTTCATGGAAAAAACCGCCCAGCACGCTTCCTGGCCGGGCATTGACCGTACAGAGTGCGACGGCCTGATGAATGAGGTACTATCACCCATCGAGCAGTCCTGGGCGGAGGGGCCGCTTGGCGAGAACGCCCAAACGAAAGCCCTTGGCAAGAAGTATCTGCGCATTATCCGCCGGGCCGCCTGGATGTTCACTCAGCACATGAAAAGCAGCAGCTTCCGGCCTAAAATGGCGGAGATCAGCTTTGGCACGCCAGACAGCCCGCTGCCCCCCATCCGCCTTCAAATGGCTGATGGGACGGAGGTGTTGCTCCGGGGCGTGATCGACCGTGTGGACCTGTATGAAGGCGGCGAGAGCGTCTATATGCGCGTGGTGGATTACAAAAGCGGCCACAAGGAGCTGGACCCCACGCAAATATACTGGGGGCTGCAATTGCAGCTTCTCATATACCTGATGGCAGCCTTGAACGCAAAGCCCGGCGCAGAACCTGCCGGGGCGTTCTATTTCCACATCGACGACCCGCTGGTGGACCTGGATGAAGGCATAAAAGAGCGTGCGGAAAGGGAGATTGCCCAACTGCTTAGGCTTCGGGGCATTGTACTGTCCGATGTCACTGTTGTGGGTGCCATGGACAAGGACGGCACAAGTATGAAGCAGGTGTTCAATAAGGACGGTTCGCTTTCCGCCCATGCCTCCGCCGCCTCGCTTGAGGAAATGCAAAGCCTGCTTAACCATGCCAAACAGACCGCGGAAAAGCTGGCATCCTCCATGCGCAAAGGCGACATCGCCATCTCCCCCGCCAAAACAAATACGTTCATCGCCTGCAAGTTTTGCGAGTATGCCGGCGTCTGCCGCTGGGATGCGCGCCTTAATGGCGCCAAGCCAAGATTTTTAAGCTCTTTGTCCCTGGAGGAGCTGAAATCGAGGACATCCACGGGCGGCTTAAGCGGAGATTAGATTGCATAAAAGGAAAGATTGCGTTATAATACCAATAAAGGAAATTGAACGAAGGAGGCGCTGCTCCATGATTCAGGTCATACATGGCAAAAAGGGCTCGGG
>JAEZJP010000007.1 GCA_023415715.1 Bacillota bacterium
GGCAACCCCGCAGCACCTTCCAACTTGCGCTTACTGCTGCTTCCTTCCGGACCTGACAGGATTCACACCATGGAATCGCACGGGACCCGACCATCATCATGATGCGGCTTTCATATTCTACCCGAAATAAAACAAAAAAGCAACCCCAAAACAAAACATGCCGTATCTTGAATCGTTTGGGATTGCATATAAAGTAAAGTTTTTAAAGAAAGGGTGCGGGAAGGGAAATTTTTTCAAAAATTTCTCTTCCCGCAAAATTCTATAAAATATATCTCCGCACGTCCGTATCCTTGTTCTCCCGGTGTAAATGTTCCTTGACGTATTCGCCGGTGATGTTGAGATGTACTTCCGGCATGCTGTCACCGCCGGCATTGAAGGAGATATCCTCCAAAAGGTCCTCGAACACCGCGTGGAGGCGGCGGGCGCCGATATCTTCGCCGGATTCGTTGGAGGCAAAAGCCGCGTCTGCAATGGCCTCAATGGCACTTTCCTCAAAGCGCAAGTGCACATTGTCCACGGACAGCAGCGCCTCGTACTGGCGGGTAAGGGCATTGTCCGGCTGTGTCAGGATCTTGCAGAAATCATCACGGGTCAGGCTCTTCAAATCCACATGCACGGGGAAACGGCCCTGGAGCTCGGGGATCAGGTCAGTCACCTTGGCCACATGGAAAGCGCCGGCCGCAATAAACAGCATAAAGTCGGTGCGCACCGCGCCATATTTGGTGTTGACGGTGCTGCCCTCCACAATGGGCAAAATGTCCCGCTGCACACCCTCTCGGCTTACATCCGGGCCGTGGCCGGAAGAGCGGCCTGCGATCTTGTCGATCTCATCAATGAACACGATACCGTGCTGTTCCGCACGGCGGACAGCCTCCTCCTGCACGGCATCCTGATCGATCAGCTTTTGGGATTCCTCGGAAAGAAGAATCTTCCGGGCTTCCTTCACCTTCACCCGTCTGATCTTCGTCTTTTTGGGCATGATTCCGCCCATCATATCGCCGATGCTGATGGAGCTTCCCCCCACCTCCAGCTGTGGCATGGATTCCTCCACTTCCACTTCCAGCTCCCGTTCCTCCAGTTCGCCGCGCAAAAGCTGCTGGCGTACCTCTTCTTTTCTGACAGAAAGCTTCTGCTGCTCTTCGCCTGAAAGCTCCGGTTCCTTTTTGTTGCCCAGCAGAAACTCCAGGGGATTGCTGCCGCTTATTTTGGGCGGATGCGTGAGCAGCGTTACCAGCCTGTCTTCGGCCAGCACCTGGGCCCTTACTTGAACCTTTTTCTCAAATTCTTCCTTCACCATGCGCACGGCGTTTTCCGTCAGGTCGCGGATGATACCTTCCACATCCCGGCCGACATAGCCCACCTCGGTAAACTTGGTGGCCTCTACCTTGATGAAAGGCGCATCCACCAGCTTTGCCAGGCGGCGGGCAATCTCCGTCTTGCCAACGCCTGTAGGCCCGATCATAAGGATGATCTTGGGATATATTTCTTCTCTTATGCTTTCCTCCACCTGGGCGCGGCGGTAGCGGTTACGCAGCGCGATGGCCACAGCCCGCTTGGCTTCCTCCTGGCCGATGATGTATCTGTCCAGTTCCCGCACCGTTTCCCGGGGCGTCAACGTCTTCATGAATCGTACCTCCATTAAACCACTTCCACAGTGATGTTCCCATTGGTGAACACACAGATGGAAGAGGCGATGAGCAGCGCTTTTTCCGCAATCTCGGGGGCGGTAAGGTCGGTATTCTGCACCAGGGCGCGTGCCGCGGCCAGGGCATAATTGCCGCCGGAGCCGATGGCGGCCACCCCATCGTCCGGATCAATCACTTCGCCGGTACCGCTCAAAATCAGCATGCTTTCCTTGTCCGCCACGATCATCATGGACTGCAATTGCCGCATTACCTTGTCGCTGCGCCAGTCCTGAGCCAGCGTCACCGCGGCCCGCTCCAGATTGCCGCCGCACTGTGTCAGCTTATCCTCAAAGCGCTCGCACAGCGTGAAAGCATCTGCCACGGAGCCGGCAAAGCCTACGGCCACTTGGCCGTGATACAGCCTGCGCACCTTCTTGGCGGTGGACTTGAAAATCGCGTTTTCCCCCATGGTTACCTGGCCGTCGCCGGCAATGGCTGTAACGCCATTGCGGCGCACGGCGCAGATGGTGGTTCCCATCATGGCCATAAAATAATAGTTCCTTTCTTCAGTGGCTTGCAATCCAGTTGATTATATCGTTCTCCGCCGTCTCATCCATGTTCGCGGGGGTATTGTATTCCTGCAGCGAATATTGCAGCGCCGGGTCCCCGGTATAAGCCATCATAGGATGGTTGAGCTCAGGATACAGCTTGTAGGTTACAAATTCCTGCTCTCCCACAGCCTTTTTCCAGGCATCCAGCCCGTTTTCCGGGGATACCTGAAAGTCCTTGCCACCCTGCATGATCAGCGTAGGCAGCTTAAGCGCAAGTATTAGCGCCGCAGGATCGAACTGACGCATTTCATACAGGTAATAGCCGGGCATGCCAAAGACGGTGACAGATTTCGTTTCTTCAGCCGGCATCTTCAGGAAATCGTTAAGCTTTTGAATCTCCGCATCCAATTTCGGCTGTTCGGTGGCGCGCTGTTCCTCCGTCAATTTGGAAAGTATGTCATTATTCTGGGCGATAAGGATATCGGTGAGCGGAAGGGGCGTACCGCTAATGAGTACCATGCCGGCATACAGGCCGTTGCTTTCAGATACGATGCGCGGTCCAAGCATGGCGCCCATGCTGTGGCCCACCAGAAAGATTTTTGTACTGTCAATGCGGCTATCGGATGCAAGTAATTTGCCGGCCAGCAGCGCGTCATCCACTGTTTCTTCTTTGACGGTAAAAGCAGCCTGCATTTCAGGCGTGATCTTGGAACCATGCACAAAGGTACGTTTGTCATAGCGAAGCACGGCGATGCCGTTTTGGGCAAGCTTCCAGGCCAGATCCCTGAACATCTTGGTTGAGCCAACCGTTTCATCACGGTCATTTGCGCCGGAGCCATGCACCAGTACCACGGCTTTAAAGGCACTCCCCGTTTCTGGCAGCGTCAGTGTTCCGGGCAGCGCCCATTCGCCTTCCCCCACGGTGACTTCTTCTTCCACGATTCCTTCGGGCAGATTGGCAGCCTTGGGGGTGGTTTCTTCTTCCTTGGGAGCGGGGGTGATATTGATGCCAGCTATCTTCCCCGTCTCATTCACAGCCAACTGCATGATCAGGTCCTGTTTGCCCATATTAAGCCGCTGCAAATAAACAGTAAGGCCTGAAGCCTGCTGCGTTTGCAAATCTCCAAATTCCTCAAAAGCGCCGCACATCACGGTCAGCTGAGGCCAAAGCCCGGAAAAGGCATCCTGCGGAAGCTGGGCTTTCACCTCGTCCGTAAACAGTTCATACAATTCCGTGTTCTTTTCGCCGCTCATCATATCCTTGGCAAACTGGAGGGCAAAGTTTTCCTCCATATCCTGCGCCACGGCAGGAAGTGTTGATACAAGCAAAAGCATCGTTAAGCATACAGCAAGCATTCTTTTGAACATAGTGTCATCCTCCTTGATTCAAGCGTACCATAAACCGTTATGCATGTCACTCTTTGCCGTCCAAATCCCGCAATTGGGCGGCCAAATCCCCTATTATGGCCAGCGAGCGCCTGCCGATGGCTTCGTATCTTTGTACCTTGTTTCGGATCGGCTTTTTCCCCGGTTCCACCGGCAGCGATTCGATCAGGCCAAAGCAGCAGTTCATGGGCTGAAAATTGCGATTCGGTGTGGATATGTATTGAGCCATGGCCCCAAGAGCCGTAGTTCTGGGGAAGACCGGCGGCGCCTTATCCTTCAGGCGGCAGGCCAGGGAAAGGCCGGCCACTAGGCCGCTGGCGGCGCTTTCCACATACCCTTCCACGCCGGTCATCTGCCCGGCAAAATACAATCCGGGCTGATTGATTACCTGATATGTTTCATCCAGCAAGCCGGGGCTATGCAAAAACGTATTGCGGTGCATTACGCCATAGCGTACGAACACAGCATTTTCAAGGCCCGGGATCATGCCGAACACGCGCTTTTGCTCTCCGAACTTCAGCCTCGTCTGAAAGCCCACCAGGTTAAAAAGCGTACCTTCATGGTTATCCTGGCGCAATTGCACCGCGGCATAAGGTTCCCGACAAGTGCGCGGGTCTTTCAGCCCCACAGGCTTTAACGGTCCGAAAGCAAGCACCATATGCCCCCGGCGGGCCATGCTCTCCACAGGCATGCAGCCTTCGAACACCATATTTTCCTCAAAGCCGTGCACCGGCGCCGTTTCTGCATCAAGAAGCGCCTGCACAAACGCATCATACTGTGCTTGATCCATGGGGCAGTTGAGATAATCCTCACCACGATCATACCGGGACTGGCGGAAGATCTTCTCCATGTCCAATGAATCCAGCGTCACGATCGGCGCGGCGGCATCGTAAAAATGCAGCGCCGTCATGCCCGGCAATTGCAAAATGGCCTCCGCCAGCTTTTCGCTGGTCAAAGGCCCGGTAGCAATGATCGCAGGCCCGCCGGGTATTTCCGCCACTTCCCTGCGCAGAACCGTCACCAGGGGATGGTTCACCATAGCATCGGTAATGTATTTGGAAAAGCCCTCCCTGTCCACCGCCAGCGCGCCGCCGGCAGGCACTTGTGTAGCATCCGCCGCCTTCATGGTAAGGGAGTTCAATACGCGCATTTCCTCTTTGAGCAAACCAACTGCATTGGTGAGCCTGTCCGAGCGCAGGCTGTTGGAGCAGCATAATTCCGCCATACCGGGCGCGTGATGGGCCGGGGTATACTTCTCCGGTTTCATCTCGACGATTGTCACGGGAATGCCCCGGCTTGCCAATTGCCATGCGGCTTCTGTGCCGGCCAGCCCCGCGCCGATCACCGTTGCGCTTTTCATTCCTCGGTTTCCTCCTCCGCCTGGGCGGAGGCAACCTTCACCCGGTGGCGGCATGTTTCATTGGCGCACAGGTGCCATATCTCGCCCTTGCGGCCTACCTTCTCCGTCATAAAGCTGCCGCACTGTGGGCAGCGTTCCGTAACAGGCAGTTCCCAGCTTACGAAATCGCACTCGGGATACCCTTCGCAGCCATAGAACTTCCTGTTCTTCTTGCTCGTCTTTTCCATGAGCCTTTTCCCGCACTTGGGGCAGGGCGCTTCGATATAGTTGATAATGGGTTTCGTATTCCGGCATTCGGGAAAGTTTGGGCAGGCCAGGAATTTGCCGAAGCGCCCCATCTTGTATACCATCATGGCGCCGCACACATCGCAGGGGATATCGCTGGGCTCGTCTGCGATGTGCACTTTTTCCACCTGTTCCTCCGCCTTTTTGAGCGTCTCCTCAAAGGGAGGATAGAAGGTGCGCAATATATCTCGCCAGTGGACCTTGCCTTCCTCCACGTCGTCCAGCTCATCTTCCAGCTCGGCCGTAAATTCCGTATCCACGATTTTTGAAAAATATTGCTCCATCATATCGGTGACCATGCGGCCCAGTTCCGTGGGATACAGCCGCTTTTTCTCCCGGCTCACATAGCCGCGGGCTATGATGGTGGTGATGGTAGGCGCATAGGTGCTGGGGCGGCCAATGCCCTTTTCCTCCAAAGCCCGTACCAGGGAAGCCTCAGTGTAGCGGGCCGGGGGCTGGGTGAAATGCTGCGAGCTTGCAACATCCTCCACCACCACTGCATCGCCTTCCTTCAATTGCGGCAGAGTGGTTTCGCTGCTTTGAATCTCTTCGTCGCTGCCTTCCTCGTATACGGAAGTAAAGCCGGGGAATTTTTTATGCTCGCCGTAAAAGCGAAGGCCCACGCCGTTGCCGCCAATGTCCAGGGTTAGGGTATCGTACTGCGCCGGCATCATCTGACTGGCCAGGAACCTGGAATAGATCAAGCGGTACAGGTTGAACTGCTCCTTGGTGAGATATGATTTGATGCTTTCCGGCGTGCGGCGTACATCCGTGGGCCGGATGGCCTCATGGGCCTCCTGGGCGTTCTTGCGGCCCTTGAACTCGTTGGGCGTCTCCGGCAGGTATTCCGGGCCGAAGCGCTCGGGTATGTACTGGCGGACCGCCTCCATGGCATCGTCGCTGATGCGTACGGAATCGGTTCGGATATAGGTCACAAGACCCTGGATATCCTTTCCTTCCAGCTCAATGCCTTCGTAAAGCTGCTGCACCACCTGCATGGTTTTGGCGGTGGTGTAGCCCAGCTTGCGGCTGGCCTCCTGCTGAAGGGAGGAGGTGGTGAAAGGCGCGGCAGGCGTCTTTTTCCGCTCTCCGTTTTTCACGCCGTATACGGCAAAGCGGGCGCCTTTGATGCGTTCCACCGCCTTTTCGGCATCCTGCTGGGTTTTGACCTCGCTCTTCACCCCATCCAGGGATGTAAGGCGGGCATCAAAATGAACTTTTTTCCCACGGCTGGAAAAGCACTGCGCCTGGGCGGTTATATCCCAATATTCCTCGGGAATGAATGCCTCAATATCCTGCTCCCGCATGACCACCATGCGGGTAGCCACGCTTTGTACGCGCCCGGCGGAAAGGCCCTTCTTTACTTTGGCCCATAATAGCGGGCTGATTTTGTAGCCCACCAGCCGGTCCAGCACACGGCGGGCCTGCTGGGCATCCACCCTGCCCATATCGATGGGCCGGGGCGAGCGCAGCGCATTTTGAACAGCCTTCTTCGTGACCTCGTGGAATTCGATACGGCAAGGCTTTTCCGTATCCAAACCCAGCGTCTGGGCAAGATGCCAGGAAATCGCTTCTCCTTCCCTATCAGGGTCGGTAGCCAGCAATATTTGGGAAGCGTTCTTGGCTTCCTTGCGGATTTTGGTCAGAATTTTGCCCCGGCCTCTGATGGTAATGTATTTCAAATCAAAATCATGATCCACATCCACACCGATTTGGGATTTGGGAAGGTCCCTGATATGGCCTTGGGAAGCTTCCACCTTGTACCCTTTGCCCAGGAATTTGGCGATTGTCCGTGCCTTGGCAGGCGATTCCACGATAACTAGCTTGGTTTCTGTTGCCACAAAGATGCCCTCCATGCATAACATACAGCTGCTGCGCAGCCAGATTTAAAAAGAATGGTCCGCCAAGGAGTAGAGGTTTCCAGCGGATTTCTTTATTATTCCTGCAAGCTCCATGATTGTCAAGAGCGAATTAAGCGGAGCCGT
>JAEZJP010000063.1 GCA_023415715.1 Bacillota bacterium
GCCGCCAGTGGCGGATGAAGCGAGGCGGAGGAGGCTGGCGAAACGAGCAATGCGAACGCAGTGAGCAGTGCGACGATTGAGCCAGATGGAGGGAAATGGGCGGTGTGGAGGAGGCTGGCGAAACAAGCGATGCGGGCTCCGGTATCCCGACCCCGCCTGTGGCTCCGTAGCCGAAGCGCCGCCTGGGGCGGACGAAGCGAGGCAGAGGAGGCTGGCGAAACGAGCAATGCGAACGCAGTGAGCAGTGCGACGATTGAGCCAGATGGAGGGATAAGGGAGAGATGAAGGAGGCTGGCGAAAAGGAGCAGTGCAAGCGGCAGCGATGCAATGCGACTATTGAGCCAGATGGGAGCAGCGAGCCAGCGCGCCGATTGAGCCAGATGGAGGGATGAAGCGAGCCAGATGGAATAGGTGGCGCGCAGCGCCGGAGGTGGTGTCTTGCTGTAAATGTTTTATACATATTGCCACCTCATCAGTCGACTTCGTCGACAGCTTCCCCTCAAGGGGAAGCCTTGGAATACTTGTCTCTTGCCCTGCTTTCAGGGCGGTTTGAGTGAAGATTCCCACAACTTCGTTATATCACAGAAAATTTTCTTGACTTTTACTGCGACCCGCCAAGGAGGTACCCTTGTCTTTTTCCTCCATCGCCAAGGATGAACTGGTACGGCTTCCCTTTGAGAAGCCCTGCTGCATGCTCAGCGAGCTGAGCGCGGTTTTACAGACATCTGCCACCCTTTCCCTAAGGGGATCAGGGCAGGTTCGCCTTACCTTCCGGGTGGAAAGCGCGGGGCTGGCCAGGCGTATCTTTCTTCTTTTGCGCACGCTCTTTTCCATTACCCCATCGCTGCACTTCGTACGTCACAGCCGTCTGGGCGGTCAGCGCAGCAGTGTATTGACGCTGGAAACGGAGGATTCGCAAAAGCTTCTCACCGCCCTTGGCATAATGGCATCCGGGGAGGATGGCGCGCAGCATATGGTTCGCACCACCCCCAGGAACGCAGCCATCCGGCAATGCTGCCGCAAAGCCTTTTTAAGGGGCGCGTTTCTTGGCGCAGGCTCCATCGTAAGCCCTGAAAAGGGCTACCATTTTGAAATAGTGGCCGGCGAACAAAGCTTGGCCGCCGCCCTTATCCGTATTATGGAAAAATCCGGACTTCCGGCAAAACAGATGTCCCGAAAAGGCACTATTGTGGTATACTTGAAAGAGAGCGAACAGATCGTGTCCGCACTGGGGATGATGGGAGCGCATCAGGCGCTTTTATCCCTGGAAAACACCCGTGTCCATAAAAACGTAATGAATTACGTAAACCGCATGATGAATTGCGACACCTCCAACATGGAAAAGCAACTGGATGCTTCCCGCCGCCAGATCGAAGCCATCCGGGCGCTGTCCTTATCCAAAGGATTGGGCATGCTCCCTCCTTCCCTCCAGCAGGTGGCGCGGCTGAGGCTTTCACAGCCTGAGGCCACGCTGACACAGCTGGGCGAAATGCTGGACCCGCCCCTTGGCAAATCCGGCGTCAACCACCGTCTGCGCAGGATTGTGGAACTCTCGCAGGCGCTGAACTTACATAAGGAGGATGAACCATGATACGAAGAGAAGTCGCCCTGCCAGGCCAGGAGGCATTGCAGCGCCGCACCGCTGCCCAGCTTGTACAGGTGGCCAGCCGCTTCGACGCACGCATCATGATCGAGCACCACAGCAAGGTCATCAATGCCAAAAGCATGCTGGGGCTTTTGTCCCTGGGCACGGCCATTGACGGGAAGCTTTATCTTGTAGCTGACGGCGAAGATGAGCAGCGGGCCGTGGATGCCATCGTCCGGCTGCTGGACAGCAATTTCGCCGACTGAAATGGAAAAACTTTAACTCTTACCGGCCTTTGCCGGGAGCATTTTATTGCAAAAAACAGACTGTAGGCATTACGCCGTCAGTCTGTTTTTGATATCCAATAATTTTCAATGTATTACTTATATGTCTGGCAGAAGACTTTCACAAACCAATCCTCGGAGTGCAGCTTGTAGCAGATTTTCTCGTCGACCTGCATATCGCTCGGCAGCGCCTCCATATTCTCTTCCTTTTGCGCGGCTTCCTCCGAGCTGTCGTAATAGTATTGGTATTTTTTCACCCTGCTGGACACGTTGCCCTCGATGGTGGTCAAAAGGTAGCGGCCGTCCCCAAGATCCTGAACATCCGCCACCAGCCCGGTGTGGATGTTATTGTAGGATTTGTTGGTTACGCTGTAGATGACCATATAGCCCGGCCTTGGGATATTGGTGGTGCGCTCCATCTTTTGATAGCCCTTTAATATTTTCCCAACGGCGGCCTCGCTGATGGCATAGGTGACATCATCCGCCACCTTCTCGGCTGCACCCACCCTGGACATGGGCACCCCGGCCTCCTCAAAGCACCAGCCTACAAAGGCGCCGCACCAGCCGAAGGCCACGCCGTCCTTTCCGGAATACCATTTGGTATACTTGTTGGCCTTCTTGACGCCCTTTAAGTCCAATGTGACAAATTCGTTTTCCGCGATGGCGATGGCCTTTTTCATCAGCTCCGTAGGCACATTGTCATCCACCGTCAAATCATAGGCAGCAGTCGTGCTCCCGGTGGTCAAAAGGATCTGACAGTTTCCTTCTGTAAGGGCGGTGATGTTCCCTTTCTCATCCACCGTAGCCACCTGCGTGTCAGCAGATTCCCACTTGTCCGCAGCCGGCGCCGTCAAGGTCTCCCCCGGGTGCATTTCAAGCTGCAAAGCCGTATTTGTTTCCTGAGCACTGGCAGCGGGAATCAAAAAGCATGCGGCCACCAGCAGGAGTATCATTTTTTTTATCATGATCCCATCCCTCCGTTATCCATAAGTATAGCACACTTATGGATAAAAAAGGGGGCAAAGCATGGGTTTCAAAAGGTTTTGCAATTGTGCCGGCTATTCTTTATCGTTTTCCTTGTCCCGGCCGCGTTGGATCAACCCTGTAACCAGGGCAATCACGAGGCTTACTCCTGAAATGATAAGAAGGACCAACGCGGAATTATCTTCACCATTCCCGGTATTGGCAGAAAGCTGCGCGCTGTTCCGGATGAGGATAAATGCTGCAACCGCGGCCACCGCTATGCAAAACACCGTCATGATGATGATATTCCTTCGCGTTTGGGCGGTCTTTACCCCCGGTGGAAGATAGGCGTTTCCCCGTATGATCCGCACCTCGTAGATGCCGCCGCATACGCAGAGAAGTGCCATCATATTAGCCGGATAAGGAAGCCACTTTACGCCCAGCCCGTTAAGCGCGGTATCAATCAAAATCCCGTAGAGCAGCAGCAAAAAGCATTGATTGCCTATATGATCCCGCTGTGCCCGCTGTCTTTCATCCAGACACCTTTTATTGGAATTCATGTGCATCCTCCTCCCAGAATAGTTCATCCAGACTTTTCCCCAAGGCTTTGCATATGGCAATGCACAGGTTGATGGTAGGATTGTAATCGCCGCTTTCAATAGCGTTGATCGTCTGCCTCGTTACGCCAACAGCCTCCGCCACATCCTTTTGCGACATACCCCTTAAGGCCCTTGCAGCCTTCAGGCGAAGGTTCTTTCCCATGATGCTTGCCTCCTTTCGCCCGTGTTCTACAGCGGGATCATATCATATCTTTGACATTGTGTCAATTATGTTTTACAAAAAGAATCTCATTTTTGATATATCCCAGTTTTAGAAAACAAAAAAGCCGCGTCAGGGAATTATCCCCTTCGCGGCAGCTTCCTGCGGTTATAAGCCTTTTTAGCTCCGGCAGTTTTTAGGCCTTATGGCATGGATGGATATGTCATTGGTACTTTTTGTAGGACCAAAGCATGTAATCCCCATCGCGAAGCTGGAGCTGGTTGCAGCCGACAGACGGTGAAAGTCCATTGACATCATACAGCCAATATATGTTGAGGGTCGTGTTGTTTTCATAATCGCCCATGGCGGTGACATACCCCTGTTCAAGCCCAACCTGGCGGATGCTTTTTTTATCCAGCGCCGCCTGAAGGAATTCGCTTGCCCACATGGTGGGGCTTTTCAAGGTTACATTTCCGTTAAACAGCTCCGTGCCGTCCGGGGCGGCGATTTTCAGATGCACGGTATAGGTGGGATCCCACTCGCCGGCGCCTTCCGCGGCCGCTTCCACAGTATCGCTTCCCACTTCAAAAGACTTGGCGTCAGGCGTTGGAACGACTTCGGCCGCAGCGCCCTGTTGATACTTTTGATACTCCCATACCATCACGTCGCCATCCCGCAGCTGATATTGGTTGCAGCCAACCGCCGGTGACAGGCCGTTCACCGAATACAGCCAGTAGGTTTCGGTGGTGGTATTGTTGGTGTAATCACCAATGGCCGTTACATAACCCGCTTCGATGCCTTCCTGCGCAATGCGCTTTTGGGTAGTCACCGCGGCAAGGAATTCACTGGCCATCATGGTGGGGGATTTCAAAGAGACATCGCCGGAAAACAGCACATCACCCTCCGGCGCAACGATGCTCACTTCCACGGTATAGGTGGGGTCCCATTCCCCTGCGCCTTCGGCAACTGCCTCGATTTTTTCCGTAGCGGCCGGTGCCTGCGCGGCATAGGCAATGGATGCAAAGGAGTTGACAAGAATCATGCTGACAATCGCAAGGACCGAGACTAAAACGCGAAGCCGGTTCTTCATACCTTTTCACCTCATTGTATTATTCTGTTATTGGAAGAAGATGGGGTTGGAAATTGCATAATTTGCATCCTTCCCGCATGCTTCCAAAACAATCCAGTCACCGGCCGACACATTCTTCAAAGGGACTGCAACCTTTTCCCGCATCGTCCCAGCAAATGTTATCTCCCAAACCCGCCGGCCATTTTGAACGACCCATAAACTTTCAAGGCCATCCCTGCAGAATAGCTCCACGTCTATATCAATATGGTCAACTTGAAGCGTCACCGTATCACCGAAGGATTTTCCATCCACGGTTGCAAACAGAAGCACCCCGCGGGAAAGAAAACTGTTTCCGTTTTTGATGGCACGGAGCAACTTGTCCTGTGTTTGGGGCCCTTCCAAACGGACGTAAAGGGAAGGGCCGCCGTTATATTTTCCTTGGGAGGCATCCAGCTTTTTATAGTCGTCAAGCTGAGAAACCTGCTGCTCCGCTTGCTCGGGGCGGTAATATCCCTTGATATCGTGGATATCCGTGCCGCATGTCGCTGCGATAAACTTGCCGCCTTCCCCGAGCTTGTTCAGCAGTTCAAACCAGGTCAATTTGCTGCGGTAATTCTGTGATTGATATGCGGTCTGAGCAGGTTCATACCGCCCGTCCGGCGGTACAAACATCCCGTTCCAAATTTCCATGGTGTCAAACAGGCTCACATCCTCCCACCAATGAAATCCCATGGTATTGGGAGAATAAGGATGATTGATCTGTACAATGCCGCCTTGATTATGGATCGCCTGCGCGATGCCCTCTATCCTGGTCTTGATCACAGCATCCTTTCGGCTTTCGTCCAGCTTCCGCTCCTCCTGCGTAAAGCCGATGAGGTCTTCTGCAGGCATTTCATCGCACCCAATTGCCTGATAGTGCCCGAATTCCGTCGTTACCTCGATCGCGCCATACGCATGAAAACCTGACGCCCCGCTGCCGTCCCTGCGCTCAAAAGCAAGGCCGTTTCCCTGGCGCCATTCTTCAAGCCCCAGCGCGGTATTGTGGTCGGATAAAAAGGCAAATTGCAGCCCGCTTGCTAAATTCGCCGTCATCAGTTCCTGCACATCGGACAATCCGTCGGAATAATAGGAATGCTGATGCAGGTCTCCCGAAAACCAATGATACTCACCTGGATCGATCAGGCGGTTGAGGATGATATCCTCCAGCTTTCCGATCGCGTAACTTTTTGCCTTTACCTTAACCGTACTTACGGAATATTCCGAGCCGTGTTCAAATGTCAGTGTATATTCACCCTGATCAAGCTGCAAATTGTACCCGCCGAAAAGGTTGGTTAATGCCCGGTGTGTATTGCCATGCTCATCCTAAACGATGATGCCGCTTGGAGCCATTTCTATATCGTCAAGCAATACCCGGCCTCTGATGACACCAGGCTGCATCTCACTTTCAACAAGCGGCTTGCCGCCGTTCATTTCGGCACTTGCAGCAAAAAGCAGCGCGCTTGCGCAAAGCAGGATGCATAATGCAATACAAACAAGAGCAAACGGCAGTCTGATCCGGCCGCCTTTATGGTTACTAAAAATCAACACCATCACCCCAAACAAACCAGGATGAAGTGATTATATTTCCCCTATGTTAAGATGGAAAAATGAGCATGTATATTTTTTGCCATATAGTTTGAAAGCTAGAAAAAGCGGAAGGCTTTATATCTTCCGCTTTTTCGATATATATGGCAGGATTTATATCAACTTTGAAGCTGCGCCCGGCCAGGAGTCTTCCTTACCCGGATAATGCCTGTCAAAAGCACGCACAGAAGGGAAACGCCCACATCTGCAATCACCGCCAGCCACATGCTGGCCACGCCCGCAATGCCTAAAACCATTACCAAAAGCTTGATCACGAGGGCAATGGCCACGTTTCCCCTTACGATAAGGGCGGTGAGCCTGGCGGTTTTGATGCCCTCAGGCAAGGCGGAAAGAGTTCCCGCTGCCAGTACACAGTCCGCGGCTTCCATAGCGGCCTGGCTGCCGATGCCGCCCATGGCGATACCCACATGGGCCGCGGCCAGCACCGGCGCATCGTTGATGCCGTCGCCCACAAAGGCCATGCGGCGGCCGGAACCCGCGATCTCCCTTACGGCGCTTACCTTGCCTTCCGGCAGAAGCCCGGCGCGCACCCGGGTAATACCGGGAAGGTTCTTTACAGCCTGTGCGCCCTTTTCGGAATCGCCCGTAAGTACGGTAATGGAACCTACGTTCAGCTTTTGAAGTTCCGCAAGAACAGCGGGCGCTTCCTTCCGCAAGGCATCGCTCAAATAGAAGCTTCCCAAATACTTTCCGTTTTGCGCCGTATGCACCTGATCGGCCGCATGCTCCATAGGCACTTCAATTCTGTTTTCCGAGAGCAGGCTATGGCTGCCGCACAGGATTTCACGCCCGTTTTCCTTCACCCGAACACCCTTGCCTGGAATTTCCTCGTATGTTTCCGGCGTTTGCACGATTGTGTGGGCGGAAAGCCACTCCTGCGCTTCCGGAGAGGTAAGGATGCTGCGTGCCAGGGGATGCTGTGCCTTGCTTTCCGCAAAGAGGGCCGATTCCATCAGTTCATCCGTTTGGACGCCCTCGGCAGGATGCACCGCCTGAAGCCGGAACACGCCTTCCGTCAGTGTGCCCGTTTTATCCAAAGCCAGCGCGTCAACCTTCGCCAGTGCCTCCAGCGCCGCGCCGCCCTTGATGAGCAGACCACGGCGGGCGCTGTCACCCATGCCGGCTACGTAACCCAAAGGTACAGACAGTACCAATGCGCAGGGGCAGCTGATCATGAGCAGCAGCAGCGAACGGTAACCCCACTCCGCAAAGCTGCCCAGGCCAAGGATGGGCGGCAGAAGAAAGACCAAAGTGGCAACACCCACCACCGCCGGTGTATAAATGGCTGCAAACTTGCCAAGGAACCGTTCCGGAGCGGCCTTTTTCGCGGCTTCTTCCCTTGTCAGGCGAAGGATGCGGGCAACGGTGCTTTCCGCGGCAGGCTTCTCACACAGGATGCGGATCAATGCGCCCGTGTTCTGGCTGCCGGAGAGCACTTTGTCACCCGGCGTACAGTTTACCGGAACGGATTCCCCTGTAAGTGCTGAAAGATCCAGCGCGCTTAGGCCCTGTATGATTTCACCGTCCACGGGGATCCGTTCCCCCGTCCGCACCTCCAGGATATCGCCCGGCTGCACGGCGGAGGTGGGCATATCCACTACATCGCGCAATACCACGTGGGCGGTGTCGCTTACCAACTTCGACAGCGCTCTTATATCGGAGCGGCCCTTTAAGACCGCCATGTCCTGCAGCGTTTCGCCAACACGGTAAAACAGCATGACTGCCGTTGCTTCCATGCCTTCATTCAGCGCCCAGGCACCCAATGTGGCAATGGTCATAAGAAGCGTTTCATCCAGTGTCTGCCCGCTTTTCAACCGCAAAAACGCCATTTTCACCACCGGGAAGCCAACCAGAAGATAAGCAGCTGTCAACAGTAGTGTTTCACCCAACGGCCATACTGATTTTAAGAAGTTGGCAGCAACAAGCAGTATCAGAGAAGCGCCTACGGCCATAAAGGCGTGGATGAATTCTTTCCTTTTGGTATCCTCTTCCTTGATCACATCGCCCGCAGTCTGCTCCTGCCAGGCAAAAACCTGCGTTTCAGGCTCAATGGACCGCACTGTGTCCCGGATTTGCGTCTCAATTTCCAGAGCGGGTTCCCCGGCGAATTCCACAGTCAGCCGCTGGGCCGCAAAATGTACCTGCGCATTCTTTACGCCCGCCAGTGTGCCTACCGCATGCCCGATTTTCATGGCGCAGTTTGCGCAATCCAGATCTTTCAGCCGGTAGCTTCTTACCATAGGCCATCCGCCTTTCTTCACAGTATTTTATCAGAGTATAATAAATGAGCAATCGTTCATATTTATTATATGCGCGACCGCTCATATGTGTCAATAGTCATATGAATATTTCTTCAAATTATTTTTGTGAAAGCCAAAACAGCTATTCTTCTTCGTTCATCTCCTCCATAATCATTGGCGCCATGCCGAGCACATCATCCACCGGAAGGCTGAAGGAAAAACCGTGGCCAGGTGTAGACAGGCCTGCAGACTTGCAAATCTCCTGCATGACATCATGCTTCTGTTCCCGGCGCACAAGAATGAGCACCACTTCCTTTTCCGGCTGGATGGTGATGCCGAAAAATTTTTCCGCCTCCTCACGGCCCGCGCCGCGGGCATGCAAAACTGTGCCGCCCCGGGCCCCGGCCCTTGCAGCGGCCTCCGACACCTGATCGGAGAAACCGCGGTTCACAATGGTGATCACAAGACTATGTTCATGGTTATCCATTTCATTCACCTCGTATTTGGATGCCGTATCCCTGTCGGAGCCATGACGCTCAATTCCCGTTAAAAAGCTTAATGTTTTGGCCCCGCCCACGCTTGATAAAGAAACGGTAAAGGCAATGCCGCGGCCGGGCGCATCCAGGCGCATGGCCTGCATCAGCTTTCTAAGAACAGGAAGGCCGCCCTCCTGCCGGATGGTGCTTATCACAACATCCTTTTCCGTTTCCCCAAGGCCCAGATAATTTAAAACAGCCTTGCGGGCTGTACCCTTTCCCAGCATAATGGTTTGAAACAAAACGCCTTCCTTTTTCATCAGGTCCGCCACGCTTTGCCCCTTACCCCGGTCCACAATGGTCACAAGAAGCTTCAAATGCACGGCCTGGCCTTGCTTCACGGCGCAGGCACCGTTTTCTTCAGCACATGCGCCCTGCCTGTTTTCCATGCGTCTCCTCCTCGCAAATGAACGTAAAAGCTTTTATAACTCGATTATATCCCCGGTATCCTGTTTGTCCTCCGCCGCTTCCCGCATTTTTTGATCCCTGCGGGATTTGAGCGAAAATACAAGGCCCAGCACCTGTATGGTAATCAGAGGCGTCATGGCTACCATGGCCACCGTACCAAAGGCATCCCTTAATATATTGCCTCCCATGGCGGATGTGACGCCCATGGCAAAGGGCAGCAAAAATGTGGCCGTCATGGGCCCGGAGGCCACACCGCCGGAGTCAAAAGCGATGGCTGTAAAGATACGGGGCACAAAGAAGGAAAGAGTAAGCGCCATGAGGTAGCCGGGCACCAGAAAGAACCAAAGGCTGATGCCTGTCATTGCACGTACCATGGATAGCCCCACGGAGATAGCCATGCCCGCGGCGAGGCTGCCCATCATAGCTTTCTTGGATATGGAACCGCCGGTCAGTTCCTCCACCTGCTCCACAAGCACATGAACGGCAGGTTCAGCAGACACGATGAAATAGCCGATCACCATGCCCAAAGGCACCAAAATCCAATGGTAAGAGAGCGACGCGATCTGCCGTCCCAGAAAATTTCCGGCCGGCATGAAGCCCACATTCACCCCGGTGAGGAAAACCACAAGGCCCGCATAGGTATACAAAACGCCCATCGCCATGCGGGCAAGCTGGCTTATGGGCAGCTTCAGATACCGCCACTGGAAGAAAAGGAACAGCACCACCATGGGGCTTAATGCAACGGCCACATCCCTGAAATAATGGGGCAGCGCACGACCAATCATCGCCAGCATATCGTAAGTCGTCCCAGGGTTATTCAAAGCGGATTCCAGCACTTCCTGCGTGTTGGCGGGATAGAACAGGCCCATCAGCGTTACCGCCAGGATAGGACCGATGGAACACAGCGCCACCAGGCCAAAGGAATCATCCTGTCCGCTTTTCCCGGTTCCCACGCCGGCCACGCCGATGCCCAGAGCCAGTATGAAGGGAACCGTAATGGGGCCGGTGGTCACGCCGCCGGAATCGAACGCCACCGCCAGATAATCCGGATTGGCGAAGGCTGTCAGTGCAAATACTACCATATAAAAGCCAATAAGCAGCAGGCGCAGGGAAACCTGAAACACAATGCGCAAAACCGCCAGCGTAAGAAACAGCCCCACCCCAAGGGCTACCGCACCGATGATCACGGCGTCTGGCACGGCGGGCACCTGCCTGGCAAGCACACTTAAATCAGGCTCCGCCATAGTAATCAAAATGCCCATCAAAAAGGAAACCAGAATCATCAGATACAGCTTGCGCCGCCTCGTCAGATCGGCGCCCATATGCGTTCCCATAGGCATCATGGCCATATCGGCTCCCAGGGTAAAAAGCCCTGTGCCCAGGATCAGCATCAGCGCCCCCATCAAAAACAGCCCCAGCACTCCCACCTGCATGGGAGAAATGGTAAATGCCAGCAGCAAAACTATCCCGGTGATGGGAAGGACTGAGGTTAGGGATTCATGGATTTTTGAATGCAATTTTTTCCGCAATGAGTGTCCTCCTTTCGTCGTAAAAGCGCGGCAGGATACAGCGCTTTTCTTGATTGCAGGCGGAAAAAGGATACCCTTAATACGAGCATACCATGATTCATAACAATTGACAACCCGGAAAAGTGTCCTATTTTCCTGCATTTTATGCGCAGTAAGCATGCATGGAAAAGAAACAGCTGTTCCATACCTTGCCTGTTTCTGAAACATATGGTATACTCAACGTTGCATGATGGCCAAGGCCATCCTCAGGGGGGCAAATGAAAGCAGCCACAAAAAGAAATCTGAATATTGCCTTCATTTTGGGCACCTTGCTGTTCATACTGATCATCGGTATCAACAACAATGAGCTTAAAAATATCGGACAGGCCTTCTCAAACATTTCCCCCTGGTGGCTGGTGGCTTGCCTGGGCGCTTGGTTATGTTTTATGCTGCTGGAGGGCGCTTCCCTGGCCTACTTTTTATACAAGCAGGGTTACCCACTGCATTTCCGTTACGTTATGTTCGTGGCACTGATGGGCCTGTACTATTCCAATATAACGCCGGGAGCCAGCGGCGGGCAGCCGATGCAGGTCTATTACCTGAAAAAAAAGGAAGTGCCCATCGGCGTCGGCTCCTCCGTACTCACATTGAAGTTCTTCTGTTTTCAGCTTATGCTTCTTGTGCTGGGCGGCATCGCTTGGGCTGCTCAGCCGGGTTTTGTTGCGGACCAGCTCTGGGGTTTGAAAGTATTTTTGATTGCCGGTTATCTGTTCAACTCCTTTTCCGTAGGCCTGATCCTGTTCATGGTCGTCAATAAGCGGATGGTACGTTTCTTCATCCTTCTGTTCATCCGCATAGGAACGCTTCTGCATATCTGCAAGGATCCCACTCAATCTGCCGCCAAATGGGAGGGCATTCTTGCCACTTTCCACTCAAGCGTTATGCTTATCCGCAAGCGGCCCAAGGAGCTGCTGGTACAGCTTTTCATCAACGGGGTTCAGGTGCTTTCCATCATGGCGGTAACCGTTTTTGTATACCACACGCTGGGGCTTCACGGCATGCCAACCGTGAAGATCGTTACCATGGCGCTGATGCTGTACATCAGTGCCTCTTACACGCCGCTGCCCGGCGCTTCAGGAGCTCAGGAAATCGGATTTTCAACGTACATGAAAAATATTTTCCCGCCAACGCAAATATTCTCCGCACTTTTGATGTGGCGGCTATTCACCTATTACATGACACTTGTGGTTGGGGCGATTGCGACCGTGATTCAAACCACACGCAGCATTGTCAAGGCACCTTCACCAAAGCTGGATGAAAAGGGAACACTTCTTCAAACGCCGAAGATGCCGGAAGAACCGGAAGAAGAGAATAAAGCCTGAAACCTTATTGAAAGCGCGGCTCCATGTAAAGGCCGCGCTTTTTGCTGCAATGAGGAATTCCCTTCACAGCACATGGAGGGTTTCTTTTTTGCGTACCGGGCATACTGAACGGCAAAGGAGATGAAATCATGCAGACCAACTTGGGGAATCTTCTTGACAAAAACAACCGGGCGGCGGAGTACTACTACTCCCTGCACGCCTCTGTACGGGAGATCGTGGACAGCCATGCCGAAGAAATCAAGACGCAGGATGACCTGATCCAGGTAGCCAACCGGGGCATGAGCAACGTACTGAAACAGTACGGTGGCATTTATGATGACAGCAGCCACTATCCCGAATAACGCACGGTATATTGCAGCGGGCTCCGTTTGAAGGAGCCCATTTTTTATAAGCATTCGCCAAGTCCCGTTAAGCATAATGCTTGAAGCAGGCGGAAAGAATAGGAAAGCAAATTGAAGAACCTATAAAAAGGAGGTGGTTTCGTGCGCAATCAACAACAGGTACCCAATAGATTGATCAAAGAGTCTTCGCCCTATCTTATTCAGCATGCCAATAATCCTGTGGACTGGCATCCCTGGGGAGCGGAGGCCTTTGAAAAAGCCAGGCTTGAAAACAAGCCCGTTTTTCTTTCTATTGGGTACAGCTAGGCTGTGCCGATATGCACATGCCATTGGTGCCATGTGATGGCACACGAATCGTTTGAAGATACCGAGGTAGCCGGGCTGCTCAATGAGCATTTCATTTCCGTCAAGGTGGACAGGGAAGAAAGGCCCGACGTGGACTCGGTATACATGCAGGTATGCCAGGCCATGAATGGTTCCGGCGGCTGGCCGTTGTCGGTGTTCATGACGCCGGACCAGCATCCCTTTTTCGCAGGAACCTATTTCCCCAAAAAGGCAGCCTATGGACAGCCGGGTTTTGTAGAGGTTCTGGAAACCATCGCCCGCAAATGGCGGGAGGATCCCGCATCGCTTAAGGAAAACGGGCGGCAGGTCACGCAGGCTTTTGCCAAGGCAGCCTCTCCCGCAGCCGGCAAAATGACCAAGGATCTTTTGCATCAAGCCAGAATGGAACTGGACACCCGCTTTGACGACCAATACGGAGGCTTTGGCAGCGCGCCCAAGTTCCCCACACCGCATATCATTCTGTTTTTGCTGCGCTATGCGCTGCTTGAACAGGACAGGCGCGCGCTGCACATGGCGGAAAAGACGCTCATCTGCATGTACCGCGGCGGGATGTACGACCATCTGGGCGGCGGGTTCAGCCGCTATTCTACGGATAGGAAATGGCTGGTCCCCCACTTTGAAAAGATGCTATATGACAATGCGCTGCTGGCCATGGCTTATACGGAAGCGTTCCAAATCACGGGAAAACCGCTGTACTGGCGGGTTGCCACGGCCACGCTTGACTACATTGTGCGGGAGATGACAAATCCGGAGGGCGGCTTCTACAGCGCCCAGGATGCGGATACCGGCGGCGAGGAAGGGGCGTATTATACCTTTACGGCCTCAGAGATCGAAAGCGTGCTGGGAGCAGCGGAGGGAAAGCGCTTTTGCAGTTTCTATGGCGTGACGGAAAGCGGAATGGCGAAAGGAAAATCCATCCTCAACCGTCTCACAGACTCCCAGGAGGAAGAGGAAAACCTGAAGCCCCTTCGGAAAAAGCTGTACGAATACCGCAAAAGCACCCGTACGCTCTTTACCGACGACAAGGTGCTCACCGAATGGAACGGCCTTATGATTGCAGCCCTCTGCAAGGCAGCCTATGCGCTGAACAAGCCGGAGTACCTTGCACCCGCGAATCAGGCGCTGATGTTTTCACAGATGATGCTGACCAACAAAAAGGGCGAGCTGTACGCCTACTGGCGGGACGGAAAGGCCGGCGGGAGCGGCGGGCTTTCAGACTATGCCGCCATGGCCTGGGCCAGCCTTGCCATGTACAGGACGGACTTCCACTATGGCCACATACAAAAGGCCGAAAACCTGTGCCGAATGATGGTCAAAAAATTCTTTGACGACAAACAGGGCGACTTTTTCATGAATGAAACGGAAGCTGAATTGATCTTCCGGCCCAAGGAGTATTACGACGGCGCCACGCCCTGCGGCAATTCCATGGCGGCCTATGTGCTGTTTGAGCTTTCCCGCCTGACTGGCGAGGACGCGTGGATGGAATACGCCACCCGTACTGTGGAAAAACTAGCAGGCGCGGCACAAAACCAGCCTTCCGGGCATTGCTTCGGGCTGATTGCGGGCCTTAATCGCTGCTATCTGCCGGCAGAGGCCGTGTGCGTTGCACGCGAGGAAAGGATATCGAGGCTTTTGCAAAAACAGCGGGGATGTGGTTCCTGCCTCTTGGCTCCATTGCGGCCATAAAAATGCAGCCCATCCAAAGCGATATGCCCGGCATACTGAAGGGGCGGGATACCATGGGGCATCCTGCCGCCTATTACCTGTGCCGTGAAGGGAGCTGCCAAAGCCCTGTATTCACGCTGGAAGAAATGGAAGATCAACTGACAGCCTTAAATACTGTTCCCGGGAAAGCGGGCAGCGCGTGAGGTTATTTTGATGTCCCTGGCGGTGTTTGTTGTCTGGGCCGTCCCCATACTGCTCGTCATACGGCGCATCCGTTTCTGGCATAGAGTTGGGGAACGCCGCCATGCAAAGCGGCTGCAGTTGGCCGCCTCTTACGCGGTATCTGCACTGGTGCCGCTTTGCATGGCCACCCAGATTTTTTTGCTATGGAAAATGGGGCTGGCAGGGGTAGGTACGGTGCTCCCGTTACACCTGTGCAGCTTTATGGGAGCCCTGACGCCCTTCATGCTCCTTACACATTCCGCCGCCCTGCTGGAGTTTACGCTGTATTTGGGGGTCCCGGGTGCGCTGGCGGCGCTGATTTTTCCGGCGGTTATGCCAAGCCCCTGGCCACTCGTCATGGAAGGGGCGTTTTTCAGCATGCATGCGCTTATTGCGCTGGCTCCTTTCCTGCGTATGGCAAACGGAGCCCGGCCAAGGCCGATGGCTTTGGGCCGGGTCTTTTTGTGGGGAAATATTCTGCTGCTTCTTGTGATGGGTTTCAATACCATTTTCAAAACAAATTATTTTTTCTTGCGCAACGCGCCTACGGGCACGCCGCTATACCTTTTGCAGAACATGGGCCAGGCGGCCTATATCTCCACGCTGGAGATTACGGCGCTGGTGCTGCTCAAATTGGAAACGATGGCGTTCAAGTGGGTGATAAGGCAAAGAGCATAAATCGATATTATAAAAAGTTTTTCCGGGAGGGGCGCGGGGAGGGAGATTTTTTCAAAAAGCACCCACCCCGCCCAGTCCCACGTGCGGTCGCTACCTTGGCACTTTTTTCCGCTCGTGGTATGATATATGCAAACGATAAAGCAAGGGAGGGTTATTATGGAATTGTTTAAAGCATTCGCTGAGCGCCACAGCTACAGGGGTGATTTCAAGAATACTCCCGTGCCCAGGGAAGATTTACGGAAGATTGTTGAAGCGGGCATCATGGCGCCCTCAGGCTGCAACGCCCAGACCACTCATTTTGCCATTGTGGATGATCCCGTAATACTAACGGAGATAAGAAAGCTTGTTACCATGGCCGCGGTACAGACAGCCCCAGCTATCATCGCGGTGATCATGAAGGCGGAGTCCACCTATCGGGGCATGGGCTTTGAGGTGCAGGATTACTCCGCTGCGGTGCAAAACATGCTGCTGGCCATCACGGACCTTGGGTACGCATCCGTATGGCTGGACGGCGTGCTGCGCTCAAAAGGCATTGCAGAAAAGATCGGGTCGCTGCTGAATGTGCCCCAGGGAAAAAATATGACGGTAACGGTGATCCTTCCGGTGGGCGTTCCCGAGGAAAAGGGCCGGCAAAACGACAGGCTGCCCTTTGAACAGCGGTCATGGTACAACCGCCACGCATAAAATAATATGCAATCAAAAAGGTCCGCTCCCATACGCGTCATCAGCGCATGGGAAAGCGGGCCCTTTTCATATGCCGGTCAATTGCCGAATGACCCTGTCAGCGTGCCGTATTGCAGAATATGGCCCTCCATAGCCGCAAGCAGTGATGCTTTATTTGCGTTTGCCTCCAACTTGAGAAAACTGTCCAGCATATACACCCTGAACACATACCTATGTGTCCCGAACGGCGGCAGGGGGCCGCGGTACCAATGCTTTCCGCCGTATTCGCTGCGGCCCTGCACAGCATCGCCAAGGGAGGCTACCGTTTCGCCCTTGGGAACACCCTCCGGCACAGTAGTGAAAGAAGCAGGAATATTCCAGATCACCCAATGGTTAAATGTGCCTATGGGATGATTCAGATCGTCCATTACGATGGCGATTGATTGGGCTTTCTCAGAAAGCGGGCCGAAGCTCAATTCCGGTGAAACATCCTCTCCCCTCCCGGTATGGCGTTTGGGGATGGCGCCGCCGTTTTCAAAAGCCGTGCTGGTAACAGTCAGATTCTCATCAGGATACTTGACCGCAGCCCTTATTTGGCGCTGCGAAAACAGGAACGCGGCTCCCAACAGGAACAGCCCTGCCACAATAATCAATAGAATCATCCTCCTTTTTTTCTTTCTTCCCGGCTTCACTATTCGGAATCCTCCAGTTCGTTTATACATTCCTCCGCCCAATCGATCAGAAGCCTGTTTGTCATAAGGGCGCGCCTTACTATGAACCGGACATACTTCTTTTCTTCCGTGCTGATAACGGTTCCGCCCAATAAGTCAGCCATCCCTTTGCGAAATTGCAGCATATTCTTTTCCAGCTCCTCCATTGCCCGCTTCCTATCCGCGGCAAACTCTGCAAGCTGCTCCTTCACGCGGCCGGCGCCCATGCCTGCCCCAAAAAACAATCTTAGCATGAAATCATCCCGCTTGGGCGAAATAAACGCTTCCGGGCTTTGCATAAGCCATGCCTGAAAAGATTGCTTCCCGTCATCCGTGATGGTATAGACCTTCTTGTCAGGCCTTAAATCCTGCTCCTTCACTTGCGCTGTCACTAAGCCGTCCTTTTGAAGGATCGTAAGTTCACGGTAGATTTGGCTCAGGCTTGCCGTCCACACGTTGTTCAGCGTCTTGTCAAACAATTTTTTCAGATTGTACCCGGTCATAGGCGAACGGTTTAGAAGCCCCAGGATACCATAGCGTAAAGACATTCGCCGCCTCCTCTCAAGGCTATCCATTATCCAACATGTTATATAATATTCAACAAGTTATATAATGTCAATACCCTTTATATGAAAAGACGCCGGGATTCTTCCCGGCGCCATGCGGTATCCCTTATTCACTTTTAGGCGGAACCGGCTTATAAAACGGTATGCCAAGCGCTTCCGTCTCACCAAGCATAATACGAAAGCACCCTTTCTTAGGTTGATTTTTCCAAGGCACATGTTACAATGAAAGAAAACATACGGCCGTGCCGCGGCAGGAGGAATGCATATGGGAAACAATGTCTTGGGAACCACCTGGTTGAAGCAACAGATTTCTGTTTATATCATAAAATGGTCGCACACTTGTTTTTCATAAGGAGGAGGACTTATGACAGGGATCAGCCCCACGTTGGGAGCGGTATTGGGCACCGGTTTTACTTTTCTTTTAACATGCCTTGGCGCGGCGCTCGTATTCTTTTTCAAAAAGCAGATCAGCGGGCATCTGAATAAGTTTTTTCTTGGATTTGCATCGGGGGTCATGATCGCCGCTTCCGTATGGTCGCTTTTGATACCCGCCATTGAGGAAGCGGCAGCAAAGAATCAAATCGCCTGGATCCCCGCGGCTGGCGGGTTCGTGATCGGCGCCCTTTTCCTGCTGGGGCTGGATACCCTGACGCCCCACCTGCACGCAGGCAGCGAGCATGCAGAGGGCCGCCCCTCAGGCATGAAGCGCACCTCGCTTTTGTTCTCCGCCGTGACGTTGCACAATATTCCTGAAGGCATGGCGGTAGGCCTCGCCTTCGCGTTGGCTGCCCAGCAGGGCGGCAAGGTGACATACCTGGCGGCCATGGCGCTGGCGTTGGGCATAGGTATACAAAACTTTCCGGAAGGCGCTGCCATCTCCCTGCCTCTTAGGCAGGAGGGTATGAGCCGAGGCCGCGCATTTTCCTTCGGTGTACTCTCCGGCGTTGTGGAGCCTGTCTTCGGCGTGCTTACCGTTTGGATCGCCGGGGGTGTGGAACCGCTGATGCCCTGGATGCTTTCCTTTGCCGCCGGCGCCATGATTTACGTAGTGGCCGACGAACTGATCCCCGGTTCCCATGAGGGAGAACATTCCAACTGGGGCACCATTGGCGTCATCGCGGGCTTCCTGATCATGATGATCCTGGATGTGGCACTGGGATAAGGGCAAACGGAGATATTTTCGGGGAGGGTTCCTTTTGAAAAAGGAGCCCTCCCCGCACCCTACCCAGGAAAACTTTATCATAAATCATAAAGGCAGGTCTTGACAGGTACCACGGGATACGTTACAATAGAATAAGTTAGTGCATGCTAACTACATAGACAATCTACTTCGCTTCGGGGCACTTTTTTTCAATTCGACAGTTAGCTTTAGCTAACATGAGAGGAGGAACACTTGTGAGCAACGCTGTTATCGCTTATTGGAGCGGAACAGGCCATACGAAGGCAATGGCGGATGCCATTGCAAAAGGCCTGCGGGACGCGGGGGCAAATGTGGACGAAGTTTCGGTATCCAATACGACTGCGGAGGCAGTGGCCAAATACGATAATATCCTTTTAGGATGCCCCTCCATGAGCGGCGAGCTGCTGGAGGAATGGGAGTTTGAGCCTTTCTTTCTGACACTCCGGCCCATGCTCACCGGCAAGAAGGTTGGCCTTTTCGGCTCCTTTGGCTGGGGAGAAGGCGAATGGATGCGGGATTGGCAGGATCATATTCTCTTCGCCGGGGCCAGGCTGTTTGAAGACGGCTTGGTGCTCAACGAGAAACCGGATGATAAGGGGATCAAAATCTGCGAAGACTTCGGCAGGCGGTTTGCGAAAAACTGATTCAAAATCCCAGGAATTCCCGCCGGATAAAATGCCGGCGGGATTCTTTTTTATTTGACCAGCCATATTTTCGCCTGCTCGTAATCATCAAAAAAATCGCAGGCGTAACGCGCGGGCGGTTCCATATCGCGGAGCAAGCGCTTGAAAAGGCGCTTATCCCGCCATTTCAGCCCTACGATGGCCACTTTCTGCATATGCTGATCGGAACCGTTCATTTGAAGCAGCATGTTTTGCGCCATTTCCCTGTCGACAACGGTATCTTTCAAATGAAGACCCATCTGGGAAGGCTCGGAAGGCTTCCTCAGCGTTTGCATATCCCGCTCAAACTTTTCCATCACCAGCGCCTTATGATCGTATAGGCCGTCCAATTGCACGAAAAATATCTTTCCGCCGCCATAGAACATGGCGAAGGATTCCCGCACAATCAGCTTATCCCCGGCTTCATTTCCCATAATCCCCCTCCTTGCCTTTCACAGATTGTAGCACGTATGACAAAGCTACGCCACACTGAAAGCATTTGTATGGTATAATGGCGGCTGAATGGAATCCCTGGAGGGGGTGACAATATGATCACCATCAAGGAAATTGCCGAAAGCCTGAATGTGAGCACCGCCACGGTGTCCAACGTGATCCACGGGCATTTGGACAAGATGTCCCCTGAAATGGCCCAGCGCATACGGCAAAAGCTGGAGGAATACCACTATATCCCCAACATGGGCGCCAGGATGCTGGCCAAGGGTGATTCGGAGATCATAGGCGTCATCACCAACTATCCCAACCGGGAAGAGAAGCTGGCGCTGCAGGACCCCTTTGTGAGCGAGCTCATCGGCGCGCTGGAAAACGAGATCCGTACCCGCCATTTTTTCACCATGCTGTACGCTGCCCAGAACGCCCAGGAGATCAACCATATCGCCCAGACATGGAACACCATCGGCCTCATCATCATGGGATTGCAGGCGGACCAGTGCCGGGCGCTGATGAAGATCGCCCAGCGGCCCGTGGTATTCATCGACTGCTATTTTGACGAGGGCGAAAAGTACAGCAATGTAGGGCTCGACGACTTTGCCGGCGGGCAGATGATGGCTGAGCACCTCATCAAATACGGCCACCGGCGCATCGCCTACGTGGGGGACCAGCCGGTGCTCTACGGCGTGGACGCCCACCGCCTGGCCGGGCACAGGCAGGCGCTGGAGCGCCACAATATCCCCTGGGGGGAGGATTCCTATATTCAAATTGCCAAGGACCGCAAGCTGCGCCGTGAGGATTTTAAAAAAATGCTCTCCCGCGTGGGCAAAAAGGATACCGCCTGGGTGTTCACCTCCGATTATTACGCGGCTGAGGCTGTTAACTACCTGATGGATGAACACGTCAGCGTCCCCAGGGATATTTCCATTACCGGCTTTGACGATAACATGCTGGCCCATATCCTTCGGCCACGCCTAACCACAATTCACCAAAACGTGTCCCGCAAGGCGGAACAAGCCGTAAGAATGCTCCTGGACATCCTGGAAAAAAACGTGAAGCCGCCTATGGAAGTAACCCTTCCCGTGCGCCTTGTCAAGGGGGAAACGGTAAGAGATCTGACACAGCCATGATCTCTTTGGTGCAATTCAACAATCAGCACATTTCAATCTTATATATTTTGTTTGTTATGCGCATAACATATTGCAGTCGGCAATAGGTTATGCTATATTTTTTATGCAAGAATTGTTTATTACGCGCAGAACAAAGAAACGATCTGGAATTGCCGTTTCAGATGGAAAGGACGGATCATGAAAAGGAGATGCATCTGTCTTGCGGCGGCGCTGCTGCTCCTGACAATTGCGGCCCCAGCCTGCGCGGCACAGAAAGAGGCGGTGCACATCGCGGATCTTTATACGGACAAAGCCTTATACGCCCCCGGGGAAACGGTGCAGGTCAGCCTCAAGCTTCAGCCGGGCCAAAAGGTAACAGGAAAGCTTCTCGTAACAGTCTGGCATCTTGATCAAAGGTTGCAGCCATCCCTGACCATCCCTTTTGCATCTGACGGGAACGAAACGGAAATCAACTTCGGCTGGCAGCCGCCGGAAACAGATTTTCAGGGATATCTGCTTCAAATATCCCTGACGGATGGAAGTGGCGCGGTGCTGGATATTGGCCAAGTTGCTGTGGACGTATCCTCCGCCTGGGTAAAATTCCCCCGCTATGGCTATTTGTGGGATTTTACCAAGGAGGCTCCGGCGGAAGAGAAGGTTGCATCGCTTACCAAGTATCACATCAACGGTTTGCAATATTACGACTGGCAGTACCGCCACCACATTCCCCTTTACAAGGATACCGCAAAATGGCAGGATTGGTCCGGCCGCTGGATCTACGGGGATGTGATTGCCAAGTACATTGCCGCTGCCCGGGAAAAGGGCATGGTCAACCTGAACTACAACATGATCTACGCCGCCAACAAAACCTACCTGCGGGACGGCACAGGCGTCGAACCTGCTTGGCGGCTGGTAAAGGCAAACGGCCAGGATTTTACCTGCGTCATGAGTGAAAGCCGGGGCAGTACAGGCATCCTGCAGTTCTTCAACATCCTGAATGAAGGCTGGCAGGAGTACATTTTCAAGGCCGAAAAGGAAGCCATTGAAAAGATGGGCTTTGACGGCTGGCACGGCGACACCATCGGCGAAAACGGCCGGATGCAAACGCCGGAGGGAGAACCGCTGGGCGTTGATGAAAAAGGGAAGCCCGTACATCTTGTCAAGGATGGCTATACCATTTTCCTGAATAGGGCCAAAGAAGCCCTGGGCGATAAGTACCTCGTGTTCAATCCCGTGGGGGCACAGGGTATTGAAAAGGTAAACGCAAGTAATGTGGACGTTCTGTACGCGGAGTTCTGGCCCTGGGACAAGAACCGCTGGGGTCAGCATTACGACACCTATAACGCCATTCAGCGGGAAATTTTCGCCGCTGCAAAGGAAAGCGGCGGCAAATCCCTGGTAGTGGCCGGCTATGTGAACTACAAGGCCCCCGGTGAGCACTTCAATCCCGCCGCGGTGCTTTTGATGGACGCGGTGGTATTCTCTTCTGGCGGGGCGCGCATCGAGCTTGGCAACGGCGACAACATGCTGTCCAACGAATACTTCCCGGGCGACGGCGCAAAAACCATGGGGGTTGAACTACAGGCAAAAGTCCGCAGGATGTACGACTTCATCACAGCTTACGAAAACCTGCTGCGGGGCGGGCCGCAGCCTGTGGAAAGGACTATTGCGCTGGACGGCGTTCGCCAAACCTCCACCGGCATGGGGGATGCCGTGTGGACCTTCGCCACATCATCCGACGGTTATGAGATGCTGCACCTGATCAATCTCACCGATACCGACAGTATGTGGCGGGATGAGAACCAAAGAAAACCCGTGCCCACGCCGGTTGATAAAGTCCCGGTACGTTATTATACAGACGCGGCTGTGGAAGCTCTTTATATGGCTTCCCCCGACGGGGAGGATATCGCCCCCCAAGAGCTTGCTTACAAAACAGGCTCGGATGAAAAAGGAACCTACATCACTTTCACAGTACCCTCTCTTACCTACTGGGACATGGTATTTATGCGTGTTAAGGCGCATGAGTAATAGAAAGGAGATTATCCCATGAAAAAGCTTGTCAGTCTGCTGCTGGTCTTGACCATGGTTATGACCTTCGCCTCCGCCATGGCGGAAGGAAAGACGAAGATCGTCTTCTGGCACACCTATGGCGATGCGGAAACGCCCATTCTGGAAAACGATATCATTCCCATGTTTAAAGCCGCACACCCCGACATCGAGGTCGAGGCTGTGCGCCAGGATGGCGGCCAGTTCAACCAGATGCTGGTAGCCGCCTTCGGCACCGGCAACGTGCCGGATGTGGCCCGTGTGGACATCGTTCAAACAAGCGCCTACGCCAAGCTTGGCGGCATTGTGCCCCTGGACGAGATGGAAGGCTTTGCGGCCCTCAAGGATGCCGTGCTGGAAGGCCCCCTGTCCACCAACCTGTATAACGGCAAGTACTACGGCCTGCCGCTGAACACCAACTGCAAGGCCGCCGTCATGAACATGAACATCATGGCCGAGCTGGGCTTCACCGAGCCGCCTGCCACCATGGAGGAGTTCATTGCCGCGAGCCTCGAAAAGAAACCCGGAACCCCCACCCTCAACGTTTCCGGCGTGGGTGACTGGGATATGTACCCCTACTTCTGGCTCTTTGGCGGCGTCCTCACGGACGAAGGCTTCACAAAGGCCTCCGGCTACCTGGACAGCGAGCAGAGCGTGAAGGCCGTTACGAAACTGAAGGAACTTCATGACCAGGGCGTATTCACCATCCGTGACGTGGACGGCACCCCCGATGCCTGGGACGGCATCAACAGCCAGTACGCCATGTTCTTTGAAGGCCCCTGGTACCCCTTCAACGCGGACAATAAGATCATCCCCGCCCCCATCCCCACCTATGAAGGCCGCACCGCCTCCGTGGTCGGCGGCGAGAATATCGTGCTCTTCAATGGCAGCCAGAAACAGGATGCTGCCTGGACGTTTGCTAAGTTCATGCTCACCGAGGAAGTGCAGCTGAAGCTCCTCACCGTGGGCGTCATCCCCACCCTCAAATCCTGTGTGGAATCCGACCAGGTAAAGGCGGATCCCAAGTGGAGCGTTTACATGAAGCAGCTGGAAACCGCGCAAAGCCGCATCCCCACCCCGCAGGCTTCCACCGTGGGCCAGTACTGGAGTGACGCCATGAACATGATCTTCCTGGAAGGCGCCGATATCCAGAAGACGCTGACCGATACCGCCGCTTTGATCGACACGGAGCTTGTAAAGTAAGGGCTCCGCCCCTACACCCCGCCAAAGGCTCCATAGCCCCGATCCCGCCGGTGGCGGATATGGGAGGGGCGAAGGAGGCTGGCGAAACGGGTTCCGTAGCCCGGCTGCCGCCGGTGGCGGCAATAAGCCGGGCGAAGGAAGCGGTCGAAACAGAGCGATGCAAGCGGCAGCGCAGCAGCATGAGGCCGCCGGGATTGTGAGCGGCAGCGAAGCAATGCGACGATTGAGCCAGATGGGAAATTATCCCTTGGGAATCCCCTTTCTGCCTGCGGCATTTTATGCCGCAGGCAGATGGGGTTTTCAATAAAAAAGTACGCTCTAATTGTTACTCTTATAAGAAGCCTAGCATCATCCTGTCCCTTGAAATGGGGATTCTAAAGGGATGTATCCCTTTAGCGGGATTCCCAAGGGCAGAGCCCTTGGGCAGGGGCAGCGCCCCTGGAAAGGAGGGAAAAGAGTGGATCATCCCGTCCTGATGGCAGATATCCAAAAAAAGCAGCAGAAGCGCCTTATGCGCGCACGCCTTCGCAATCTGCTCCCGGCGGCTCCCTTTGTATTGCCGGGGCTGATCCTGGCGTGCGTTTTCGTCATTTATCCCATGCTGTACAACATCCGCATCAGCTTTTCGAATTACCAGATCGTTCAGCGCTCCATGACTTTTGTCGGGCTTGACAACTACATCGCATTGTTCACTGAGCCCCAGGGCCGGCTGTTTGTAGCCATCCGCAACAATTTTCTGTACGCCATCATCACCACGCCCTTCATTCTGTTCTTCGGGCTGCTGTTTGCCGTGCTGATCAACAACCTGCGCCGGGCCCGCATGGTCTTCCGCACTTTCTTTTATCTGCCGGTGATCACAAGCTGGGTCATTGTGGGCATGGTGTTTGCCTATATGTTCAACGCAGGGGAGCGAGGCCTAGTCAACTACCTGCTGGTGGATGTGTTCCACCTCACGGGCGATTACATACCCTGGCTGCAAAAGACCTGGACGGGCAACACGGTCATCTGGATCATGGGCATATGGAAGAACATCGGCTGGTCCATGATCATTTACCTGGCGGGGCTTCAGGGCATCTCCTCGGAACTGTACGAGGCCGCAGGGATAGAGGGTGCAGGGCCTGTGGCGAAATTCCGCTACATCACCGTGCCTCTCTTAAAAAACACCACATTTTACGTGATGGTGAACATGCTCATCGGCGCGTTCAACGTGTTTTTGCAGGTGCTGCTGCTAACCAGCGGCAACCCCAGAGGCACCACCTCCGTGCTGCAGTATCTGCTATACGACAAGTCCTTCAACCTCTTTGAGTTTGGCCAGGGCGCGGCCATCGGCCTGATCACGGCCATGCTGGTGCTCGCAACCACGCTGATACTCAACAGGGTATTCCGCACGGAAGGGGGCAAGGCCTGATGCGCAAGATTCGCCTTTCACGGGTGATCTTCTGGATATTGCTGCTTGCCTGTGCTGCCGTTTTCGTGCTGCCCTACCTGTTCATGATCACCAACTCCTTTGAAGAGTTCAGTTATGTGCTGCCCTATCCACCCAAGATACTACCTACACGGCTGAATTTCTCGGCTTATGAATACGTGCTCACCCAATCGAACCTTCCCCAGGCGGCTTTGAACAGCATCCTCATTACCACCTGCACCATGATCTTTGTGGTTTTGATCTCCTCGCTATCCGCCTACGGGTTTGCACGCATCGACTTTTTCGGCCGGGAAGCGCTGTTCCGCATCTATCTGTTCACGCTGATGATCCCCGGCTTTTTGAGCATCATCCCCCAGGTGATCGTATTGCAGGGGATCAGCCTGCCATGGATGAATGGCGGCAACGGCCTGATGGGCACCAGGGCGGGGCTGATTCTTTTGTACGTTGGCACCGGCGTGTGCGGCAACACCTTCTTTTTGCGGGGACACTTCGCATCGCTGCCCAAAGAACTGGAGGAGTCCGTGCGCATTGACGGCGGCGGGCACTTTACCACCTTCTTCAAGGTGCTGCTTCCCCTGGCGCTGCCGGCCATCGGCACGCTTGCCATATTCTGCTTCCAGGGTACCTGGGAGGATTTCTTTACAGCAAAAGTAGTTCTGGGCGGGGTGCAGCAGTATGTTACGCTGCCGCTGATGATACAAACGCTGCGCGGCCAGCACGCCACAAGGTGGGAGTGGATCTTTGCCGCCTCCATCCTGGTACAGATCCCCATCCTTATCCTGTTTGTGACCTTTCAAAAGAAATTCGTCGTCTCCGGCCTCTCCGAAGGCTCTGTGAAGGCGTAGGAAGGAAAATACATGAAAGATAAATATCAGGTAACAGGTAACGAGTACCTTTCCCTTCCAACGCTGAGGGAGCGGGATGGAGCCATTGAGGGGCTGACCTTTTTGCATATGGGCGCCAAGGGGATGCTGGAGATTCGAGGTGATGAAAGAGCGCCGCTCCTGCGCCCGTTCGTAACGGTGGACGGCAGGGAAACTACCTTTGAAAATCTAAGCTGGAGCAGGGAGCATTATTGGATCCCAAGCTTTTGCGCCCAATCAGGAACGCTGAAGGTTACAGGCACAGTGTTGTGCCCGTTGAACGAGCGGGCACTCTTCTACCGGCTCAAGCTCAGCAATAACGGGCAAAGCCCTGTCTGCTGTGGGGCTGGGCTTATGGGCTTATGGACCCAAACATTGCACGAGGTAAACGAGTCTAAGCCCGTAGGCGGGCAGACATACTTAATAAAAAGCAACTGGAACCATCATTTCGTTATGGAAATGCGGACCGGGCTGCCGCTGTTTGCCTGGGCGCCCATCTTTGAGGACGCGGTAAAGGAGCAAAGCGAGCAGGCGGCAGACGGTTCCATCCGCTTTACGCTGGAACGCGAATGGACCTTGGCCCCCAAAGAGGAAGCGGCGGTAGACTACATTTTCGGCCTGGGGTATGAGGAAGTAGCCGCATCTACCAGCGCCAAGGAGCTTTTGCGCCGCGGCTTTGATAAGATGCTGAATGAAACCCGCGCATGGCTTAACAGGCGTGAAAGGCAGCTTGAGGATGAAAAACTGAAAGAGATCCTGAACACCAATATGTTTTTCAGCTTCTTCTTCGCCTCCGGCCGGACCATCGATTCAGAGGAATTTGTATTGATGACCTCCCGCAGCCCCAGGTACTACGTCTCCTGCGCCTACTGGGACAGGGACAGTTTGCTGTGGAGCTTCCCAGCTATCTTGATGGCGGACAGGGATTACGCCAGGGAAATTTTGAAGTACGTTTTTACCAAGCAAATTCGAAACATAGGCATCCACAGCCGGTTCATCGACGGCACCGTGCTGGAGCCGGGGTTTGAACTGGATGAGTTGTGCGCGCCGCTAATCGCCCTGGAGAAATACCTGCAAGCCACCGGGGATGAATCCTTATTGCAGGCGCCGTATATACAGGAAGGCATCCGGCACATCCTGCGTATTCTGGACACAAAAAAACACCCGGAGCTGGATCTGTATGAAACATTCCTCCAGCCCACTGATGATACGCATGTATATCCCTATCTCACCTATGATAACGTGCTGGTGTGGCGGGTGCTCACGGATTTGTCCAAGCGTCTTTCCCGGCCGGAACTTCTTACCCAAGCGGAACGTGTGCGCGAAGCAATACTTCATCATTTCATTAAGGAACGGGACGGGAAGCGGTTCTTCTGCTGGTCAGCGGATTTGAAAGGGCAGTATGACGTGTACGACGAGCCGCCGGGGAGCCTGCTGCTGCTCAGCTTTTACGGCTTCTGCAAGGCGGATGACCCCGTGTATTTGAATACTTCCGCTTTGATAAGGGATCCCGGCTACCGCTATTCCTTTGCGGGCAAGCCCATCGCGGAGATCGGCTGCGCCCACGCACCGCATCCCTGGGTGCTGTCCATCGCCAATAGCCTTCTGTGCGGGCATAAGGTAACGGCCAAAGATCACCTTCTGCGAACTCAGATGGACAACGGCATCGCCTGCGAAAGCGTGCATGAGAAAACCGGGGAATGTACCACGGGGGAGGCTTTCGCCACCTGTGCGGGCTTTCTGGCCTATGCGCTGGATACGGCGTTTGGGAAGGGTGTAAAATAGTATTATATTGAATGGCTTGTTGCCGGATGAGCATGCCATATTCCAGCCTGTCGACAGCCAATGCTAAGCGGGCGATTTATAATCGCCCCTACATCAGCAAGGAGTATATTGTCTTTTCTTCCGGCACCTATATGCTCCGGCAGAGAAATCAACAGACTCAAAGCGTTGTAGGGGCGATTATCAATCGCCCGCCTGTTCCGGTACATATCAGTATCATTTTGGGGAACATTCGTATGATTTAAATAATATATATGAAAGTTTTTCAGGTTAGGGTGCTGGGAAGGCTCCGAAGCCTGGCTGCCCCCAGTGGGGGCAATGTGCCAGGCGGAGGAGGCCAGCGAAACGAGCCGTGAGAACGGAAGCGAATCACGGCGAAGATTGAGATGGCCGTACCATTTTTTCAAAAAGGCCCTTCCCCGCTTATTTTCCGTCTCTCCGCCCGCTACCTGGCGTTATGAAGCGCGTACTGCTTGGGGGTAATGCCTACCATACGGGTAAAGAGGGTAACGAAGTTGGTATAGTCATTGAAGCCGCTTTGCTCGCAGGCTTCCGCCACAGAAAGGCCCGTGCCCAGGCGGGCCTTGGCGATGCTGATGCGCCGCGCGGTGATGTACTTGTTGATGGTGGTGCCGGTTTCCGCCTTGAAGATGCGGCAGATGTAGGCTTGGCTCAAAAACATGCTGTCGGCCAGAACGGAAAGGGTGATCCGCTCTCCGATGTGGTCATTGATATAGGCGACGATCTTTTCCACCACGGGATGGTACTGGTATTCCGTGGCCTTTTCCCCGCCGGCGCCATACAGGCGGTTGACAAGCACCATCAGCTCGGAGAAGATGGCGTTTTCCATCAGGTCCGCACCGTAGCCTTTGACCTCCTGCAATTTGTGGATCAGGTATAAAAAGCGGCTCTGCCCCTCTGGGGGAAGGTGCAGCTTGCAGCCAAAATGGCCTTCCTGCCGCTTAAAGCATTGGGTCAGATCCGTCTCAAAGCTGGACAGGGATTTTAAGTAATCCGGATGGATGGATAAAACGATCCGCTCGTGATCATCATCATCCACTTTGGAAACGCAATGGCTTTCATAGTTGTTGATGATGAACAGGTCGCCGGGATTCACGGGATAGCAGGTGTTATCGATCAGAAACTGCTTGCCCCCGGAAATGGAGTAATACAGCTCATAGCAGTCATGGATGTGCATGGCCATCGTCTTTTCTTCCCGCAAAAGGTGGGCGATAGCAAATCTTCGGCTTTTCAGGCACTTTTCAATGGCCTCATGGCAGGAGTACATTTCTTTCATATAATCCCCTCTTGTTAGCATTATACCAGATACCCAAGATTCGCGGCAATATATACAAAGATTTTCGCATTATTGAATGATATAATGATTTCAAGATTGGATAACCAGCCGATAAACAAAGGAGGGAACGCTATGGACATCCGTTATTCAGCCAACCAGCGTGATTTCAAGCGCTATACAACCGAGGAAATGCGCAGGGAGTTCCTGATCGAAAAGCTCTTTGTGCCAGATGATGTGACGGCCGTGTACAGCCATGTGGACAGGATGGTCACCCTGGGCGTGATGCCCGTTACGGAAAAGGTGCCCGTGAACAAGGGCATCGATGTATGGAAACGGTTTGGGACAAACTTTTTCCTGGAGCGCAGGGAGATGGGCCTTTTCAATCTTGGCGGAAAAGGCGCAGTCACGGTGGACGGCACCGTGTACGAGCTGGGCTATAAGGACTGCCTGTATATCACCAGAGGCGCCAAAGAGGTTTTCTTCGAGTCCTTTGAAAGCGGGAATCCAGCCAAGTTCTATATGGTCAGCGCTCCGGCCCACACTTCCTATGAAACCAGGCGCATCACCATTGCGGAGGCGGCAAAGAAGCCCATGGGCAGCCTGGAGACAAGCAACAAGCGCGTCATCAACCAGTTCATCCACCCCGATGTATTGAAAACCTGCCAACTTTCCATGGGCCTCACCACATTGGAGCCCGGCAGCGTATGGAACACCATGCCCGTGCACACCCACGAGCGGCGCATGGAGGTATACTTTTACTTTGAGATCCCCAAGGACAATGTGGTGTTCCACCTGATGGGCGAAGGCAGCGAGACGCGCCATATCGTGATGCAGAACGAGCAGGCGGTGATCAGCCCCTCCTGGAGCATCCACGCCGGCGCCGGTACATCCAACTACTCCTTCATATGGGCCATGGGCGGGGAAAACCTGGCGTTTAACGACATGGATGCGATCGCCACCACCGATATACGTTAAGGAGGATTATGATGAGCATGAACATGTTTGAACTGACCGGCAAGGTTGCACTGGTCACCGGCGGTTCCTACGGCATAGGCTATGCCATCGCCAGCGGCTTTGCAGCCGCCGGCGCCACCATCGTTTTCAACGATATCAATCAGGATTTGGTTGACAAGGGGCTGGCCTCTTATAAGG
>JAEZJP010000141.1 GCA_023415715.1 Bacillota bacterium
GGGGTGGGCTTGGGGGTCGGGGTCGGGGCCGGGGTCGGAGGGACGTATTTGAACAGTTTGCGCAAAAGCTCCGGTGAGGCTGTCTTGCCGTCTCCTCCTTCGCCCAGCACCTTCAAAAAGGCTGCCAAAGCCGTCACGGTATCATTGTCGTATCTGCTGTTTGCCTCTTTGGAAAGGAATTTAAGCTTTCGTAAACGTTCCTGCATTTCCTTTACGCGAACGCCTGTGTCGCCCTTTTTCAACAGAATGTATTCATCACATTTGGGAGCATTCTTTTTAAACAGCGCTGTCTGTGTTTTCACGCCTGCGATGCCGTCGATCTTCAAATTGGCTTTCTTCTGGAACAGCTTGATGGCATCCACGGTGCGGGCGCCGTATTCGCCGTCCACCGGCGCGGCCAGGTAGTTAAGTTCACGCAGCCGCGTCTGCAATTTTTCCACACGCACGCCATCGTACCCTTTCTTTAGCTGCACATACAATACAAATTCCGGCGCGCCTGATTCAAACAGCCTCTGCTGCAGTCTATCCGTTGCCACGCCATCCTGGCTTGCGCCGATGGCGTCCTGAAAATAGCGTACGGCCCGCTTCGTGTTCGATCCGAAAACGCCGTCGCTGGAGCCGCAATTGTAGCCCAGTTCATTCAGGCGTTCTTGCAACGCCTTGACATCTTCCCCGCGGGAGCCCATGGAAAGCTTCGGATATGCATTGGCGGTTGGCGCAGGGGTGGCCGTTGGCTTTGGTGTCGTCGTCAGCTGTACCGTTGGAGTTGGCGAGAGGGTGGCGGGCGGCTTCTCCGTTGCCGCGAGCTGAAGGACATCCATCAAACGCTGGATGTGGCACTCGGTAACGTCCAGGCCTTCAAAATCCGCATTGGACTCCATCCGTACATATTTTACAATGTAAGGGAAGGCGGGATCAGAGGAAGCGCTTTGGCTTACGTTATCCGCCATTTGTACAAGCAGGCCGCCCAGCCGGTTTGGGTTCCTAGAAGAATAAGAATCATAAAAACCAATGCCCGCAAGCAAATTACCGTCCGCATCCAGCGCATATCGTTCAACAATGATGGATGTTTCCGGCATAATGGGCATATTCAGGAGGTACGTATCCGTAGCCTGATCAAAACGGATATCCGTTACGCTTTGGGGGATATCCGGAAGGCTTGTAAATCCATAGAAAGAAGCCGCCGCATATTCCTGTATGACTGATGCAGGGAGGACGATCTGCCTATCCGTATATTTTGTCAGGGCATTTGCATAACTCCAGTCCGCACCGTGAAAATACAGCTGCGTCCAGAAAAATTGCGGATCATTTGCGTTATAGGCAACCTTGCCGTCAATGCCCATGCTGCGCGCAAAGCTGTCAAATACGGGGATCATGCGGTTCAGTTTTTCTTCTACGGTTCCAGTTGCAAATGTTTGCGCCTGCCTACCGGCAGGTTCCGCGTATGCGGTTGTTGTGATCAACAGCAAGGCTGCCATCACGATGCAAAGCAGTCGTTTCATATACTCACTCCCATCTTTATTCTGTAACTGGTTTATTCCGGCGGCATAACAATAAGACGCCGTACCATTGCGCTTTGTCTCATATTCCCATAAGTTTTACATTTTGGTAATACAAAAAACCGATGCTTAGCATCGGTCCAGATCAAAACGAATAGCGGGCAGCTTTCTGTAAGCTTTGTAAAAAGATTGCGGGAGGCTTGGCGCACGGCGTTTGTTCCTTGCGCGGCCGGCAGGTATTGCATTGCGAAATCCTTCAACACACTGCCGTTTTACAGGGTATCCATCTTAAGCAATGTGTGCGGCATCAGCATTTTCTTGGGCAGTGGTTCCCCGCTTGATGCGCCAATCAACAATTGGGCAGCTTTTACGCCCAGCACGCCGATATGCAGGGAAACCGTGGTGAGGCGCGGCTGAAAGGAATGCAGGAGCGGGATATTGTCGTAACCGGCAATTGCGTAATCGTGAGGGGCCTCAAGACCGATCTCCATGAACGCGCGGTGGATCTCCACGGCATAGATATCGCTGGTACAAAGAATGCATGGACGCGGCCCCCTCTTGTAATCAGCCTTGAGCAGCGCGTCCAGATAGCCGGAATCCCCGAGAATTGTGGCTTCCGCCTGCGGGCATGATGCCATTTCGTCGTCAAATTCCTGCTTTCTGCGCACAAGAGAGTACTTTAGCCGGCAGGAAGAAGTTTGGCCAGAGGGAACAGTTGGGCAAAGCCGACGGGGAATGGATCGGCAACAAACACGATTCGGGATGAAGTGGAATTCTTGGTTCAAAAATGAGTAATTGATTCGTGAGAAGTGGAGAATGATCGGAGGAATTCTAGGAAAATATCTGATAGAGTGGTGCTTGTTGTTCTTTCTTCTGAATAATCTGAGGCGAACTTAATACCCGCCCCTTTTTTTGATGGTATTTGTTACACTTTTTTGCTATGATGGATGTCAGTTCAAAAGGAAAGGGAATTAGAAAATGAGGCAACAAGGTTCCGGCCATAAGCCGTTTCTGGGCCTTGATATCGGCGGCACCAAGTGCGCCGTGCTGCTTGCGCATGTGGACGGCGGTATAAAGATAGATGACAAGATCCGCTTTGACACCCAGGCGGAACTGGGTAAGGATCATACGGTATCCATGCTCTATGAGGCCATGGATGCCATGCTGAGCAAACATGGCCTGGAACCCAAAGACCTGCGTGCCATAGGGGTAAGCTGCGGCGGCCCGCTGGATTCAAGAAGCGGTATGATCCTCTGCCCGCCCAATCTGCCCGGATGGGTGAACGTACCCCTGGCGAGTATGCTAACCGGGCGGTACGGCGTTCCCGCCTTCTTGCAAAACGATGCCAACGCCTGCGCACTGGTGGAGTGGAAGCTCGGCGCGGGCCGGGGCACGCGCAATATGGTCTTTTTAACCATGGGCACCGGCATGGGCGCGGGGATCATTGCCGAAGGTAACCTGCTTTGCGGCATGAGCGACATGGGGGGCGAGGTGGGGCATCTTCGCCTGATGGAGGACGGCCCGGTAGGCTTTCATAAGGCCGGTTCCTTTGAAGGCTTTGTAAGCGGCGGGGGAATTGGCCGGCAGGCGGTAGAATGGACGCGGCGGATGTGCAGGGAAGAAAAGCCGCCCAAGTGGGTAAGGGACGGCGTTCAGGATACGGACATTAACGCCAAGCTGATTGCGGAGTATGCCAAGGCTGGAGATGCGGACGCATTGGCGATTTTCAGCCATGTGGGGGAGATGCTTGGGCGGGGCCTCAGCCTACTGGTGGATACGCTCAATCCGGAATGCATTGTGATCGGCAGCGTGTTTGTACGCTGCGAGGAGCTGCTGCGCCCGGCCATGGAAGCGGCGCTTCAAAGGGAGGCGATCCCCTTTTCGCTGAAGGGCCTCAAAGTGGTGCCCGCCACGACCGGCGAAGCACTTGGCGACCTGGCCAGCATCATGGTAGCGCTGTATGCCCTTCAAATAGATCCCATGGAGGAAGCATCAGAGCTTAGCCTCAAGGTGCTTTATCACCTGGAGCGGGCTATTGAACACCATCCGGATCTTGAGGACCAGCGCGAGAACATGCTGGCCGTTTATCAGACGCTGAAAAAATGCTTTCATGACGGCGGAAAGCTGCTTATAGCCGGCAACGGCGGAAGCTGTGCCGACGCGCAGCATATTGCCGGGGAACTGATGAAGGGATTTTATTTACAAAGGCCGCTTCCGGATAAGGAGCAGGAGGCAATTCTGCAATCTACTCACGAGACCATGATCGATGCGCGCCGATTGCTCCAGCGCGCGCTGCCTGTGATCGTACTCAGCGAACACAGCGCTTTATCCACTGCCTTTGCCAATGATGTAAGCCCCGAACTTACTTTTGCCCAGCAGGTGGTTGGATATGGCCGCAAGGGCGATGTTTACCTCGGGATCAGCACCAGCGGTAACGCCCGCAATGTGCTGCTGGCGGCGCAGGTGGCTAAAGCAAGGGAGCTTACGGTGATTGGGCTGACCGGAGGAACAGGCGGAAAGCTGGCAAAGATTGCCGATGAGGCTGTGGTTGTAAAGGGAAATTGCCCGGCCGATGTGCAGGAGCTTCACCTTCCGGCTTATCATGCGCTGTGCGCCATGCTGGAGGAGCATTTTTTCGGCGCAGGGGAGGCATAAGCTTTACAGCTTAAGTGCCGGTAAAGATAGCAGCCATACAACGGGAAAAATTAACGAATGATAAGACAGAAAAATCAGACACCGAAGCGTCAGAATTTTTATTTAGTCTCATATAAAAAGGCTGCCATCCGGCTTTTCAATCATCCGGATGGCAGCCTTTTCATATCTTATCATTCCGCCATAATGCGTATGATTTCCCGGTCGGTTTCCTGCATGCCGTCCTTGCTTAAGCGGACGATGTTGTGCAGCGTGTTTTCGATTCCCTTGGACAAAATGCCGTCGCCGCCGCGAAATTGCTGCCCGTTTTTGTACATCCGGTAGCCAAGGATGCCCGCGTCCACCGAGGCCGCAATCTTGGCCGCGCAGGAAGGCTTTGCCCCGTCGCATACTATGCCGGAGGTGATGGCCAGCGCGTTGACAACGGTATGGCAGATGACATTGAAGTCTCCGCCCAGCAGATAGGCGATGCCGGCCCCGGCAGCCGCGCCTGCGCTCACCGCTCCGCAAAATGCTGAAAGGCGGCCAATGCCATATTTTTGATGGATGGCCGTAAGGTTCGATAAGGTCAATGCCCGGTACAGCGCTTCGCTGCCGGCGCCTATATCCCTGGCATATTCGATGACCGGGAGGGAAACGGTAAGCCCCTGGTTCCCGCTGCCGGAATTGATCACCACAGGCAGCGCGCAGCCGTCCATACGGGCGTCGCTTCCCGCGGCGGCCATGGCTTTGGCACGTGTCTGAAGGTCGGGGTTGGGCTCACTCAGCAGCACGCGGCCGATGTTTGCGCCCCAGCTTCCCCTAAGACCTTCCTCAGCTATTTTCGTGTTGCATAGGATTTGCAGGTCCAGAACATCCTTCACGTCTTCCATGTCCACAGTCGCAGCGAAATCATAAATCCCCTCCATGGTCAGGGGATCCTCCTGCTCATGAGAAACATCTTCTCCCGCTGTAAACGCGTCCAGCAGCAATCTGCCGTCCTTTTCAATCCGCACCACATTGGTGTGGTAACCTGCGATGCGCACACTGGCATTTAAGGAGCCGCATGTAAGCGTAACCGTCACATCCAGTGCGCTTTGGGTGGCGGCGGGGGAAACCTTGACGGGAACGCTGTCAAGAAACTGCCGAATTTCCTCAAGAGCAGATTCGTTTAAGCCGGCAATGACCTCCAGCTGCCTGTCGGGATCCCCGGCTACGATGCCTGCCGCCGCAGCGGCTGCGATGCCTTTCATGCCGCCAGTATTGGGGACGACTACGCTTTTCACGTTTTTGATGACATTGCCGCTGACCAAAACAAACACAGAATCGGGCACCGCTTGAAGCGTTTTGCGCGCGAGCGCCGCGCAGTAGGCGATGGTGACCGGTTCCGTACAGCCCATGGCCGGGACCAGTTCTTTTTTAAGCACATCAAGATATGTCTGATAAAGAATATCACCCTTTTGCATAGCGGATGGCACCGTCCCTCTCATTGGACAAATCAGCTTCCGCAGCTGATCAAAATATTATTTTCCATACAGTAATCCACAATGCTTTGCGGGGGATGGCTGTCGGATATGATATGGGCAAACGCGTTGAGCTTTGCAAAGGTGTTGTAGCTCTGCGAATAGAATCCCTGATGGTCCATAACCAAATAGGCTTCTTCGCTTAAGTCAATGGCCAAACGTTTTGCAACGCCGTTGTAGAAGTTAGAGTTTGCCACCCCGTATTCCGCCGAGGCGCTTTCCGCCGATATGAAGGCTTTGCGGCAATGGAAGGTATCCTTCAGGTTGCCCACCAGCGTATTTGTGGCCGGCTGCAGCTTGCCGCCCGGGCAGATGACGTTGAGCGAATAATTGCCCGCCGCAGCGTTCAGCGCAAGCAAACTGTTGGTGATGACGGTAACATTCTTTTTTTGAGACAGGAATGGTATGATCTGCGCAATGACCGCGCCTTCATCCAGATAGATGGAATCGCCGTCAATAACATGCGAGGCGGCGATGAGCCCCATGGACCCCAAATCCCCCTGTGTCGGCTGTGCGGCCGTGGCAACGGGATAGGAAGCGACGCCACCGTAAATCTTTGCCAGCGCGCCCTTGTCCGTTAATTCCTTCAAAGCGCGGCGGATGGTAATAGGCGAAACCATGAAATATTGCCGCAGCTCCTCAATCGAAGCCTTGCCGTGTGTTTTGACATATTTTTCGATTTGAAGCAGCCGGTCTTGTTTCATAGCCTCTCCTTGATGCGTTTGATAAACTTTGGGAATATATTGGATACATTATATCATATCACTGCGGCGCATCCTATCAAAATTCGTATTCCCGATGGAAATTTCAACAGATAATTGATGCTGGCGGTTACGTTTTTTACTCCTTCAGTCGCTGCGGCGACAGCTCCCTCAAGAGGGAGCCTTTTGGAGAGCCTCCCTCTTGCACTCCTCCAGCCTCCTTCGTCGGCAGCCCCCTCAAGAGGGAGCCATATCGGTGCCGACGAAGGAGGCGGAAGGAGGTTTACGCGTTGGAATGCGTTAGCGTCCCATAATTTGCCTTGTAGCTTCCAAGCAATTGCACTTCGTTCATTTCCGCGGTCAGGCAGCCGATGCGTGTTACCGAATTGGCTCCTGTGATATTGCCAAGGCGTACGCAGTCGGCGGGACCGTAACCGTGATAGATACCGTACATCAGGCCGGACAGGAACGCGTCGCCCGCCCCTGTGGAATCCACATGGGGCACCTTGATGCCCTTGATCCATTCGTTTTTGCCGTTTTGCCTGATCACGCAGCCTTTTTCGCTGAGCTTTACAATAACAAAGGGCAAATATTCCGCCAGGTGGTCAAGCGCCTGCTCCACCGTATCCGCCCCGGTGATCTTGAGGGCTTCCTTTTCATTGGGCGTAAAAAAGTCCACATAGGGCAGAACGTCCTTGTACCAGTTCATGCACAGGCCGTCGTCCCAGAAGGAATCCATGACGATCACGGCGCCTTCCGCTTTCAGGCGCTTGCAAAGCTCCGCGTTTTCCAGGGGGATATACGCCACGCGGCTGCCCTTGTAGAATTGATAGAGCGTTTCCGAATCCACATGGAAGGCCTCCACGGGGGGACGGTAGGAGACAAGCGCCCGGTCCTCCTCGCAGGAGATGATGCAGCTGATGGTCAGCGGCTCCGCCTCGCGGCTGGAATGCAGGTTAACAAAGGGAACATGGTTCCAGGCCAATTGTTCGCGCACAAATATGCTCAAATCCCCGCTGCCGGCATACGTGGCAAGCTTCACCGGAACCCCAAGGCGCGCCAATTGCACCATGGTGGCTACCGGCCCGCCGCCCAATTGCCGGGAAAAGCTCTTGCTGTAAACCTCTTCCCCCAGCATGGGGACCCTTGCCATATGCCCGAACAGAAAATCCACGTTTGCGATACCGAATCCGGCGACAAAACTCATATCGTCCATCCCCCTGTGTATTGTTGATAAGCGTTCAAATAATCATGTAGCAACGATTTGGCCAGCGAATAAGAGTTCACCAGCGGGTGCGCAGCCAGCGCGTCAATAGCCAAACCGGAATCGCGCTCTATAATGGCTTTGGCAGCCGTGCGCTCGTAGTATTTCACCGTCTGTATAAGGATTTTGGCGGATTCGGGTATGAGGTAAGCGGCCTTTTTGGGAACGGGGCCGCATTCCGTAAGATCGCAGCTTACCTCGATCACGTCGGTTTCAAGAAGCCAGCCGACGGTCCCGCGGTTGGGCAGGCAAAGGGACATTTCACTGCCCGGGGCTCCCGTCTTTGCTCGGATCAGCGCCATCGCCACCCCCGCGTAGCCGCCTTCATCGTCCGTAAAAAGGTCAAAGCGCGGCGTGCTGCCTTCATCCCGCTGTATGCTGGATTCGCTTGCCATGTAGCCCGCCTCCCGCAGGTTCGTGAAATCGCTGTAGATATGCAGCATTTCCTCAAAATCACGCTTGGCGTCCAGCTTTGATAATTCCTTCAGCATAAGGTTGTTGATTTTTTCAATATGCTCACCCCGGGTCTGGGAAGCGCCCAATATATTGGCCACTGCTTTTTCGCGGTAATAGAAATAGTAGAGGTATTCATTGAGAAGGCAGCCCAAATGCTTTGCGACATCCGGCTCGAAATAGCGCATGTCGGTATTTGCATACAGCGCCGGGTTGCGCAGGATTTCGGGGATCAGCTCACGCCCGTCAAGCTTCAAAGAGGTAAAATAGGACAGGTGGTTAAGCCCCATCAGCTCCGCCTTGAAGTCTTCGGCCGGCCTTTTGTACAATTTGGCGACCTGCCTTAAAAAACCGGACGGCGCATCGCAGATGCCGTATACAAAATCATAGCCCAGATCCCGAAGAGCCTGGGTCACAAGCCCGGCTGGGTTGGTAAAATTGAAGATCATCACATCCGGGCTGGCCTGCTTGCGTGCAAGCTCGCAATAGGGGATGAGCGCAGGGATAGACCTTAGCGCCATGGCGAAGCCGCCCGCCCCTGTGGTCTCCTGCCCCAGCACGCCGTGTTTCAGCGCGATCCTTTCATCCGTCACGCGGGAGGCCTCCGCGCCGGAGCGGATGGTGGTGATCAAAAAATCCGCGCCCTCCACCGCTTCCTCAGCGCTGTCCGTGTACCTGACCGTAAGGTCCGGCGCAAGACGCCTGGCGCCCTCCAACAGGAGCGGGCCGAAAACTTTGATCCTTTCCCGGTCCGTATCCATAAAAACAAGCATATCGAGGCCCAGTTGCTTTGACTTCCCGGCCAGGCTCTTTAAGAGCATCAGCGAACGGGAGCCGGCTCCGCCTATGACAGATAACTTCATATTGCACCTTTCATGGCCCGCGCAGCCCAATTCCAGATTCGATCCGGAAGTTGATCAATATGATCATTTTGATTATCTGCGCAAGCCGGATGATTCCTTTCCGTTATACCACAAACTTTCCTTCTTTTCAATAGGGAATACGGCATGGGCGCGAATTTGGGCATCGCTGGCCGGTTTGATAATATAATATCATGTTGAGCAAGATTATGAACAAATTTTTGATTAAATTCGTTCAGTCTATTGACATCCTTTATCTGTGAAATTATAATTGGGGCAACAGGGGACCTCATAAGCCGGAGAACTTGATTAGGTCCCAAAGCCTGTCAGTACAAAAAGGAGGCATAAACATGAAACGGATGACCAAAAGAACAGGTGTCTTGCTCCTGGCGGTACTCCTTACGCTGTCCGCCGCGGTATTTGCAAGCCCGGCGCTTGCAGGGGCCGCAAAAACCACGGTGACCTTCGCGCTGTGGGATGAGACGCAAAAACCGGTGTTTGACCAGATCGTGGAGAAGTTTGAAGCCGCGAATCAAGACATCGATGTGGAAGTTCAGCTTACGCCATGGTCGCAGTATTGGACCAAGCTGGACGCCGCCATGGGCGCTGAGACGGCGGCGGATGTATTCTGGATGAACACCTACCTTCCCAAGTATGTACAGGCCGGTGTGCTGGAGCCGCTGGACAGTTACATTCAGGCCTCTTCGATCGACATGAACGGCTATGTGGGCGTTGTCCGCGATGCGTACAAAATGGAAGGCGTGCAGTACGCTATGCCCAAGGGCATGGACACGGTACAGGTTTTCTACAACAAGGCCATCTTCAAGCAGTATGGCGTAGAAGAGCCCAAGGAGGGCTGGACCTGGGCCGACATGGTGGCCCTTGCAACCCAGCTCAAGGACAAGATCGCCGCGGCAAACGGCACCGAATACCCCATCGTGATGGAGCTTGACCCCCAGCCCTCCTATTTCAACTTCATCCGGCAGGACGGCGGCTTCGTCATCAGCGACGATTACAAGAAGGCCGGGTTTGATCAGGCCGGCACCGTGAAATCCTATCAGGATGTGCTGGATCTGATGAGCGCCGGCATCATGCCCGACTATAAGGTGCTGTCCGATACCAAGGGCACCGACCTGTTCCTTTCCCAGAAGGCCGCGATCCTGTTCATGGGCTCCTGGAAGGCCCTGCTGCTGGACGAAGCCACCTTTGCCGCCGACATCGGCGTGATCCCCATGCCCAAGATGGATGACAGCAACACCTCCGTGATAGCTGGCCTGGGCTATGCCATGAACGCGAATTGCAAGAACAAGGATGCTGCCTGGAAGCTGATCGCCTTCCTGGCCGGCGAAGAAGCCAACAAGATGCAGGCCGAAGGCAAGATCGACATGCCGGCCCTCATCAGCGC
>JAEZJP010000272.1 GCA_023415715.1 Bacillota bacterium
GTTGTGGCCGGCCGCAAAACCTTTGCGGAAGGCGAGCACTACAATCTGATCCATACGGTGAACGACCAGCTGGATAACCTCATGGTATCCAGCGTCACCCGCAATCCTGTTCAATTGACGGTAGCAAGGCGCACCATGAGCACCCTTGAAGGTTACGTGAACGACATGGGCCGACAGATGGAAGCCGGAGCCAAGGTTCAGGAAAACGAGGTGACTTTGGAAGAAGTGCGCAGCGTAGCAGCCCTGGTAGGCGATATGCTGGAAGACTTCATAGCCCTTGAGATCAGCGCCGCCACCGATACAAGCATCCATCTCCAAAATATGCTGGGCATTATTTTGGCCGGCGAGCTGGTGCTTTTGCTGCTCACGGTTTTGTTTGCCATGCTGGCCCAATCCTCCTTGAGCGAGACTATCCGCCAGCCTATAGCTCAATTGGAGGAGTTTGCAGGCAGCCTGGCAGGCGGCAACCTGCTGGCCCGGGCGCCCACCACCGAGGTGGAGGAGCTGAAATCTCTTACCGCAAGCCTGAACATCATGGCAGGCAAGCTGTCGGACCTCATTGAGGAAAACAAGCGGGAGCAGGAAAACCTTAAAAAGAGCGAGCTGCGTACGCTGCAGGCGCAAATCGCGCCGCATTTTCTTTACAACACATTAGACGCCATCGTTTGGCTGGCAGAGGCCAGGCGAACGGCGGAAGTGATTCAAATCACCCAGGCGCTTTCCGACTTTTTCAGAATCTCCCTAAGCCAGGGCCGGGATTGGATTCCCCTGTCCCAGGAAGTCCGCCACCTGCAAGGGTATCTTACGATCCAAAAAATACGCTACAGGGACATACTCGATTATTCCATTGATATTCCGGAGGAACTGCACGACCTTCAAATTCTGAAGCTGGTCATACAGCCCCTGGTGGAAAATGCCATCTATCACGGCATCAAGCACCGCCGCGGCAAGGGCCGGGTGGAGATTACAGGCCGGCTGGAAGAAAAGCTTTTGTATTTTGAGGTGCGGGATGACGGCGCCGGCATGCCAGCGGAGCGGCTGGAAGAGATTCGCGAATGCCTTTCGCAGGGCATCTCCATGGAAAAGGAAAACCTGGGCTATGGGCTGTATAACGTGAACAAACGGCTGCAGCTATACTACAGCCCGCCCCGCGGCCTTTCCATCGAAAGCGGACCTCGCGGCACGGCTGTATCCTTTTCTGTCCCGGTAAGGAGGCAGGAGCATGTATAAGGTATTTTTAGTGGATGATGAAATCGTGGTGCGCGAGGGCATACGCAACAATTTCCCTTGGGAACAGACGGAATTTGTGTTGGCCGGGGAAGCCCCGGACGGGGAAATGGCGCTTTCCATGCTCCAGGATATCAAGCCGGACATACTCATCACCGATATCAAAATGCCTTTCATGGACGGCCTGGCCCTCTGCCGCTCCATTGCCCATACCATGCCCTGGATGCAGGTGGTGATCCTGAGCGGATATGACGAGTTTGCCTATGCCAAGGAGGCCATTTCCCTGGGCGTTAAGGATTATTTGCTGAAGCCCGTCAACGCACAGGAGCTTTTGCAGGCACTAAACCGAATCGGCGAACGCATTCAGGAAGAAAAGAAAAAGCAGGCAGACCTAAAAGCACTCAAGGAGCAGTTTGCTTCCAGCAGCCGCTATATGCAGGAAAAGCTTCTGCGGGAGTTGTTCAGCGCCTCCATTAAAAAGGAGGATGTGGCGGAAATCCTGGAGCGGTCCCGCAAGCTGCATATGTGCCTGCTGGCAAAAAGCTATCTTGTCATGTTGGTGGCCCCAGGTTATACCGACAAGCGGTATGAGGAATCCATTGCTGTGCAGGGTTCGCTGCAGCGGCTGTGCGACGGCAGCGCCGGGGCGGTGTACTACTGTGAAGTGGGAGGCTATCCGGTTTTATTGGTGCTGGGCGACAATGAAAGCGATCTGGAGGAACGGGCGTACGGCTTTGCCCAGGCAGCGCAGTACGGCATTGAGCAGGCTGCCGGCATACGCATCCAGCTGAGCATAGGCTCCGCAGTCAAAAACCTGTGGGAGGTAAGGGATTCCCTTTCCGCTGCCCAGGCGGTACTGCGCACCATGGATGCTTTCCAGGGCGAAAACAGCCAAAGGCGTATTATGGGCATCCATGATGTGGGCATCACGCCCGGCCTCTCGCTTTTAAACCTTGATGTGGTTCCCATTTGGGAGCAGCTTCAATACGCAACCCAGGAGGATGTAGACAAAATCCTTCAGCATTACATCTCTTCCCTGGGGGACGTGGTACTGCGCTCCACGGTGATGGCTAACTATGTATATGTGGAAATCCTTCTGGCAGCCTCCCGCATCATCAAAGAAAACGGCGGGTCTCCCCAGGAGGTCATGCCGGAACTCGTGCGCCAGGGGCCCAAGGAGAACATGCAGACCGTGGAGGATGTGCTGCCTCTGGCCCGGGAGATACTGTCAAATGCCATCGTTTTCAGAGACAAGCAAAACGCGACACGGTACAGCATGGTGATCCGCAGGGCGCAGGCCTATTTGAACGAGCACTTTGCAAACCCCGGTGTCAGCCTGCACGAGGTGGCGGGTCATGTGGCGCTGAGCAACAACCATTTCTGCACCGTGTTTTCCCAGGAGATGGGAATCACCTTTACGGAATACCTGACAGGGCTGCGGCTTAACCGCGCCAAGGAACTTTTACGCACCTCCAGTTTGCGCTCCTCCGACATCGCCTATCAGGTAGGATATAATGACCCCCACTATTTCAGTTACTTGTTCAAGAAAAATACAGGCATGACGCCCAGGGACTATCGCCGGGAAGACGGAAAATAAAAAGTTTTTGAGGAGAGGTATGGGGAGGGTGATTTTTGAAAAAATCACCTTCCCCATCCAATATGCAGGCGTTTCACTGCGGCTTTCCAATGTTTCCCGGCTATGCTATAATCCCCTGGGGAGGGGAGATTATGGCGGCCTACAAAATCATGATCGTGGAAGACGACTTAACCATTGCCGGGGTGCTTCAAAATCACCTGGCCAAATGGGGCTATTCCGCCTTTGCGGTAAAGGACTTCTCTGCAATACTTACGGAATTCCAAAGGGAGGAGCCGCATCTTATTCTGCTGGATATTTCCCTGCCGCGCTTCAACGGCTTTTACTGGTGCGGTGAAATACGCAAAAGCTCCCGTGTGCCCATACTGTTCCTTTCCTCCCACACAGGCAATATGGATATTGTAATGGCCATGTCCATGGGCGGTGATGATTACATCACCAAGCCCTTTGATTTGAGCGTGCTTGTGGCCAAAATGCAGGCACTGCTCCGCCGCAGCTATGATTTTCAGGGGCAGCTCCAAGCGCTTTCGCACCGGGGCGCTGTTTTCTATCCAGGCGATGGCACGCTTCACTATAATGGTCAGAAAGTAGAACTGACACGTAATGAAACAAAGATTATTCAAACGCTGCTTGCGAACAAGGGAAATGTGGTCAGCCGCGACGAGCTGATGCTTAAGTTATGGGACAGCGATGTGTTCATAGACGACAACACCCTTACCGTCAACGTGACCCGGCTGCGCAAGAAGCTGGAGGACGCGGGGCTTGACAATTTTATCGTCACCAAGAAAGGCATGGGGTATCTGC
>JAEZJP010000009.1 GCA_023415715.1 Bacillota bacterium
GCTAAGCTGCCGTAGGTGCCCACATCCGCCCAGCCAAGACCCGACAGCTTGTCAGAAGAAATCAGGCTGTCGGCAAAATTTCTGTAATCCTCCTTGCCTGTGCTGCGGTACAGCTCGCATGCTGCCCAATAGCGTTCGTCCGTGTCGGTTCTATCGCCGTATTCCCCGGTGACGATACCGTTTGGATTATGGAAGCCGCCGTTTGCATTAGGGTTTGCCTTAAGGTACTCCCAGGCTTTTTCCGAAGCTTTCAGGCAAGTATCCGCAAAGGCGCCGTCCACGTCCTTGTAAATTCGGGAAGCCAGCGCCATGATGGCGGCAAAATCCCCCGTGGCGGCGGTGGAGATGGGGCTCAATACCAGCGGGGCTGTTTCTTTTTCCGGTATTACAACACCTGGGAAAGAAGCGCAGGTGACCTTATGGTATGCACCGCCGGTCTTGTCATCCTGCATTTTCAAAAGCCATTCAAGCTCATAGCGGACTTCATCCAGCACATCCGGAATGCCGTTTCCGCTTTCTGGAATGTCAAAATCATCGCCGAATAGGGAAGGATTGGCTTCATAGGCCAAAAGAAGATCGGCGGCGGTCTTGGCTGCGGGGACCACATAGCGGCCGTAATCTCCTGCGTCATGCCAGCCTCCGGATACTTCCTTTGTTTCCTTGGTGCCGTATACCGTGGCCAGGCTCGTATGGCACGCATCATGGGCAAACGCGCCGGCCAGATCCTTTGTAAGCTCCATTCCGCAGCGTTGGTAGTAGAAGAAGCGCACAACATCCCGGAAGCAATTTCCGTAAATGTTTTCGCCGATTACAAATGGCGCGGATTCCTGCCCGTTCACGCGCAGGCGGTAGGCGCCTTCTTTCGTGAGGGCGGAAAAGTCGCCGAAGGATACAGTGTCGCCGGAGGCCGGGTCAGCCTTGGGTTCGGAGAGCTTTCCCGTATAAACGGTATTTCCGCTCTCTTCCGCCACTTCAAAGCTTTCGCCAAGGGCATAATCCCGGAAGAAAGCCACCTTTTCGCTTGAAGGCAGGTAGCCTATCTGGTTTAGCAGGATGGCCGGAGCCGCCTGCGGTTTTTCCGTCTGTTTCATGAGAGTGCTGTCCAGCAAAACCACCTCAACATTTTCAAAGGTAATCGTATGGGGCTCAAGGGTCTGCGCGTTTGCGGGCGTGCCGCAATTGAAGCATAGCCGTGGCGCGGGATCGGTCTTTTCCGTCATCTCAAATTTGATTTCCACACGCTTGCTTTCATCTGCGGTCAAATCGATATCCTTCTGGCAGTAACCCTTATAATCTCCGCCGTTCAACTGTATGCGCGCCCTAAGCCTACGGGAAATGGAAGAAGTAACGGTGAAGGCAAAACGATATTTGCCCCCTGTCTCCAGCTTGAACCCGTCGTAATACAATTGTACAGCGTAATCCAGCGTTCCGGAATTTGTAATGCTCAAGATACCTTTTTGTTTTTCGGCTGTGAGCTGCCCCTGGCCGCCAGATTCCGTATAGACGCCCCAAGTGGCTTTCCCTTGGGAAAAGTCACCGTTTTGCAGCAGGTTTTCCCCTTGCGCCATGGCGGGCGCTGCCAAAGGAATGAAGGCCATGGCAAGGAACAAGGCAAGAAACAGCCGCATGAAAGGTCGAATCTTTTTGCACATAGGCCTGTTGTTCCTCCTTTTTGATTGCTACAGGTAAACAATTGCTTTTATTATAATAGAAGGTTACAGACACTTCAATCGTTTTCGATACTTTCGCAGCAATACAAAACACCGGTCTGGCAAAGCATGGACCGGTGCGCTGTATTTTAATAAAAACGGACAATGCCGAAAAAACAAGGATTCGTTTTCCCGGCATTGTTTCTAAAATTTCCTTCTTCCCAGCTTTGCGCCGCAGGATTCACGCACGATGAGCGTGTTTTCCATCAAGTGAAGGAAGTTTTGCCCCTCCTGCCAGTTGAGCAGATATGATACTGCCAGTTTGCCCAGCTCGCTGATATGCAGATCAAGCGTCGACAGCGATGGATGAGTATAAGCGGAAAAGAATTGGTTGTCGCAGCCAACCACCGCCATATCATCCGGCACGCGGATGTTCATGCGGTGAAGCTGCCTAAGCGCGCCCATGGCTACCAGGTCGTTGATGGCGATGATGGCAGTAGGCCATTCTGTTTTTGGAAGGCTGGACAGCATCTTCAATACGCCTTTGGCTCCGTCCTCCAGGTTGTAGCCCAATTCCTGACGGTAGCGCAGGCCGCTGTCAAGGCCAAGGGTTTGCATTTCATCCTGATATCCATGCTCCCGGCTGCTGGAACCACGCTTTTGGTGGCTGCCGCCAAGCAGTGCAATGCGCTCATGGCCCAGCGCGTTCAGGTGCCGTACGGTGATGCGCGCGCCTTCCGCCATGTCGCCGGTGACGCAAACGCAGGGAAACTCCTCCACCGGCTCGCTGACGAGCACGATGGGCATGTAATTGCGAATATGATTCAAAACGCTCAACTTTTCCGAAGCCTTGAAATCCTCTACCATGCCGCCGGCCAGGATAACGCCGTCCGGCCTGCGCTCGATCAGCTGGTCCAAAAATGCCTGATATCCGCTGGGGTTGTCTGGAACCCGGCTTAACACCAGGGAATAACCCTGGGCGCTGGCTTCCTCGTCGGCAGCGCTGAAAAGCTCGCTGTAAAAGGGGTTGGCGATTTCCGGAAGACCGATGCTGATCAAAAGTGACTGGCCGCAGTTTAAGCCCCTGGCCGCGACGCTTGGCTTGTAGTTGTACTTGCGTACCACTTCCAGCACCCGCTTTTGCTTGGCCGAATGGGGATTGGGTGTTTCGCTCAGGGCACGGGAAACAGTGGCGATGGAAACGCCCGCCTCTCTTGCAATATCATAAATATTGATGTTGTTGCTGGCCATCGGATCATCCTTCAACCGGTAGAATTGGGTTTCCGTCAAAAAGGGGTTTCACACCTGGGGGAATGATGCTTCCATCCGCCTGCACGGCATTTTTTCATACGGGCCTGACCTTTGGGATGGTTATCATTGCCTGTATTTTATTGGCAGTTCTTGACTGCTTTTCGGATTATAACACAATACAGATACTTTGAACATCCCTAAAGTAAAATGCGCGAACCTGGACCGTTCACGCGTAGGATGAGTGAAGTATAGCACAATTTGAAAGCGTATACAATATTGCTGTAAAAAAAGCAATTCAACGGCAGTTTTCTTTTGAAAATCGAAGAAAGCCGAAGGAAATGGATGCAAATATTGGTTGATAAACAGGAAATTATCACATGTACGAAATATGCATGATGAACGATCATCAAGCAAACATGCAGCAATATGTCAATTTGGGCTTTTGAATACTCACAAATATCTCTAAGTTTATTGTTGACAACCGTAAAAACTTAGTATATAGTGAAATCAACGAGAAAGCGTTTACAAAATGAGGTGATTTTGATGCCGGGAAAGGCGGCGATTGCCCCACAGCAGGTGGTGAATACATCCCCCTTGCTGTATAAAAAGACTTCGTTTTTCAGGAAAGTGAATCAGAACAGAACACTTTTATTGATGTGCCTGCCTGCGATTCTGTTCTTTCTGGCTTTTTTCTATGCTCCCATGCCTGGCGCGTATATCGCCTTTACCAAATTCAATTATGCCAAGGGCATCTTCGCAAGCCCCTACATAGGGCTTGAGAATTTTCGCTTTTTGTTTGAAAACGGCCAGTTAGGGCTTCTTTTGCGCAACACGGTTCTGTACAACCTGGCGTTCATCCTCCTGGGTAACTTTTTACAACTGGTCTTTGCCATATTGCTGAATGAAGTCAAGAGCAAAGCGTTCAAAAAGCTCACCCAGTCGATGATGTTTCTGCCGTATTTCATATCCGCCGTTCTGGTAAGCCTCTTGGTATACAATCTGATCAACTATGATTTCGGATTCATTTCCGCCCTGGTCAGGTCTACCGGCGGCACGATGCCCAAGTTTTACTCCCAGGCGGGCGCCTGGCCTTTCATCATCGTACTGGTGAATTTGTGGCAGACCACGGGATACGGCACGGTGGTCTATTTCGCAGCTATTACCGGCATTGACGAATCCATGCTGGAGGCCGCCAGGGTGGACGGCGCCAACGGATTCCAGCGCATCCGCTATATCCTGCTTCCCTGTTTAAAGCCCACGGTGGTCATCCTGCTGCTGTTTGCCATGGGAGGCATCGTAAAGGGCAACTTCGGTTTGTTCTATAACCTGGTGGGTGCAAACTCGGTGCTTTACAAGACCACCGACATCGTGGAAACGTACGTGTACCGGGCGCTGATGAATAACTTCAACTTTTCACAGGGCAGCGCGGTTGGTTTGTTCCAATCCCTGGTGGGCTTTGCCATCGTGATGATTGCCAACGGCGTTGTCAAGCGCATTGAGCCGGATTATTCACTGTTTTAAAGAAAGGAGGAAAGGTGAATGACCAATATTTTGAAACGCAGCAACAAAGTCAAACTGGACTGGACGGACCGCACCATCCGCGGATTCACATACGTGATCGTATCCATCTTCGCCGTGTGCTGCATCATCCCCTTTTGGCTGATCATCGCCTCCTCCTTCAGCACGGAGGCCGCTATACGCCGCTCGGGGTTTACCCTGTGGCCGTCTGACTTTACCACCTATTCCTACAGCCTGATCTTAAAGTCTCCCGATCAATTAATCGGCTCGTATATCGTCACCATCTCACTTACGCTTGTCGGCACGCTGATCGGGCTATTCGTCATTGCCATGACCGGGTACGCGCTGCAGCGCAAGGATTTTCACTTCAGGAACGTGATCTCCTTCTACATCTATTTTACTTCGCTGTTCTCTGCAGGCCTGGTTCCTTTCTACTATATAGTCGTAAAGGTCTTTGGCTTGAAGGACAATTATCTGGCGGTGCTTTTGCCGCTGCTCATGAACCCTTGGCTCATCATCTTGATGAAGAACTTCGTCAAGGCGATCCCCCACGAAATTACGGAATCGGGCAAGATCGACGGCGCAGGCGACTTTGCCATCTTCTACAAGCTGATACTTCCCTCCATGACGCCGGCCCTGGCCACCATCGGCCTGTTCCTGGCACTGGGGTATTGGAACGAATGGTACTATTCTTCTCTGTTCTTAACCTCCAAGGTGGAATTCCGGCCGCTTCAATACCACCTATACAACATCATCAATAAGGTGGCATCGCTTAAAAACTCCCTGGCCGGCAACAACATCGTCATCCCCGACCTGCCCACCGAGACGCTGAAGATGGCAACCGCAACGCTGGCTACCGGCCCCGTGATCCTCATCTATCCATTTGTGCAAAAGTATTTCGTGTCCGGCCTTACCGTAGGCGCGGTGAAGGGATAATGCATTTAGCGTAATCCCGTGAAGACAAAACGGAAGCGAGGGCATAAAAGCCTTACGCTTGTTTCCCTTCGGATTTGTGCACTGCTTGCTGCGGTGCTGGATCATAAACCAATTTTATAGGAGGAAAACCGCATGAAGAAACTTGTAGCTCTGTTCATGGTTCTGGCAATGGCTCTAAGCCTGGTTCCCGCTATGGCGCAGGAAGCAGCCGCAACGGACTATGCCGCGTGGTTCCCGGGCGTGGACACCAGCGAACACGTTGTGCTGACGTATTACGTCACCGGCGATGTGCCCACCAACAAAACCAATGATGTTCTGGCTGCCTTCAACGAGAAGCTGACAGCCGCCATCAATGCCGAGATCCAGATCCAGTGGATCGAGTGGGCCGACTGGCAGACCAAGTACAACCTTGGCCTGGCTATGCAGGACGGGTCCATTGACCTGGTCGGCACCGCTACCGACTGGCTGAACGCCTGGGAAAATGCCGAAAAGGGCGCTTTCCTGCCGCTCAGTGAAGACATGCTCAAGACCTACGCTCCCAAGACCTGGGCTTCCGTATCCCCCGAACACTGGGATATGTGCAAGTTCAACGGCCAGATCTATTTCGCTCCCGAAGACAACTATGCGCAATGGACAAACCACGGCTTCCTCTACCGCGGCGACTGGGCCAAGGCTGCCGGTTTGGAAAGCGGCGTGAACTCCTGGGAAGACCTGGGGAAATACTTCCAGTATATCAAGGACACCATGCCGAACGTGATCCCGTGGGATGCCAACGGCAGCGGCTCCTCCTACTCCGACCAGATGTTCGGCGGCTGGATCTCCAGCAAGACCGGCGCCATCAACATCGAAGGCATGCCCGTACCCCTGTTCTTCGGCAAGGGCAAGGATGATCCCTATACCCTGTCCCGCTTCTATCTGGAAGGCGACGATCTGGTCAACTTTGCCAAATTGATGAAGCAGTGGGCAGACGCCGGCTACTGGCGTGAAGACGTGCTGAACTACACCGGCGACGTCGTGCAGGAAATGCGTGAAGGCCTCACCGGCGCCCATCAGCACCACACCCAGACCTGGAAGGGCGAGCGCTTCACCATGAACGAGAAGCAGCCTGGCAGCGACCTCGGCTTCTTCTGGTTCGGCAAGGAAGCCGGAAATGTTGTTTCCCTGAACATCACCCACGGCGCCATGGCCATTGCCGCCCAATCCAAGAATCCCGAGCGCGCTTTGATGGCTTATGACCTGATCCGCAACGATCCCACCTTCTACAACATCTTCAACTACGGTCTGGAAGGACAGCAGTACAATCTGAACGCCGACGGCTTCCGTGTCCGTCCCGACACCTACAAAGATGACGCGGTGGACGGCGTCAGCTTCAACTACTGGTGGGGCCGCAACGACAACCTGGAGATCCGTGACGCCCGCGTGGATTGGCCTTCGTACGACGCTTTGATGAAAGAATACGCTGCCGTGAAGATCGACTATCCCTATGGCAAACTCGTGTTCAACCGTGAGCCCATCTCCGTGGAATTGGATAACTTGTCCAACGTGTTCCGTACCTACGGCCCCGTCATCTGCTTCGGCAAGGATTCTGATCCCGAAGCTTATGTGGCTGAGTTCCGCCAGGCCCTCCTGGATGCCGGCATCGAAAAGGTCATGACCGAAGTTCAGGCCCAGATCGACGCGGTGTACAAGAAGTAAGCCTATTCTCACGGCGGCGGAGGGCTCGCAATGTGCTTGTGAGCCCTCCCTTTTTGAAAGGAGCGCATCTGATGCGTACAATCCTTCCTTTTAACCTGGACTGGCGGTTTCATCTGGGCGAAATCGAAAAAGCCTCTTACAAGGGCTACAATGACAGCGCCTGGGAAACCGTGACGCTGCCCCACGACTGGGCTGTAACGAAGCCGTTTGACGAAAACTGTTCCAGCGGCACGGGGTATTTGCCCGGCGGCGTGGGTTGGTACCGCAAACGCTTTGAACTTAAGGAATTGAACGGCAGGCAGGTGTTTATCACCTTCGGCGGCGTGTACAAGCATGCCCAGGTGTGGGTCAACTCCAATTATCTTGGCATGCGTGCCTATGGGTACAGCACCTTTACCATGGATATTACAGAATTTGTACAGCCGGGCAGTAATGTTATTTGCGTACGCTGTGAGCATAACGATCTGGCCGACTCCAGGTGGTTTACAGGCAACGGCATCTATCGCGATGTGACGCTGACCCTTACTTCCCCCGCACATTTTGTGAATGACGGTGTGTTTGTGAGCACGGTATCCCTGGCGGAAGAAGAAGCGGTATTATCCGTGTCCGCAGAGGTAACTGGAGGCGGAGCCGCATCCTTTGTTCTTGTGGATGTAAAAGGCCGCGCTGTTGCAGAAGGGGATTCCTGCCTTATCGTGAAAAGCCCCCGCCCCTGGTCGCCGGAAACACCTTATCTGTATACGCTGGTGGGTACGGTGAAAAAAGACGGCGAAGCTGCCGATGAAGTAAGGATTCCCATAGGCATCCGTACGTTCCGCTTTGATCCAGACGACGGGTTTTTCCTGAACGGTAAAAATACAAAGCTGCTTGGCGTGTGCATCCACCATGATGCCGGCGTGCTGGGCGCTGCAGTGCCCAAAACGGTGTGGGCGCGCCGCCTTTTAAAGCTTAAGCTGGCGGGCGTGAATGCCATCCGCTTCAGCCACAACCCGCCTTCCACGGATCTGCTGGACCTATGCGACGAAATGGGCTTTCTGGCCATCGATGAAGCGTTTGACGAGTGGGAGGGTTGCAAAAACAAGTGGTGGCAAGGCCACAATGTGTATCCTCCCAAGCATTACGGCTATTCAGATGATTTTCCCCAGTGGCATGAAAAAGACCTTGCTGACATGGTAAAGCGCGACCGCAACCATCCCAGCATTATATTGTGGAGCATCGGCAACGAAATAGACTATCCCAACGATCCTTACGTACATCCCCTGTTCGCTTTGGTGACGGGGAATAACGATGCCAATAAACCTGAGCAGGAACGAATTTATGACCCCAACAAGCCCAATGCTGGAAGGCTTGCCACCCTTGCCCGGGAGCTTGTGGCCATCGTCAAACGGTATGACGATACCAGACCCGTGACAAGTGCACTGGCGCTGCCGGAACTGAGCAATCTCACCGGGTATGCCCAGGCGCTGGACGTGGTGGGGTATAACTACAAAGAGCAGCTTTACGAAGGCGACCATGAGAAATATCCAAATCATGTCCTTCTGGGCACGGAAAACAGCCATGACCAGGATGCCTGGCTTGCGGTGAAGCATCACGATTATATCAGCGGTCAGTTCCTGTGGACAGGCGTGGATTTCCTGGGCGAAGCACACGGCTGGCCCATACGTATTTCCCAGGCGGGGCTTCTGGACACGGCAGGCTATGAAAAGCCCAGGTTTGTCTACAGAAAGGCGCTGTGGACAAAAGAACTATGCGCCGGCGTGGCGGTAGGCAAAGTAAGTGAACTCTGGCGCAGCAGCTTTGTTTGGACGGGCACGCCTGGTGAAACGGTGCCTGTGCTTGTGTTCACCAACGGCGAGCGCGTAGTGCTTTCACTGAACGGTAAAGAGATCGGCTCTGCCAAGGTAGACGAAAGCTGCACGGCATCCTTTAAGGTGCCCTATTCTCCCGGTACGCTGACCGCAACCTGCATGCGTGGCACGGAAACGGCCTCCGCATCGATCACTACCACAGGTGTTGCGGTGAAGATCGAAGCGGTTCCGGATGTGAACACTCTTCCTGCAGACGGGCAGGCCGTATACCAGGTGGAAGTAGCATTGCGGGACGCTGCCGGCAATCTGGCCGCTACCGACGACCGGGTGATCACCTGCCATATGCTGGGCGGTGCGCAGTTCCTGGGCCTTGAAAACGGAAGCGCAACAGATTTGACCAGCTATGCAAGTGCTGCCCGCCAAACCTATCATGGCCGCGCCATCGTGTATGTCCGCGCCGGCCGCACGCCAGGGAAGGCGGAGCTGCATTTAAGTGCGCCTGGGCTTTGTGAGACGGTGGTTACGCTGAACACGACGGAAAGTAAAAATTCATGAAAGATGGCGGGGAGGGAGCATTAAAAAATCTCCCTCCCCGTACTTCTTTAAAACTTTCAAGAGAAAGACATAAGCTCCGACAAAGAATACAATAAACATACAACTTTGGGGCATAAAAAAACCAGCCTGTCCTATATAGACGGCTGGTTTTTATGGATGGATCACGATCAAGCGTTTTTCGCCAACTCCACAAGCTGGGCAAATCCCTTGGCGTCATTGACAGCCAGGTCGGCCAGCATCTTGCGGTTAACTTCTACGTTCTTCTTCTTAAGCCCGGAGATAAAGGTGGAATAGCTCATGCCGCTAAGCCTAGCCGCGGCGTTGATACGGGTAATCCACAGGCGGCGGAAGTCGCGTTTGCGCAGCTTGCGGCCGGTGAAGGCATAGCGCAGGGAACGGGCGACCTGTTCAGTTGCGGCATGGTATTGCTTGGATTTGGCGCCAAAATAACCTTTGGCCAGCTTCAGCACTTTACGGCGGTTTTTCAGGGAGCTGACAGCCCTTTTGATACGTGCCATGGTTCTTCCTCCTTCAGCCGGGACGGCTTATTTGTACGGCAGCAGAATTTTGATGGTGCGGGCCTCCGCCTGGTTGTCTACGACGCCGGCTGCGCGCAGGTGGCGGGTGCGCTTGGTGGTCTTCAGATGCACCTGATGGTTGGCGTTCTGCTGTTTATGCCGCACGATACCGTTCTTGGTGATGGAGAAACGCTTGGCGGCGCCACGGTGGGATTTTTGCTTAGGCATGGTGATCCTCCTCTCCAAAGGTTTATACTAATGAAAAACATTATTGCATCCAAAGCGGCATGCGCTTCGCATTCTACCGGGTACCGGAGCGGCGCTGCGTTATGCGGGGAAAGCCCCATATACATGCGAAAGATTTGCAGCGGCGATGCGATAAGGTTTTGAATTAGTTATTACGGATTGACCTGGGAATTTGCCTGGGGAGCTGCCGCGCCGGCAGGCTGCTGGGTAGCGGCTGTGGCGCGAGACTTGGCGCTGCGCTCGGCGAAGCTTTCCTTTTCCGCCTTGGGTGCAAGGATCATGATCATGTGGCGGCCATCCAGCAAAGGGCGGCGTTCCACAGTGCAGTAATCCTTAGTGCGCTCGATAAAATCTGCCATGACCTTCATGCCGATTTCGGAATGGGCGATCTGGCGGCCACGGAAGCGGATCGACACTTTCACCTTGTCCCCTTCCTGCAGGAAGCGGATAGCGCTCTTTGCCTTGACCTGCACATCGTTTTCTTCGATGGTGGCAGACAGCTGCACCTCCTTCAGGGAGACGATCTTTTGATTTTTGCGAAGCTCGCGCTCGCGTTTGGCCTGTTCAAAGCGGTGCTTGTCGTAGTCGATAAGCTTGCATACGGGAGGCTGCGCATTAGGAACGATCTTCACCAGATCCAATTGCGCTTCCTCCGCCAGTTCCAGCGCCCTGCGTGTGGGCATGATGCCCAGCTGTCCGCCGTTCTGGTCGATCAGGCGTACTTCCTTGTCGCGAATCTCCTCATTGATCATCAGTTCTGTGTCGATGTCCATACACCTCCAGTTTATTTGTCCAAATGAGCCGCTGCATTAATTGAGCGCACAAAAAAGCGGCGGGGAAACCACCCGCCGCAATATACATACGATTCGTGCATGTATCCATTGCCATGACCCATACAAAAACGCTTCGCAGGGTGAGAAGCGGGCAGCTTCTTCTTTGTGCGTAAGTTAGTATACCAAAGGTTTGTAGTTTCGTCAAGACCTGAAGGATTTTTTTAAGACCGTTACTATCTTTACGATGATTTTGTTTCAGCCATGAGCAGCATCGGCTGAATCTGCATGCCCGCCAGGGCCGAGGCTATGGTCTGCGGGATTTTATCAAAATGGGCTACAAGCGACCGGGGCTTGTTGTAGGGGTCATCCTGGCCGTAGGGCACAAAGTAATAATTGTCCATGCCCAGAAGCCTGCCGATATTAGCTGCGCTCATGGACAGGCCATCGTTGGTGGATACGGCGATCACCAGGGGCCGGCCGTTTCGCAAATGCGACTTGGCGCCAAGAAGCGCCGGGGTATCATAAATGCAGTTGGCCAGTTTGCCAAGGCTGTTGCCCGTGGCAGGGGCCAGCACGTAAACATCCGTCATCTTTTTGGGGCCCAGGGGCTCCACCTCGTGCAGTGTTGTGAGCGGCTTTTTCCCCGTGATCTCTTCCAGTTTTTCATGAATTTGAGCCGGTGAAAAGAAACGGTTTTCCTCTCGGCCCGCATTATAGGACAGGATAGGGATCACGTCATACCCTCTGTTCACCAGTTCCTGCATTTGCTCAAAGACTTTTTCGAAGGTGCAAAATGAGCCCGTTAAGGCAAAGCCTACGCGGGTGCTGTTCACATGAATCACTCCTTCGTGTGTGCCTCAAAGTAGTCAAGAAGCAGCCGGGCCGCCGTAAGCGGAGAATACTTGCCGGGGATGCCCCCTTCCCGCCAGGCATTTATGCCATGGCGCTTGGCCGCTTCCAAATCGATGCCATAGGGCGCGCTGGCCAGGTCAATGGCCAGGGCATGGGCGGGCAATGCAGCCATCACGGCCTCTCCCGCTACCATGGCCGGTGCGGTGCTAAACAGGATGTCGGCCTCCCTGGCCGCGATGGGCAGTGCCTCCATAGGCACGGGAACACAGCCCATGTCCGCCGATTGTTTAAGGGCTTCCTCACGGCGGGCGGCCATGAACACTTTGGCCCCTATTCCAAGCAGCATCCTGGCCAATTCTTTACCTATGCGGCCCGGGCCTATGATGAGGCAGGTACTGCCACATATGGTGTAGTTAGCCTTTTGCATGGCGGCATAGATGGCCCCTTCCGCCGAAGGCATGGCGTTTTGCTCCTCAAAATTCGGGTCGGAACTGGGGAGAAGCAATCGCCAATCCTTTTGGGAAGCGGTATGGGCAAGCTCCTCATCCAGCGAACCCGACATAACAAAAACGCCTTCCCCGATCAGGGAGGCTACCTCATGTACCGGAATGGGCCGTTTGCCTGCAGGTGCTGAGATGAACCCATCCCTGCCGGCTCTGGGGAAAGGCAGCACTACCGCCTGGGCTCGTGTCAGCGCTTTAGGTGTATCTTCACTGCCCTGGCCCCATGTATCGGTTTCATAGCCCTTTTTTTGGAATAGCTCCGCCAATAGGTGCAGGCGCTCATCGCCGCCCACCACGCAAACACGCATCCTGTTTTCCTCCCTTACGCATCATGCTTCATCTTATGCCGGGTAGGGGAGGGGGTGCGGGATATGAGGGATGGAAGGCTGGGGAATGAGTTGGAAATATAAGGTAGACAAGGAAAGCGGAATGCTATACACTGTGCTTTGTGGAGAATATTGATGAGAGCGGAGATTCCATCATTGAATACGTGTATGAATTGGGATGAATCAGTTATGTTATTTGAATTCGGTATGCAGTAAAGCCAACATATCAAGTCCAAATCATAAGAAAGCAGGTGTGATTCTATGCAAACAAATGTTATATTGCGTAAGCGTTCCTTCCGCCTGTTCTGGCGAAACCGGGGAATGCTGTGGGCGATCTTTCTATTATTCGCCCTGATTCATTTCTCCTGGGGCATGGTTAAAAATTATCTGCTAAAAAATGCTTTGCTAACGAATTCTCTGTTTCTTGTATATCAGGTGGGGCTGGCACCGATCATGAACTTTGGCTTAACACATATTTTATTGCGCATTATACATAGCAGCGAAGTAAATATGACCATGCTTCTTGATTTTGTTAAACCGCCGCAGGTATTGAAAAGAGTCTATACAGCAAGCCTGATAGTGAACTTCCCATACCTTATCATCCTTTTGACCAATATTTTGGGTACGCCAAGCGTTGAGACTCGAGAGCAGTTTTATCTTATGCTGGCAGCGGTATTTGTCGCCGTATCAATCATCTTTTGGATAATGCTTCGACTCTTCTTATTACCATACTTGTTTATCACAAAGCCAAATGAGAATATTTCAACACTGGTTAAGTTGTCCTTTCAGCGGATGAAAGGACAGGTGAAGCACTTGATTTGGTTTGGCATAACCGTATATTTCTGGCTTATACTTTTGCTTATCGGATTATCGGCTATGTTATCCAAGTTGATTTCTTATGAGGTAGGGAAAGCAGGCGGGCAGCATCCGCTGGTCATTTTGATTTTTTTCATGACCTTTGCGCTTTTGAACCCATACATCAGTTTGTCTCTTGCATCCTATGCAAATGAGCTATTACCAGAGGAAGATATGAAAAAGGCGCGAAGAAAAAGCAGGGATTTCATTGGATGATCTGATGCTACTGTTCCAGCGCTCTCATGCGACTATGTGGCCAGGGTCCGCTATGAACTGATCTACGCTGTATCGATCTTATAATTGGTTTGGTATGATGCGATCTACTCCGAGGAGACATGTTAAAGCAACAGGAGGCAGGAGATATTGCCAAGCGTGTTGGGACTGATGGAGATGCAGGCAAAAGCCCTTTTTACACATGACGGGAATAATTTTATCCATGAAATAAACGATATGTATCATGCTCCGGCGCCACGCTTTTTCCTGGGCCGTACATTGGAAGGCAACGTTCTGCGCTTTCGTTTTGATTTGCCGGAAGGTATCGCCAAAAAACTGACGGATTTGGTTGCTGCCGAACCAAGGCATGACAGTTTAAAAATAAATGAGGTTCTCTTTGAGAAGATCAAGGGAATCCTTCGGGAGCATCAAGAAATACAAAAAATATATGAAGGCCCTGCATATAAACTTCCCCGGCCAACATCATTGCCAAACGGTGTGGTCAAAATCACCGCAGATAATGTATACCTATTGAAAAACAGCTTTGATTATATGCTGACAGAGCTGCCATATTGGGAACCGTGTTTTGTAAAGTTTGCGGATGGGAATGCTGCGTCCATATGTTTCAGTTCACGCATTGCCGCTGCATCCCATGAGGCGGGCGTTGAAACGTTGCCCCGTTTTCGCGGAAATGGGTATGCCGCCGAAGTTGTTGCGGTTTGGGCATCGGCTATTTACGATATGAACAGGATCCCAACGTATAGTACCTCATGGGAAAATACAGCGTCACAATCTGTGGCAAAAAAGCTGAATTGCGATTTATACGGTACTGACTTATCCATATATTGAAACAGTGGAATATTCATTCATCCAGAACATGGCTCATTTTTACCTGCTCCAGCATGTGTCCGATGTTTCCTTCGCCCGCGAATAGAGAAAGGTCAAAAAAGTTCTGCTCAAGGTCGGACCAGTACAGTTCGTTTTCATCCCCGGATACGGTTACAACCTGTTTCAGCCTGCCTGCATACACTTCCACATAGCAATTCTGGTAATAGTACGTAAAGTCCATCAGGTGATGGAGGGTAATATCTTCTTTTGTGATACCGGTCTCCTCATTCAGCTCCCTGTATGCCGCATCGATGCCCGGTTCGTCAGGCTCTATTTTTCCGCCAACCAAATTGTTCATACCTTTATAGGGGTCTTTCAGGCGCTTGCACATCAGCAGGCGGGTTTTGTCCTGGCTGTATGCCATGATGATGTTGTAACCTTGCATGTTTATTCCTCCTTGCGTATGGACAAGAAATTCGCTTTGAGCCTCTCAAATCCTTTATATGGAAAAGGTTTCAGCATCATCATAAAAACAGGCGGCAATTCCGAAAAAAGATACTGATAAGATAGAAACTGGCGGGCGATTGATAATCGCCCCTACAACGTATAGAGTAAGTTGGTGTTCCTCCCGGCTTGCCAATGCCCCGGCAGAGACGGCGGCAAACTCAATGCGGATGTAGGGGCGATTATGAATCGCCCGCCAAGTACCGGCTCTATTAGCCTGCCGGCTCCATGAGAAATAGATCGTACAAGAAATCAAAATGGACCAGGGATTCTTAATAAAGAAACGGAGGGTGATTAAATCATCCTCCGCAAACAGTAATGAACCTATCATTGGGGAAAGGGCAAAAATACTTCCTTTTCCACCGTAACGCTTTGACCGTACAGCGTAAGCGAAAGGGACTCCCCTTCCGGCAAGGTGAGGGTCGTGCCTTTTTCATCTACCGATACACGCAATAACCTTCCCCGGTAGTTTACGTTAAAGGCATAACCCTGCCAGCAATCGGGAAGAAAGGGGGCAAAGGACAAGCCGTTTGCCGTGCGCATACCTGCAAAGCCATGGGCGATGGAAAGCCAGCTTCCCGCCATGCTGGTTACATGCAAACCGTCCTCCGTGTCGTGGTTGATGTTGTCCAGGTCCAGCCTTGCGGTGCGGTGGTACATTTCCACCGCCTTATCCGGATAGCCGATCTCCGCAGCGATAATGCTGTGCACGCAGGGGGACAGGCTGCTTTCATGTACGGTGAGAGGCTCATAAAAATCAAAGTTCCGCTTCTTTGTATCCTTGTCGTACAGGTGATTGAGGAAGTAAAGCCCCTGGAGCACATCCGCCTGTTTTAAATAGCAGGAACGCAAGATCCGGTCCCAGGACCAGTGCTGGTTGATGGGCCGGTCCTGTGGATCAAGGTCAGCCGCGGGGCGTATGTCCTTGTCCAGGAAGGTATCGTGCTGCACGAAGATGCCTAAGGTTGCATCCTCGGGATAGTACATGTTCTTGGAGACTTCCCTCATGCTTTTGCGTTCTTCCTCCGTAAGGCCGGCTTCCTTCACGCGGGCCGGCGTGGCCATCTGGGCGGCCTCCAGCAAATAATCAAGGCACCAGGCGGCGATGCGGTTGGTGTACCAGTTGTTGTTCACGTTGTTTTCGTACTCGTTGGGGCCGGTGACACCATGGATCATATACTTGCCTGCCCGCGTGGAATAATGCACGCGGCTCAGCCAGAACTTGCCGATGCCGCTAAGAACGTCCAAACCTTCGTTCTTCAGATATTCCGTATCCCCGGTGAAGGTGACATAGTCGAAGATGGCATGGGCGATAGCCCCGTTGCGGTGGATCTCTTCAAAGGTGATTTCCCACTCGTTGTGGCACTCGATACCGGTGAAGGTGACCATGGGGTAAAGCGCGCCACAAAGCCCCTGCTGTCTGGCATTGAAGTAAGCGCCGGGAAGCTGCTTGTGCCTGTAGAGCAGCAGCTGACGCGCCACCTTGTCCCCGGCCACCGCCATATACACCGGAAAACAGTAAGCTTCCGTATCCCAGTAGGTGGCTCCGCCGTACTTTTCACCAGTAAAGCCCTTGGGGCCGATGTTCAGACGCTCATCCTCCCCGGAAAAGGTGGACAGCAAATGGAACAGGTTGAAGCGGATGCCTTGCTGGGCCGCGTCGTCGCCCACAATGTGCACATCCGCCATCTCCCAGCGGCGATTCCAGCCGGCTTCATGTTTGGAAAGAGCCGCATCATATCCCTCCTGAACGGCTTTTTCCGCGAGGGAAAGGGCCAGGGGCAGCAGTTTTTCTTCCTCATGATCACGGCTTGTAACCACCAGGGAGAATTTATCCAGCGATACAGCCTCCCCGGCAGCAGCCTTTGCACCGTATACCGCCTGGCAGCGGCCTTTTTTCGTTTCATGCATTGCCGGCGTAAGTTGGGGGGCGTGAATGCCAATAGCGGCGGCCACGGTAAACCTGGGCGCGCCAAATGGATTTTCCTTTGTTTTGGTGAGCAGCCCCAGTACCATGCCCTGCTGCTTTTCCTCCAGCATGTCCCAGAAGTTCTCGTCATAGTTGGCATCCAGGTTCTTGACATTTCCGTCCAGGTAGGGCTTTAAAGCAATATGGGCCGGAAAGGAAGGCGTGACTGTATAGCGGATGGCCAGCAGTTCCTTTTTTGCCACGGACACAAACCGCTGGCTTTCAATGCGTACGGTTCCTTTCTCCATTTCCACCAGAGCCACACGGTGGAGGATGCCCCGCTGCATATCCACTTCCCGCAGGAATTTCACTACGGGATAGCGGTTAAGATCAAGCGGCTCGCCATCCACCGCCACGTCAATGCCGATGAGGTTTACCGCGTTGATGACCTTGCCGAAATATTGGGGATAGCCGTTTTTCCACCAGCCCACCCTGGTTTTGTCGGGGAACCAGACGCCGCCCAGATATGTGCCCCGGTGGGTGTCGCCGGAATACTGCTCCTCAAAGTTTCCCCGAAGCCCCATATATCCGTTGCCAAGGGAACATAGGCTTTCCCCCAGCCGCATTTTTTCCGGGTCCCACTTTTGCCACCACATGCCAGGGATGCACAATAAAGCTCATGCGTCCTTCTCCTTTTCAATATGCAAACGTTTGTATTCCATTGAAACGCATCATAAACCGGGAGCCTTGTTTTGTCAAGGCATCCCTTTAAACGAACCCATTTACCGATATGAAAATATTACCATAGCACAATGCTTATGTCAATTTATTCTTGTCTTCGCTCAACCAGCGTTGGATTTCTTCCTCTATAATATCGGCTGCGATTTTTGTGCCGTTCTCTTCCCTCAGGCGCATGCCCAATTCCCTGGCGGCAACGCAGTAGGACTTGGTTTGCGTCAGGTCAATAAGGGCTTTTGTCAGTCGTTCCACCGTCAGGAACTCCCGGCGTATGGGCTTGGGTCCCAGTCCAAGCGCACGCACCCGCATGCCCCAGAAGGGCTGGTCGCCCCCGAAGGGTATCACCAGGGTAGGTTTGCCTGCTTTCAGGCCTGCCGCCGTGGTGCCTGCACCGCCGTGGTGCGTTACTGCCGCCACCTGCTCAAACAGCCATTCGTGGGGGATGAAGTCCGCTACATAGACGCGGCTGGAAGGAGCCGTTATCTCTGCGCCGCCCCAGCCTTTTTGAAGAATAACACGTACTCCCGCCTGCTCCACCGCCTCCAGTACAATGGAGAGCGTTTTGCCCATATCCCCCGAAACCATGGAGCCAAACCCGATGTACACCGGCTTTTCCCCGGCGGCAAGAAAATCGGAAAGCGACCGGTCCGGCGTGTATTCCGGGGTTTTCGGATCCATCCAGAAACCCGTCATGTGGATATGCTCGTTCCAGGAAAGAGGGCGCGGCATCATCAGCGGGCTCACTGCGTACAGCACCGGGATTTGATGGCCGTTCACCGTGTAGTCAGGCCTGGGGCGAATCTTGCGAACCCGCATGCCCTGTTCTTTGCGCCAGCCGGTCAAATATCTATGCTCCAGGGAGTTGATTAAAAGATAACCAACCTTATAGGTCATTTTGTTCCAGGCCTTGCCTGCTTTCAGCCCCGGAGCAGAAGAGATGGGTACCACGTCATTGTAATCCATGGGATAATATTGCGTCTGGATGCAGGGCACGTGATTTTTTTCGGCAATGGAGTACATACTGGATCCGAAAAAGGTGGTGATGATGGCCTCTGCGCCCTTACAGGCCGCCTGCATATTGTTTAGCAGCGGGCCGGCCACATCCCGTATGGCGTTTTGCACTTTCTGCAGGTATGTGATGCCGTTTGTGCCGGGCTTCATAATGCTGGCCATAAATTTTACCACATCGCCTGCCAGAGGATAAAAATCAAGCCCTGCGTCCTTGACCATACTCTCAAAGGGGCTGAAGGAAGCGATCCTAACTTCATGGCCGCGCCGAACTAGCTCCTGACCCAGGATCACATAGGGCCTCACATCACCAGTTGAACCGATGCTGATCATGGTCAAACGCATGATGTTCCCTCCCGCATGCAGCGTTGAATTTTCTTCAAAACGGGTCGTATGGCCCGGTGCTTTTCATCTCAGTATACTTCAGGATGCTCGGGAATGCAACAAGCCATGCCCTTGCGCTTTCATTGACACCGCTTCCCGGCTGCCTTATACTACTAGGGGCACAATTGATTTTCGCCTGAAATGTGAGGAGGAAATTTTATGCATATCGGCATCGGCAACGACCATGTGGCTGTGGATATGAAATTGCTTATCAAAGCTTATCTGGAGAGCAAAGGGCACACTGTAACGGATTTTGGCACAGGGACAAGTGAATCAACCAACTATCCCATTTTCGGCTCCCGGGTGGCCAGGGCCGTGGCGGCCGGAAAAGTGGATTGCGGCATTGTGATATGCGGCACGGGCATCGGTATCGGTCTTGCAGCCAACCGTGTTCCCGGTATCCGCTGCGCCATCTGCTCCGACCCGTATTCCGCCAGGATGGCCAAAGAACACAACAACTGCAACATGCTGGCCTTTGGCGCAAGGGTCGTGGGCAGCGAGGTGGCCAAAATGCTGGTGGATGAATGGCTGGATTCCAAGTATGAAGTGAGGCATCAAGTAAGGCTGGACATGCTGGACAAGCTGGCCAAGGGCGAAGAGATAGAGTAAGAGATAGCGGATTAAGCCATAATTCTCTTCTATTAATATTCACTCAAGAACTAATGAAGGGGCTGTCTCAAAAGAAGTGTAGGGCAGCGAGGGAAAAAAATCACGTCCCAGCAAAGCAGGGGCGTGATTTTTGTTGTAAAATGTAACTGCAATGAAACAACTACAACAAGAG
>JAEZJP010000027.1 GCA_023415715.1 Bacillota bacterium
GTTTCGCACAAGACGCAGCGCATTGTGAAGCGAATACAATCCTTCACCGTATGTCCCCACATGGTTGTATACTTTAAAATGCGCTCCATCTCCGTTTGTGGTGTTTACAAACTCCAGGAGTTTGGCAGCGTCTTCCGGGAAGAGCCGCTCGTCCGCATCCAGCAAAAGGATCCAATCACAGTCGGCCTTCTCCATGATGAAATTACGGGCGTTGCTGAAGCTAAAATCCCATGGATAATCGTATACCTTCGCACTGCATCGCCTTGCGATTGAAACCGTTTCATCCGTGGAGCCGGTATCCGCCACCAATATCTGATCTGCCACATCCTTGACGCTCAAAAGGCAGTCTTCCAGAAACTCCTGCTCATCCCTTACGATCATGCATAAACTGATACCCGGTCTGGCCGCTGACATTTTCATTTTCCTTTCTTCAAAGAGCAGGCGGCCGGCCGGCCGCCTGACCATGACTCAGTTCATAAAAACCAATTATGCCTGTGCGTTGAAATAAGCGCTGAACGTAGCAGTCAAGGCGCCCAGATTATACTGCAGGCGGATATAGTGAGCGAATTTAGCTACATCCATATACAGGCTGCTGCTGGCAAGTATCACCTGATTGGTATAGGAAGAATCGTTGATATACTGGGCGGCAGTCGTCGTGGGGCTGATCTGCAAAGAAATGGTAACAGGCGTGGCACCTTCGTTGTAGATGAAGATGGACGCCACTTTCAGTGTGGAAATGTCCTTGTCCGGAAAGATGACACCGGTGCCTGTGACGGATGTGCTGGTCACGGAATCTGCGGTAAAGGTACTCGCCCCGATTGTGACGGTACCGGCCACCGTCAGCGTTGCATTGCTGATGGTCACATCTCCGGCCACTGTCAGCGTTGCGTTGCTGATGGTCACATCGCCGGCCACTGTCAGCGTTGCGTTGCTGATGGTCACATCACCGGCCACAGTCAGCGTTGCATTGCCGATGGTCACGGGATCAGTGATCTGTGATACCGTTACGGTACCGGCCACCATCAAATTATTTGAACCGTCAAGCTGTAATAGCTGCAAATTGCTTCCTGATTGCGCATAGATTGCGGTTTTCAGTTCGCTGGCAGTCGTGTTGAAAACAAGATTGTTCATGGTTTTCTCCTTTCTGCCCGGCACTTAACGGGAAAAGGCGCCGGAGATTGGCATGGCAAGGGTACTTTCCGGTGGACTTGACATAGCATGCATACTACCCTTCACCATGTAATTGTTCGTCTGTGCCTGGCACCAGACACGGGCGGCGATACCCTGCCCGCTTTGCGTGGGATAAAGGCGGACACGCATAAATTTGCTAAAGAGATAGGGCGTGGCTGCCTTCATTTCTCCTGCATTTAGGCTGAAGCTCTGTTGATCATTCAGAAAATCCCTGCCATCGGGGCTTAATTGCAAACGAAAATCAAGGGAATGCTCTCCTTCATTCCTAACAAAAAAGGTAATGAGCTTGACACCTGCCGTATAGAGGACTGGAGTATATATTTCCTGTTCCTGACCACACAGATCAAATACGCAATCTCTGAATACATTCTCCATAAAGCCTTCATACGGACTACAGGGGTGTTTCATCTCCTCACGGGGGCTCAACGTTATTTTCAAAAAAGGTGCGTTCACTTCCTCCTGAGCGGAAAAAGCAACCATACCCATTTGCTGGCCAATGGATTTCAGCGTAAGGCCAAAGCCAGGCAAATAGCCTGAGCGGTCCTTGAAAAGCATCTTTAAATCACAGATCACATAACTTGACTGGCTATCCGGTCCGACCTGGAACGCGGAAATAGGAGGGAAAGCAACTGCCGGCCTCGTCAAGTAATTTACGTTTTTTGCATCAAATGGCGCCAGATTTTGAAAAACGCCTATCTGCATGACATGGGTGCAGGTAGAATAAACCATCATGCACAAACGGATGGATGCGATCATTTGATTCTCGGGCAGCTTCAGCGGGGGAAACTGAAGCAATCCGATGCATTGTCCATACATGGACTGCGGCTTGTCATCGAAAAATCCGCTTCCCGCAATACCGACATAAATAACAGTCGATGAAGGATCGCAAAGATATGGGTTGTTTTGAAATGCGTGTACCGCATCATAAGCATAATGCAAAAGCGGCATTTCAGTACATCCTTCCTTGCCGCATATCAGGCACGGCCCTTGTTATAAAGCTAAAAAGACATGACTACTATTCCATTCTATTCCGTATGCCACGGCAGGTGCCTTGGGATAAGGGCAGGAACATCCTGTATAAAAGAAAGCGGCCGGCACACCATGTGATGCGACAGCCGGAACACATATGGTAACGCTTATTTCAGGTATTGTATTCGAATTCAAACCCGGCATGGCCGGCGATTTTGTCAAGCACGATTTCATTATCTCTCAAAAATCGATAATGCACCCGGCAGGAAGGTGCTTCACGGATCAGGCGCGTCATGCTGCCAAGTTTAGGAGCATGAAGCTGCATGCTTCTGCCGTCCAAGCGCTTTGCCCAAAGTGCATATTCTCCTTGCCTGACCATGACTTCTCCGTCCCCGATAAGCACGGCCTTTGCCCCAAGGTATGTTGCGATCCGGTATTCCTTGCCATTGCGAAACACAATGCCGATCACACCCGTAAAGTGCGTTCCAAGGAAAGGAATGTCGGCAACGGACAGCATCAGCGAACAATATGATTCTTCCCGCCAGGTATGCTGCGTCCACATATACTGTTTGGGAAAAGACCTGCCCCGGTCACCCTCGATATAGCCAGGATCATTATCAAAGATATACTCCTTTTCATTGATCGTAACACGGCCATCCACATGATGCGCCATACTGAATACACTGTGGATGCATTCCATGAAGGGAACATACCGGAAGGGGCCCATAATATCATACCGGATAGGCAGGAGCGGGCCGAACGCTATGCTTCCTTTCGCCATCAATCCATCGGCACGGATGTCAAGCTTGATGCCCTCAGCGCAAAACTTGCTCTCTCCAGCTGTGACGCGCATCTTGCGCCTATCCGCATGAAAGGATTCCCAGGGCACATAAGCGCAATAGGATGCGTCCTCCGTAACGATTTGTATGGTAGCGGAACGATTTCCCATGCCATCCGTATGCATGGCAGGGATAAAGGCCACAGTTCCATGAAGCGACTGCTGTTTGAAGTACCAGCCCTCAAAATATCTGTGCAAAATATATCCCCCCGGCATACCCTGCCCCTATTTCATGCCTCAAATTACATTTCTCGTAATATGACCAATCATGCGGAATTCATTCATTACCCCAAGAGGCTTATATACAATAACATCCAGTATAACAAAACCCGCCTTTCGGCGGGCATTGCTATGCAGATTTCTTATTTTGCGGAACGGATAGCCTTGTAGCGCTTGGCCACTTCGTTCCAGTCAAGCACGTTCCAGAAGGCTTTCAAGTAATCGGCCCGAAGGTTCTTGTACTTGAGGTAGTAGGCATGCTCCCAAACATCGATGGCCAGGATGGGTGTAAATCCGCCTTCCTCCATGAAGGGGTTATCCTGGTTGGGGCTGGAGGAAACCTTCAAATTTCCGGAAGCATCTGACGACAGCCAAGCCCAGCCGGAACCGAAGCGGCCCATGGCTGCCGCGGTCAGCTTTTCTTTCAGCGCATCCACGCTGCCGAAGGTTTTATTGATCTCCGCCGCCAGTTCGCCCTCCGGAGCTAAAGACGCCTTGGGCGACAAGATGCCAAAGTACAGGTTATGGTTGTAGAACCCGCCGCCGTTGTTCTGGATGGCGGTGCGTACGGCAGGATCCTTCACGTAGCTTATGCTCCTCAATATGTCCTCAATGGATTTTCCATCAAGCTCGGGCGCCTTTTCCAGCGCGGCGTTGAGGTTGTTGGTATAAGCGGCATGGTGCTTTGAATAATGGGTCACCATGGTGGTTTCGTCTATGTGGGGCTCCAGGGCGCTAAAGTCATATTTGAGTTCAATCTGCTTAAACATATATGGTTTCCTCCTTGCGTTTGGGTTTTGTTTCACCCCTGCAAGACGGACGAGGCGATGGCGACGGCCATCTGATCGAGTTCCTCCTCCCGCTGGGGTTTCAATGTGGAACGTATGTCCATGGGTGTGCCGATGATCTCCATGTCCTTCATGCCTGAGAATATTTCCAGCATGGATTTCAAGGCTGCACTGGACCAACTGTGATTGCCAATCAAGGCCACCTTCCGGTTTTTAAGACCCAGGGCAGCCATGTCATGGAGCAGCATGTCCATCGGCAGGTAAAGCTGCAGGTTGTAGGTGGGCGAGGCCGCCACCATGTGGCTGTACTTGAAGGCATCGGCAATGATGTAGCTTGGATGGGTCTTGGACACATCGTACATCCTCATGTCGGGGACACCAAGCTTTGCCAGCTTGTTGGAGAGAGCGCTGACGGCGTTTTCCGTATTACCGTACATGGAGGCATAGAAGAGGACAACGCCTTTTTTCTCCGGCTCATAACGGCTCCACAGATCGTACTTATTGAGGATTACCTGCAGGTCACGGCGCCAGATGGGTCCGTGCAGAGGGCATATCATGTCAATTTGAACCCCTGCATACTTTTTAAGCACCGCCTGCACCTGAGGTCCGTACTTGCCCACTATGTTGGCATAATAGCGCCTTGATTCATCCAGGAAGGCGTTTTCAAAATCCCGCTCGTCGGCAAACAGGTTGCCGGCATGCGCCCCGAACGAACCGAACGCATCCGCCGAAAACAGTACGTGCCGGGAAGCCTCATAAGTAAACATCACCTCGGGCCAATGTACCATGGGCGCAAAGGTAAAGCGCAACGTGCTTTCCCCCAGCGTTAGCTCCTGGCCATCGGAAACCGTAAGCATCCTGTCTGCAAGGTCCAGGCTGTAGAACTGCTCAAAGAGCTGGAATGTCTTTTTGTTGCCAACCACCTGCATTTTGGGGTAGCGCCGCGCCATTTCCTCAATGTTGGCACAATGGTCCGGCTCCATATGGTTGACAACAAGGTAATCCAGGTCGCGGCCGTTCAGCACATGGGTAACATTCTCCATGTACAGCGCGCTGATGGAGGAATCCACCGTGTCGATAAGTGCCGTCTTCTCATCCATCAGGAGATAAGAGTTGTAGGCCACACCATTGGTCAGTGGAAACATGTTTTCAAACCGCTCCAGCCTTCTGTCGCTGCCACCAACCCAATAAAGTTTCGGTGCAATCTCCCGTACGCTGTACACTGTACTTCCTCCCCATCTGTAAGCCGGGTTTCAACCGGCAAGTATTATATACCCCGCTTTTGTCTAACTGATAGCACAAAACAGGCTTCTGTAAAAAATATCAATCGTTTTTTTCAATTGTTTCAGGTACCAGCACCGTCAAAGGCGATGTGGAGCTTACATTCACAAGTTCGCACTTTGACAGATAATCAAGCAGCAGCTCGCTGACCTCGGTATTGATTTCCTGCAGTCTCAGGCACTGCAAATATACATCGTAGCCGCCTGAACCCGTGGCCCGGTAATTGTTCATGCACAGGGTGAACTTTTGTTCATCCTTCACCAATGCTCCGTTTCGGGTGATTTTCACTACACGCTGCCCGCAAGGTTGCCTCAAATCGAAGGTATATTCTATTCCCGCAAAAAAATCGTAATTGTAATGAGCGACCTTAGGCTCCAGAAAGTCGTTTGCTATGGATACTTCCCCCTGCGGGGAAATATCAAAATAAGATGCGCAGCGTTCCAGCGCAACCTTTAGCACCTTCCCCGTCACCTCAATAACCACCAATGTGTTGGCATATATGTAGGTGGCTACCACATCCCGCACCGTGACCCTAGAGTCAAAACCACGCATATCATTGGGCAGACTTGTGCAGGAAATGTCCGCGCCGGAAGCATCCAGCTGCACCTGATTGAAGAAATTCGCAATAGGTGCTCCATACAATGCCATATCAAGCTTATCGCCAGGCCAAAGGGCAATGTTCAGCCTGCCTATAGGTGCATCCAGCCAAGCGTCAAGATCCCTTTTCAATGGCTTCAATTCCTGGGCAATGGGCGGCATCGTATTGGGGCCGGAGGGCAGCAGCCTGGATGTGATGCTGCCATGCTCTAAAACCTCCGCCTTCAAAAAGTGGGTGGCATTGGCGGGTGTCTGGGCGATATGCGTACCGCGATATGTTTTATTTTCCATTGGGATGTGCTGGTGCCCTGTGAGCAGCAGGTCAAAATCCAGATCCTCGCAAATACGGCAGCCAATATTTTCATCCGTGTCGGAAAGCAGCCGGCCCGTTTCCAAATCCTTTTCCAGGCCGCCGTGATACAGGCAGATGGTGAAATCAGCCTGCCCCTTAAGTTTATAAAGCGCTTCGCCTGCCGCAGAATATGGGTCTGTGATCTCAAAATGGGCAAGTGTATCTTCCTTCTCCCACCTGTTCACCCAGCTTGTCACAACACCCGTAAGCCCCACCCGCAAACCGTTTTCCAAGGTGTGCAGCACAAAAGGCATGATGGGCAAATTCCCCGTCTTGTCCTTTATATTGGCACAGACGCATTGGGCGTTCAAACCGTTCAGATACTCCGCCAAAGCATCATAACCATAGTTGAAATCATGATTACCCAGCGTCACATAATTGTATCCCGCCGCGTTCATCACGGGAATCATGGGATTTTCTTTATTCATCTTGCGGCAATAGTATGTAAGCGGCGAGCCCTGTATGGTATCTCCGCAATCCAGGATCAGCGTATTTCCATCCTTATGAAATTGGGGGATCATTCCCAGCAACCCCATGGGGCGTGTCTTATCGTCCGCATGCGTTGTGGGAAAAACAAAACCATGGATATCGGAGGTATAATAAATTGTAAGCTTTGGCGCCATATTCAGCCTCTCGCCAGTTTTTTGCGGATCTTGGTGGAGAGGAGTTCGATGACAAACATCAGCAGAACCATGCCTAATATGAAAGCGCCTACCATGCTCCAGCGGCGGCTGTTGATGCACTGTATGAGCGCCGCGCCGATGCCGCCCGCGCCGACAATGCCCAGCGTGGTAGCATCCTTGATATTGATGTCAAAACGATAGATCAGCGTGGAGACAAAGTTGGCGTACAACTGCGGAAGAATGCCATAGCGGATTTTTTGGAAAGTGGTGCATCCGGCGGCGTCCAGGCTTTCCAATATCCGTGTGTCCAGATCCTCAATGGCATTGATATACATCTTGCTGATCATGCCGATGGAGCAAATGCTTTGTGTCACCACGCCGCAAAAAGCGCCGGGCCCCGTTACCCTGATCCATACCAGGGCCCAGACGAGGGTGGGAATCGTCCGGATCAGCAGAATGAATGCCCTTACGATGAATGCCACCCATTTGGGAACGATGTTTTCGCTGGCCAGAAAACTAAAAGGCACCGCCAGGATACCGCCAATCAGCGTACCCAATACCGCTATCGCAATTGTTTGGAACAGCATGTATGGAACGCCGTCAGTGGTTACATTCAGCAGCAGACGCCAATCCAGAAATATGATCCCGTTGAAAATGCCTTTTGCGACCTCGCTCCCCTTGGCCGTAATCCCCTTGAACTTAATTGCGTTGCCAGACCAGCCAAGGATGACCATGACGATCAGCAATATCAAGGTATACAGCCACCATCTTTTTGGCCGGCGCTCATACATTTCCTCTATAGGGTTTTTAATCATCTGCATATTACCGGCCTCCTAGCTGAGCTTTCTGCGCAGAAACTGGCTTGTATTCTCAATGATCAGAACGACTGCAAAAAGAGCAATCAACAATGTGCCTAACCCTTCATAATCGCGCCATCCGATGCGTTCATTGATGAGAATCCCTAAGCCCCCTGCGCCTACATAACCCAAAATGGAAGCGGCGCGGACGTTGATTTCAAAAGAATAAAGGCAATGCGACAAATAGGTGGGCAAAATTTGCGGAAAGCATGCGCTCCAAAATGCCTGAAACTTTGTAGCGCCCAGCGCCTCCATGGCTTCGAAAGCGCCCATGTCGATAGTCTCGATGCTCTCATACAGCATTTTAGCGACAATGCCGAATGTAAAAATCGTAATGGCTACCGTACCTGCAAAAGTACCCAAACTGAATATCAGTGCACAGATAGAGGCGATCACCAGCGTGGGCAGCGTACGCACGACACTGAGCAATACACGCATGATGACCACAACAACATGGTCACGATTGATATTGGTAGATGCAAGTACCGCAAAAGGCAACGCAAGCGTAGAGCCGATCACTGAACCCATCACGGACATTTTGATGGTGTCAAGCAGCGGCGGTATTACTTTGTTAAAGTAGCTCCAGTCCGGATTAAAAATCTTCTGCAATATAACGGTAAACTGATAACCGCGTTTAATAATGATTGACAGATCAAAACCGGTGAGTTCAACCGAACCCCATACCACACCAAGTAGCAAAAGCCAGATCAAAGGAGCGCGGGAACGGGGCTTCATCACGGCATGGTTGCCAACCCTGATGACTTCCGGTTTAAAAATGCGGTCAAACAAAGGCGGTTTGACCGCATTAAGCGGCTTCGCATTTGCCATCAAAGTTGCGCCTCCTTTATTGCCGCCCCCTGCTTTGCATCTGCCATTGCTTTTGTCTGCGCTATCAGAGCCGCTTCCACGGCATTCTGTTCGTCTGCCGCCTTGGGTACCGGTGCGCCGTTATAAATGATATCAAGCACATCCTGCGTTACATCCTTTACGGGGCCGTCGTACACAATCTCGCCGGCGCGGATACCTATTACCCGGTCAGCGTAATCAAGCGCCAGGTCCACATGATGGATATTGATGAGGATGGTGATTTTCATGTCTTTGTTAATGCGCTTGAAATCGCTCATCACCTGGTTGGCCGTTACGGGATCCAGGGCTGCAACAGGCTCGTCCGCCAGGATGATGGACGGGTTCTGGTTCAGCGTCCGCGCCAGCGCCACACGCTGCTGCTGACCGCCGGAAAGCTGGTCGCAACGGGTATAGGCTTTGTCCAATATTCCCACCTTGTCAAGCGCCTGCAGCGCGGCCGTCTCCTGCTTTTTGGTGAAGATACCCAGCAGAACGCTGAAAAAATTCATGTCTGGCACCATGGAAGCAAGAACATTCTTGATGACTGTGGAGCGGGTCACCAGATTGAAGGATTGAAAGATCATGCCGATACGCCGGCGAAACTTGCGTAGGCTCTTTCCGTGAAGGGTCATTACATCCACACCGTCGACAATTACATGCCCGGCAGTCGCATCGATCATCCTGTTGATCGTGCGGATGAGCGTCGATTTGCCCGCGCCAGAAAGACCGATGATCGCCACGAACTCACCTTGATCAATTTTGAGGTTGACATCCTTCAGCCCCTTAACACCGTTGGGATAGGTTTTTCCGGCATGGACGAACTCGATCATAGGCACGCCTCTTCACTTTGTATAGATTCCGTTTTCTACTATAACATTTCATATGTTGAATGACAATAGCGCCATCGAATGCTGTCAAAAAAGAGAGGCGATACGGTATACACCGTACCGCCTCTGCAATGAACAGAGGATTATTGTACAGCAGTCAGTGCCTGACGGGCACCGTCGTAATCTTTGTCGGTCGCAACGGCGTAGCCAGTGTGGCTGTAGACGGAGAAGATCGCCTTGCCTTCTTCAGTGCCGATGACATTGATAAGGGCTTTCTGCATCGCGGCGATAAATTCGGGGTTGTAAACCGCGGGATTCGCCTTGGTGATGGACACGGTGTCGTTGTAGATGCCATCGGTCACGCCGATGACGTTCAACTCGTTCCAGATGGCATCGGTGCGGCCCAGGCCGGTAATGTCTTTATCTGTCTTCTGATCGGTGGGCAGTATCCAGGCGGCTTCATAGTCACGACGGATATCGGCATAAGCCACAATGATGTCAACAGACTCGGCGGCAGCCTGGGCTACGCTCTCGCCATAACCGCTGAGGGTAACAACATTGGTCAGGTCGGTGATCTTCTTGCCTTCGTAGTTGCCCATCAGCCACATGGTGGGATAGATGTAACCGGCGGAAGAGGAGGTCTTCAGCACAGCCCAGTTGGCCTTGTTCAGGTCATCCCAGGTGAGGGCTTCGCCGGCGTTGACCTTGGCAGCAAGTTCCTTGCCGTAAGCGGAAGGCGTAGCATAAATCAATGAACGGTAGAAGGTTACCTGCTCTTCGGTGGGCAGTGTTTTGTTGGCCTCGCCGTTCCAGGTTTTCGGATCCGTGCTGTCGTTGCTCAGCCCTGCGCGGGTCGCGGTCAGAATGACGTCGACTTCATCGCTGTACAGCGCATAGGTGCCGCCGGGCAGCCAGCCGATGTCGATAGCGCCTGCAGCCATAGCTTCGCCGGTGGCTTCGTAGGAGGTGCCGACGGTGATGTCGATTTCGCCCACATCATAGCCCTGCTCCAGCAGAGCGGCCTTTAACAGATCAGGCAGGTTCTTGGTGCCGGTGATGATCACATCTGCATCCTTGGAGGGCACGAACTCGAGGGTAAGCTTGTCCAATTTGACGGCCTCGGCCATCGCGGACGCGCAGCCGGCGATCATCATGACAGCCAGCAGCAAAGCCAGGAACTTCTTCATGTAAATTTCCTCCTCTGGTTAATTTCGGGTACTCAACTATTGTACGCTAACACATGGTGCATTTCAATCACTCTCCGCTAGAATCTGACAATTTTTTTGCAAGGATGTTTGCCTATTCTTTTCCAAATACATTGCATATGTTATACTTTTCCCGCGGCCGGATGCAAGACCCCTTTGTGACATAAATTTGGGAGGTCATTCATTTGAAAAGGAATCTTAAGAAACCGCTGCTCATTGCCGGCATTGTTTTTGCAGCCATCGTGCTTTTGTTCGGCGCGTCGTTTATGCCAACACTTTGGCTGGATAACGGAAGCATGCACGCCATTTCCGGAGATTGGATCACAGTATACTACGAAACAAAGGAAGATGCCGCCCGGGACGTGTTTGCATTGGCGGAAGAGGAGGCAGGAAGGCTGACGCAAAAGCTTGGCTTTTCCAATAAACAGGATCTGAAGCTGTACATCTACGATAAGCAGAGCACATTCCAAACAAAAAAGTACGGCCTTATCGCACTTCTGTTAAACCTCAACTGGTATATCGGCGATAACAGGGGAAATACCGTGATTCTGGCTTCTCCTGGTGAGGCGGTCATGCAAAAGGAGTATGACCGCCGCAAGTATGCCGCTCCCCATGAAATGGTACATGCCCTGGGCTCCATACTGAATCCGAAAATGTCCCTGTAGCTCACCGAAGGGGCAGCGTTGTACCTTTCCAACGGGAACCCACCGGATGATTTGTACGACAACTCCCCCGTCCCGACACTTATGCAGCTTGAAACAAAGAACCCGGTAGAATTCTCCAATATAGGCGGTTATGATTTCGCCCACACCTATATGGAGTACCTGGATACAACCTATGGCTGGGATCAAGTTCTGTCGCTGCTCAAAACAGGAGATTATCATACAGCATTTGGCGCAACAAAGGAAATGATTCATCAGGAATGGATCACGTTCCTGAAGGACAATTATTCGAAGGTATAAGCAAAATGCGGTGTCAAAAACGGGCAGGTTCCTTTTGGGGAAACCTGCCCGTTTTGATTGCCCGGTTACTGGAAGACATGGTTGAACGGCTATTCCTCTGCTATCCATGTCTTGTTCCGCGGCTTTTTGCCTGCCACGCCTTTGGCCGGTTTGGCCTTTGCGGCATTGAAGTGTGTTTCCCTTACCAGCCGCAGATAGCGTTCCATCCGTTCCTTTGACAAAATCCCCTGCTCCACCGCTTCCCGAACGGCACAGCCCGGTTCGTTTTGGTGGGTGCAGTCGGAAAAGCGGCAGCGACCCAAAAAGTCCTCCACATCTGCAAAGGTTTCCGAAATCCCCTCCTCTGCCTCCCACACAACGCCCAGTTCCCGAAGGCCGGGCGTATCAATGACGACCGCTCCTCCGGGCAAAAAGATCATCTGCCGGTGGGTGGTGGTGTGGCGGCCTTTGGAATCATCTTCCCGGATATCGTTGACTGCCATGATCATATCCCCTGTCAGCGCATTCACCAGGCTGGATTTGCCTACGCCTGAGGAGCCCAGGAAAACAATCGTCTTGCCCGGTGCAAAATATGCGGCAAGCTCTGTTAATCCCTCGCCCGTATGGGCGCTGATCATATGAATGGGCGTTTTCCCGGCAATGGCTCGTGCCCGTGCCAGTTTACCGGCTGCATCCACCGCCACATCCGCCTTGCTCAATATGATGACCGGCTGTGCGCCGCTGTAATGCGACATGGCAAGATACCGCTCCATTCTGCTTACATTGAAGTCATGGTTCAGGGAGGACATCAAAAACACATAGTCGAAATTGGCGGCCACCGTCTGCTCCAGCACCGTTTTTACATAGCCTGCCGCGTGCCCCGAAAAGTTGCTGCGGGAAAATCTTGACGACCGGGGCAGCGTTTTCACGATCAGGCTGTCGCCCATTTCTTCATAACGCAATGATACATAATCCCCCACAGCCGGAAACTCTTCTGACGTATCTTTGCCCTGATACTCCCCGCGTTTGAGCACCGCATAGGCATTGCCTTTTTCACTGATCACCTCATACCGTTCCTTGTGAACGGCAGTCACCCTGGCGGGGATCAGGCCTTCCCCGCACAATTCTCTGTATTCCTTTTGAAATTCCATCCGGTTCCTCCTCAAATTTGTTGTTTTCTGATTTTTTCATACCGCTTCCTTAAAGCAAAAGCCGCCAAGGGCATAAAAATGCCGCAGATACACCTTTCCAGGCTGTATCCGCGGCCAAACAAAAAACACATCCTTCGATGTGCCTGCAAAATACAGTATTCACGAAAGGTCTTGTGCGGCGGTACGGAAATATGCTCCACCCTTGCCGCGGCTATGCTGTTTTACAGGAAGCCCACCTCAATGCTCTTTTTCATTCCTCAACAGCTCCTTTCGGGCCGCAATATCATGCGGAAATCACATCCATATCTTAACATATTTAAATGAACTGCGCAAGCATAAAAAAACCGGCAGGATTTACAAAAGTCTGCCGGCGATATATTTCAGCCAAAGGATTTGATTTCCGTCCAAATTCGCTCATCCACCGGGATCCCCTGCTCAAGATTCTGCGCCTTTGACTCCTGCATTCTCTGTCCTGGATATACGATTCGCTGGGTTTTTTCATCTTTCTTTGAGGCAAGCAGATATTCTACCGCTTCCTGCGCGATCCGGTCGGACATTTCCTTGGGAGCGATGACCCTAAAGTTTACGGCAATGAACATTTGCGACAAACCATGCTCGTCGCCATTAAGCTTTCCAACGCCCAACGTTGTATTGCCCAGCGACATGCAGCCGGCAAACAAATCCAGAAGGAAGGAAAGCCCAACCCCCTTCCAATAGCCTGTTGACAGGATACGCCTGGTGCGGATCACCGTGGAAGGATCGCGGGTAAGGTTTCCTTCCTCATCAAAGCCTGCATCAATTGGCATCTGCCGGCCTTGCAATTGCGCCAGTTCCAGTATGCGTAGGATCGTTTATGATGGATCCAATTCATTATGAAGCGTGAAGCTGGAGCGATCGCAGGACAATAAGCCTTCCTTTTGCAGTTTGCTAAGCTCGCTGGACATGGCGCTCCTGTCCACGCAAAGGTAGTCAGCCAGCTCCTGCCGGTTGAATGGAATGGTAAACGTAAGGCTGCCGGTACGCTGGGATTGGCCGGAAAGGTAGTTAAGAAGCTTATCGCGGGTGGAGCGCTTGCTCAGTACCTCCATCGTCTCGCTCATCATCAGGTTCTTTCTTGCCAGGATGGCCATCATGTTTTCAATCAGCCGCGTGTGAAACCCGCAGCAATGGGGGCAGGTGCCAGTAATCCGCCACCCTTCAATAAGCAGCACCCGGCTTGCTTGCGTTGCCGTCACCGTCACAGGCAGCGCATCGGTCTTGGCCAATGCAAAAGTTTCGCCAAACAAATCTCCCTGACCGAATTCCCCAAGAATGGTTCTGTTGCCCAGCAAATCTTCCCGGAATACGCGTACATTGCCTTCAAGAACTACGCCAAGATACTTTGGGGGATCCCCTGCACGGAAAATGACTTCGTTTTTTTCATACTTCCGTTCACGGCCTGAAAGGCAGCCAAGCAGTGATTCCAGTTCCTTGTTCCCTATACTTTGAAACAGAGGCATTATTTTCAAAAGTTCGGCGATATTTTTCATATATATCTCCTTTTGTTGCAAAAACAACAGATCGGACGAAATAAGTGTACTACAATCATAATGCAAAAACAAGAAGGGAGCACATAAATATGCTTCGGCAAGTGATCAGTATAGATGAAGAAAAATGCAATGGCTGCGGCCTTTGCGCAAAAGCGTGCCATGAAGGAGCCATCGCCATGGTGCATGGCAAGGCACGTTTGATACGGGATGATTTTTGCGACGGGCTTGGCAATTGCCTGCCTGTGTGCCCCACGGGGGCCATAACCTTTGAGGAGCGGGAAGCTGCCGCCTTTAACGAAACAGCGGTAAAAGCTCATCAGGAAAGCCTGGCCGGCCACCACGCATCCGGCGGCGGCTGCCCCGGAAGCAGGATGCATACCTTTTTAAGGCAGGAAACGCAGGAGGCCTCCACCGTTTCGGCGGCCGTTCCACAAAGCGAGCTGAGGCAGTGGCCTATTCAACTGAAGCTGGTGCCGGTGAACGCACCGTATTTTCAAAATGCCAAGCTGCTCATCGCGGCAGACTGCACAGCCTTTGCCCACGGCAACTTCCACCAGGCTTTCATGAAAAACCATGTGACGCTCATCGGCTGCCCGAAACTGGATTCCGTTGACTACACGCAAAAACTGACGGACATACTGACAAGGAACGATATCCAAAGCGTGAAGGTAGTTCGCATGGAAGTGCCCTGCTGCGGTGGGCTGGAATACGCGGTAAAAGAAGCGCTTAAGGCAAGCGGCAAGTTTATTCCCTGGCAGGTCGTAGTGCTTTCCACCGACGGAGAAGTGCTTTCCGAATAGGAGGTT
>JAEZJP010000115.1 GCA_023415715.1 Bacillota bacterium
ATGGCGCTGCCGGAAACGTTTAAGGATCCCGAGAAGGCGGCCCAGGCTGCCAGAGAATATCAAAAAGCGCGGGATAGGATAGCCGCCCTGTATGACGAGTGGGAGGCCGCCGATAAAGCGCTGAACGAGCTTACCGATACGCTGGATATAAGCGAATAAGGAGGAGTAGCCATGAAGGAAATCACGTATTTCATGATGGACGTCTGCCCCTATTGCAAAAAGGCGCAGGCCTGGCTGGATGAATTGATGGCGGAGCATCCGGAGTACAAAAAAATCCCCATGAAGGTCATTGACGAACGCAAGCAGCCCGACATCGCCAACAAGTTTGATTACTACCTTGTGCCCACCTTTTATGTGGACGGCGAGAAGTTGCATGAAGGCGTGGCCACCAAAGAAAAGGTGGAGTATGTCCTAAAGCAAGCGCTTAACGGATGAAATATGCGGGCAAGCTTTTGCCCTTGTGAACATGGCAGCCGTGAAGATTCACCGGCCGGATAAGCGGAAGCGTTTTTCATCCAACTGAACATTGGGGCCAGGTCGGCAAGCCGCCTGCAACGTTCCTGTAAACAGGGCAGGGCGGCTTGTTGCCGTGTATGTCTTAAGTGTTTGGATATGAACAGCATCATCTTGTTAAAACACCGCGCCAATATTGTTTTTTTGCATGGGGAAACCTTTTATACTTAAACCGCATGCGGTGGCTAGATTGAATTTATTCGTGCGGGGAGGCTCTTTCATGATGAACGGCACAAGCGGTGAGCTGACCATGCGGCCTCTTTACTCCAGGGAAACGGAACGCTGGGGTGTTTTTGAGGTTGCGGTTCATGGCAGGACGGCGGGGAATCCCTTTGTTGACTATACGGTTTCCGGCACCTTCACATGCGGGAAGGAACAGGTGACCGTGCCGGGCTTTTATGACGGGAACAGCGTTTACAAGGTGCGCTTTATGCCCTCATTTGAGGGGGAGTACACTTTCCTTGTTCAGGGGAGCTTTTCTGAAAAAAAGTACGAAGGCACTTTTACGTCAGTGCCGGAAAATCAGGGGAACCATGGCCCTGTGCGCGTACGCGGATATCATTTTGAATATGAGGACGGCACACCTTATTTTCCGCTTGGCACCACCTGCTATGTTTGGGAACTGCAAGCGCAAGCACTGCAGCTAGAGACGCTCAAAACACTTGGCGAAGGCTATTTCAATAAGATCCGGTTTTGCGTGCTTCCAAAACATTATCTTTATAATTTACACGAGCCGGTCTCATACCCATATGAGGGGAAACCTTGCAATTTTAAGGGGGATGCGACAGAAAACTTTTATCAGCTGATGTCTGTCCAGCCGGGAAACGACTGGAATTTTACCCGCTTCAATCCGTTCCATTTTCAGCATGTGGAAAAAAGCATTGCCGCGCTTGGAAAGCTAGGAATTGAGGCGGACTTGATCCTGTTTCACCCTTATGACCGCTGGGGCTTTTCGCTTATGACGCCGCAACAGGATGCATTGTACCTGCGCTATGTGCTGGCGCGGTTTTCGGCTTACCGGAATGTGTGGTGGTCGTTGGCCAACGAATATGACCTTTTGCGCTCAAAAACGGTACAGGATTGGGAACGCCTGGCCGGGATTGTGGTTGAGCTGGATCCGTACCATCATCCGCGTTCCATTCACAATTGCATGCCGATGTATGACTATACAAGGCCTTGGATCACGCACTGCAGCATCCAGCGGCAGGATGTGTACAAGTGCGCCGAGTATACCGGCGATTTCCGCACGCGCTTTGGAAAGCCGGTGGTGCTGGATGAGATCGCCTATGAGGGGGATATTGACCAGGGCTGGGGGAATATCAGCGGGCAGGAGCTTGTGCGCCGCTTTTGGGAAACTGCCATGCGCGGCGGGTATGCCACCCATGGTGAAACGTATGACAAGGCGGATGGCGTGCTGTGGTGGAGCCACGGCGGCAGGCTCTACGGGGAAAGCCCGGCGAGGATCCGCTTCCTGCATGAAATCCTTTGCCAAACGCCTGGGGCGGGGCTCAGGCAGGCGAATGGAGCCTGGGATGAGGTGGCCGCAACGGCGGAATGCATGGGGGATACAGGTTATTATCTCTTCTATTATGGTTTCAACCGGCCCTGCCGCCGCACCTTTTTCTTTGACGCGGCAAACACCTATCGCGTGGAGGTTATAGACACCTGGGAGATGACTGTGGAGGATGCAGGCGTATATAGCGGCAGATTCTCTGTTGCCTTGCCGCGAAAGGAATATATGGCCATCCGTATCCGGCGCATGGATCAGGGTGCCTTGCGGTAGGCTTGCGGGGTCTTGCAGCCGGTGCAAGGCGATCGCCGCGGCAATGTGAAATTTGGAGGGAAGACAAATGGCTGATCTGAAATCCGCGCCATTTTACCTGTCCGATGAGGACATCGCCTGGGTGAACCGTACCATCGCCGGAATGACACAAGACGAAAAGATCACGCAATTGTTCTGCCTGATCACCTATTCCAGCGAACCTGATTATCTTGTTCATTTGGCCAGGGATGTAAAGCCCGGCGGCCTCATGTGCCGCCCGATGATGGCCGCCGAAGTGATCGATACGGTCCGTACGCTGCAGGAGCATTCGAAAATTCCGCTGCTTATCTCCGCCAATCTGGAGAAAGGCGGAAGCGGCATCGCAACGGAAGGCACTTACCTGGGTTCGCCCCTGGAGATTGCCGCCACCGACAATGATGAGATGGCCACCCGGCTGGGCGAGGTTTGCGGAAGCGAGGGGGCATCACTGGGCTGCAATTGGGCATTCGCACCCATTATCGACATCGACTATAATTTTAGAAACCCCATCACCAATACCCGGACCTTCGGCTCCGATCCGGAGCGGGTCAAACGCATGGGCGTGAATTATGTAAAGGCGGTGCAGCATCACGGTGTTGCCGCGTCCATCAAACACTTTCCAGGCGATGGCGTGGATGAGCGGGACCAGCATCTTGTGACGTCCATCAATTCGCTTAGCTGTGAGGAATGGGACAAAACGTACGGCATGATTTACAGGGCATGCATCGACGCCGGCGCCATGACCGTTATGATCGGCCATATCATGCAGCCGGCCTGGTCCAAAGCGCTGGACCCGGCGCTTTCAGACGCCGATATTCTTCCGGCTTCCCTCTCCTATGAGCTTGTAACCAAGCTGCTGAAGGAAAAGCTTGGCTTCAACGGCCTTACTGTCACGGATGCGACGACGATGGCCGGCATGGTTATCCCCATGCCGCGGGAGAAGGCCGTGCCCATGACCATCGCCGCTGGCTGCGACATGTTTCTTTTCACCAGGAATTTGGAAGAAGACCTTGCCTATATGAAAAAAGGCTTTGAGGACGGCGTCATCACCCCGGAACGCCTTCACGATGCGCTCCAAAAGATCCTGGGCCTGAAAGCGGCGCTGAAGCTTCATCAGAAGCAGGCGGACGGCTCGCTTTTGCCTGCGCATGAGCAGGCGCTCAAAAGCGGGGAAATGGCCCTTCACAGGCTGTGGGCACAGGAATGCGCCGATCAGGCAGTCACACTTGTCAAAGAAGAAAAGGGTGTGCTGCCGCTCACTCCGGAGAAATACAAAAAGGTATTGTTTTACGCCATTGAAAGTGAGCAGGGTTTTGCCTATTCTGTCCGCAAAGACGTGGCCAGGATGTTCAAGGAACGGCTGGATAAAGAGGGCTTTGACATCGATGTATTTGACCCCGCCAAAGGCATGGAAGGGAGCATGACCCCTTTCAGTACAATGCAGCAAAAATATGACCTGATCGTTTATCTTGCGAATATGTCCACCAAAAGCAACCAGACGATCGTCAGGATCGAGTGGGCGCAGCCTATGGGTGCCAACGTGCCCGTGTATATGTCCACGATACCGACAGTCTTTGTTTCCGTGGAGAATCCATACCACCTAGTGGATGTACCAAGGGTCAAAACGTTTATCAACGCATACGCCTCTACAGACACCGTACTGGACGCCGTAGTGGATAAGCTCACCGGCCGGTCCGTCTTTCGTGGGAAAAGCCCGGTTGACCCGTTTTGCGGCAAGTGGGATACCCGGCTATAGGAAATACAGAGGCTATGGGCAAGTACATAAAACTGAGCCCCTGGCAAATGCCGGGGGCTCAGACTATAAAAAACCCTGGGAGGTATTGGAGGGCCGAAGCCCTCCAATGTTAGATCGAAAATCAGCGACATGTGCGGTGATTTTCGCTGGAATTTCGAAGAAATTCCTTCCTTACCCGAATAAACGACCGCAAAAACCGCAGGTTTTGAAAGTAGCAGTGAGGGAAAAACTCAACAAAGTGGCGCATGCCACTTTGTTGATGCCCTGAGCCCCCCGGCAAATGCCGGGGGGCTTTTATAGGAGGGAGAGAAGCTGGTGTCACTCGCCGCGCAGCACGCTGACGCCGGTGTCGATGACGGAGGGGCCGGTGCTCAGGCCGTTGATGGCCGCATAAGCCTGGGCCATGCCCAGATAGCCCATGGTGTAGGGGTTCTGGGCCATGGCGGCCTTCAGGCTGCCGTCCTTGAGCAGGCCCAGGATGGCGTCGGACTTGTCAAAGCCGATGCCGATGACTTTGGAGCCGGCTGCCTTGATGGCATTGCCTACGCCCACGGTGGAGCCTTCATTGGCGCCGAAGAGGCCAACCAGGTCGGCGTTGCCGTTGATGAAGTTGGTGGCGGCTTCCTGGGAAGCGGCGGCATCGCCGTCTTTGTACTCGGTCTCCAGCAGCGTGAAGCGGCCGTCGGCGGTGATCACATCGCGGAAGCCCTTTTCACGGAGCACGGTGGAGTTGGTGGCGGTGTTCACGCTGATGATGCCGATCTTGCCGCTGGTAACGCCGGCTTTGTCAAACTCGGAAATCATGGTCTGGGCGGCCAGCTTGCCGGCGTTGAAGTTGTCGGTGGACAGCGTGGCAATGGCGGGTTCGTCGGCGGGGGAGTCAACATAGATGACTTTCACGCCGGCTTCCTTGATGGTCTTTACCGTCATGGAGATGGCGGTGGGATCGTTGGCGGCCAGCAGAACCAGGTCGGCGCCGTCGGCTACCGCGTTATTGAGGGCTTCGATCTGCTTGGCGTTGTCTTTCTTGTCGGGAGCGTCCCACTTGTAGTCCAGGCCTAGAGCCTTGGCCATGTCGGCGGCGCCTTTGTCAACCGAGACCCAGTGCTGGTCCATGCGGTCCATGGTGATCAGGTACACGAGTTTTTTCTCCTCTGCGACGGCGGTGCCGATGAACAGGCCGGCGACCAGCACCAGAGAAAGTACCAGGGCTAACAGTTTCTTCATGATGTTTCCTCCTTTTTGATATGTGGTCTTGCAGAACGTAGCTTCCTGCGCGCGTTCTGCCTGCGCGCCCTTTCAACGAGCTTTACAGCGCG
>JAEZJP010000087.1 GCA_023415715.1 Bacillota bacterium
GTCTTCCTGTGTGAGCGTGCCCTCCAGATAATCCGTCAGAAGGGCTTCAAAGCGTTCGCAATTCAATTGTTGGCCCTCCTTTCATTTCTTTGGACGGTCACGCTGGAGAAAAGTTCCGCGTGTTCCATAAGAATTTCTTTTAATTTCAAACGGGCACGGTTGATGCGGCTCTTGACCGTACCCACAGGCGTGTTGGTAATCTCAGCGATCTCATCATAGCCCATATCTTCCACCTGGGATAAAAGCAGTACGGTGCGCATTTCTTCTGGCAGTTTGTCCAGCCCCTTCTTCAAAGCCTCCATGCGCTCCTTCTGCTCCAGGGCGCTGTAAGGGGTCTGGCCCTTGTCCTCGGGTGTAAAGCCGTTTTCCGAAAGCGCCTCCAGGGATTCTGCCTGAATCCGCTTGCGCCTTCTTAAAGCGTCCAAACATATATTGTAGGCGATGCGGTACAGCCATGTTTCCAGCTTGGCTTCGCTGCGGTAGCTGCTCATGGCCCGGTAGGCGCGCAAAAGCGCCTCCTGGGCGCAGTCGCCGGCGTCCTGCTCATTGCCCATGAGCTTTAGGCAGGTCAGGTAGATCCTGCGCTCAAAGGGCGCCACCAGCGCCTCAAAGGCGGCCGCATCGCCGCGTTTGGCACGGGCCACCATCAATTCGTCTGTCTGCACGGTATCCCTCCATTTCTGTGTCGTCCATAGGATGAACGGTACATACTCCGTTTTTCATGCCCCAAAGAATCATAAAAGAAAAAACGGAAGAAAAACATAGCGTATTTGCTTGACATGTTCTTTTTTACCATGGTATCATACCTTCAACTAAATATCCACAATAAATGCCAGAACGGAGACAAGCGTTTCCCATTCCTGCTTTAAGAGAGCCGGCGGTTGGTGCAAGCCGGCAGCAGCGGGTCACGCGCATCACTCCCGAGCAGCCGGGCTGAACAGGGGCTTCCCTCAATTAGGTCCGGACGGCGCCGCGTGATAGGCTAGGGCTTGTTGGAGCCGAAGCATAGGGGAGGAATGTACCGTTTCCCCAAAGTGGAGTTATTCGGCATACAAGCCCCGCACCGCAAGGTGTGGGGTTTTTTGTACCACACATTTAAAAAGGAGGCGTTACCATGAATCAGATTGAGCTGATAGCCATGCGAATTAGGGACTTGAGGGAAATCAATTCCCTCACAACTAAGCAGGTGGCACAAAAGGCCAACATCCCTCTGGAGGAATACGAGGCCTACGAATCCGGGACAAGGGACTTTTCCTTTTCCCACCTGTTCAATATTGCGGAAGTGCTGCAGGTGGACATCTCCGACCTTTTGACTGGGGAAAGCCCCAAGCTAAAAGGGTATGTACTGACCAGAAGCGGCAAGGGCCTTTTATTTGACAGGCGGAAGCAATACCACTACCAGCACCTGGCCTACAACTTTGCCCATAAGCTGGCGGAACCCTTTGTGGTAACCGTGGAAAAGGATGAGCCCGATGCCAGGAAGCAGGCCCACAGCCACGAGGGCCAAGAGTTTGATTATGTGCTGGAAGGCATGCTGCGCCTTGTGCTTGGCGGCAACGAGCTGGTTTTGGCGCCCGGTGATTCCATCTACTATGACAGCTCGCTGCCCCATGCCATGTATGCCGTGGAAGGGGATTGCAGGTTTATCGCGGTGGTCATTAAAGGGCCCGAAGCGCAAAAGTAAAGGAGGTAGCGTATGCAGCCGCTGTATAAAAAATATGTAACCGTTCAGGGAGATTTTCTTTCCTATGAGGATTTCAATAAAAATTTTAGGCTTCAGCACCCCGACTCCTTCAATTTCGCTTTTGATGTGGTGGATGAAATGGCAGCATCTGACCCCGATGGCCTGGCGCTGCTATGGGTCAGCCCGGAAGGGGAAGTCCGCCGCTTTACCTTTGCGGACATGAAGCTGTTAAGCGACAAGGCGGCCAATTATTTTGCCTCCCTGGGCGTGTAAAAGGGCGACAAGGTGATGCTTATTTTGAAGCGCCACCATGAGTTCTGGCCCGTCCTCATGGCTCTGCACAAGCTGGGCGCCGTGGGCGTGCCTGCCACCCACCTTTTAACCGAGAAGGATGTGGTGTACCGCTGCAATGCAGCCAAGGTTATGACCATTGTCTGCACAGGACACCACAGCACCATCATGGACGCGGTGGAGGCGGCAAAACCCCACTGCCCGACGCTTAGGAATCTAGTAGCCGTACGGGAAGGCCGTGAGGGGTGGCTGTCTTACAACGAGGGCATGGAAAAAGCGTCCCCGGTTTTTGCAAAGCCCCAAGGGGATGCTTACGCCCATAACGAGGATCCCCTGCTTCTATACTTCACCAGCGGAACCACCGGCATGCCCAAGATGGTGCTCCACGACCATTATTATCCATTGGGCCATATCGTTACCGCAGTCTATTGGCAGCAGGTTCAGCCGGGCGGGCTTCACCTGACCGTTTCTGAGACCGGCTGGGCCAAGTCCGTATGGGGCAAGCTGTACGGCCAGTGGCTGGGTGGCTGTGCTGTATTTGCCTATGATTTGGATAAGTTTGTGGCCAAAGAGCTTTTGCAGCTCATACAGGACCATGGCATCACCTCCTTCTGTGCGCCGCCCACCATGTACCGCTACATGCTGCAGGAAGATTTCAAGAACTATGATTTAAGCACCCTTCGCCACTGTTCCGTGGCAGGGGAGCCCTTAAACCCCGACATGGCTGCGGAGTTTGTGAAGCGTACCGGCGTGGAGCTTCGGGAAGCTTTTGGCCAGACGGAACTTGTGGTAACCTTGGCCACCTTCCCCTGGATGAAGGTATGCCCCGGTTCCATGGGCAAGCCATCCCCGTTGTTTGACGTGGACTTGATCGATGAGGAGGGCAATTCCTGCCCGCCTGGCGTCAGCGGCGAGATCGTGGTCCGCACCCATCATGGCAAGCCCATCGGTATGTTCCACGGCTATTATCAGGATGAAAAGCTCACCAAATCCGTATGGGACAATGAAATTTACCACACAGGGGACACAGCCTGGCGGGATGAGTGGGGCTACTATTGGTATGTAGGCCGGGCGGACGATGTGATCAAATCCTCCGGCTACCGCATCGGGCCTTTTGAGGTGGAAAGCGCTCTTCTGGAGCATCCCGCCGTGCTGGAAACGGCCATCACCGCCGCACCCGACGAGCTTCGCGGCCAGGTGGTCAAGGCTACCGTGGTGCTGAAGCCGGGCTTTACCCCGTCCGACGAACTGAAGCATGAGCTTCAGGAACATGTGAAGAAGATTACAGCCCCCTATAAGTATCCGCGCATCATAGAGTTTGTGGATTCCCTGCCCAAGACCATCAGCGGCAAGATCCGCCGCACGGAGCTTAGGCAGCGGGACGCGGAGAAGAAATAAGATAAATAAGGAACCCTATCTAGCAGAGGTCACCTCTGCCCAAACAAGGCCATCCGCTCGGGTGGCCTTGCTTTGTTATCGCTGAACCTTGCAGGGCGTACGCTAAACGCATTGATACCAAAGCTGTACAAGCCCGGAGGGAAATGTTTCCGTGGAGATCAGCTTGAGTTTTGTTTCCGGCAGCCCATCCTGAAACAGCTTGATGCCGCCGCCAAGAATCACCGGAATGATGGATATGACGCACTCTTCTATCAAATGCTGGGATAAAAGGGCATGAACTGCGCTTGCGCCGCCATCGATAAAAATGTGTCCATTTTCCTTTTGCTTCGCCTTAAAAATCAATTCCTCCAGGCTTCCGGAATAGAAGGTTACGTTTTCTTCGCTTCCGGTTCTTTTATTGGTAAGAACATAGCATGTTTTATCCCTGTGGAGGTAATCGCCACTGAGAGACAATATCTTCTCATATGTTTTTCGTCCCATGATGATGGTACTGACACTTTTTATGAAGTCTGAATATCCATAATCTTCTCCCGGCGTATCCACCATGGACAACCAATCGATGCCGCCGTCATATTTGGCAATATAGCCATCCAGGCTCATGGCAATGTATAGTATTACTTTGCTTTTCATCTCAGGCACCTCCTTATTCAGATATATACATTTATCCCATGTTTGAATCATTTCATGAATATGGCTTCGACCAATGCATGATTTGAATAACCAGTCTTGAAGGAAATACATTCCTGTGTCAATATAGAGTCATCCATTTGGGTGGCTCTGTTTTGTTTTGAATTTCATTCCAACTTTGAAAGAATATTTCCAAGGAGTGCGTCTAAGGGGTAAAGGAGGTGAGGGGATGCCCTCTGTGGTGGCACCACACAGAGCCGAAGCCTACGACGTCGAGCGTATGATGTCGCTATATGGGCGTGCCTTGCTTCGCATGTGCTATGTTTATCTACGGGACATGGCCTTGGCCGAGGATGCCGTTCAGGATACTTTTTTCAAGGCCTACCTGCATTTTGGCAGCTTTCAGGGCTTAAGCTCCGAAAAGACATGGCTTACGCAGATCGCCATCAACACATGCAAAAGTATCCTCAGAAAGCCCTGGTGGAAGTACGTTGACAGTAGCAATGATGTTAAGAATTTGCCATATCCGGCAAGCGATATCGAACCTGCGGATGGCGAGATTCTGCGCGCGGTCATGGATTTGTCTGAAAAGTACAGGTGCACAGTGCTGTTGTATTACTACCAGGAACTGAAGACAGAGGAAATTGCCAAAATTCTGGGCATCGCCCCATCCACTGTTTTGGTGCGCTTGAAAAGAGCGCGGGAAAAGTTGAAATCTCAGCTGGAAGGGTGGTATTTTGATGAGTAGGAAATTGAAGGATGCCATGGACCGAAGCCTTTCCGGCATTGATTTTAATGCGCGGTTATCGGGTAGTGTGATGCGGCGTATTGAGAAAGCGGAAGGAGAAGGGGATATAATGAAACGGAAAATGGCTGTATCGCTGGTTGTGGCGTTAGTGCTTGTTCTGATTTTGGCTGTCGGGGCTGTTGCCGCCGCGTATCTTAACGGGACCATAGGCGTCGTTTGGTTTGGAAAATCCGTGCGGTGGACGGAGGAGGAGCCTACCCCTGCGCCGGCAGAAACACAGGAATCGGCATCAGCAAATTGAGGGATGGCAGAGGAACTGTTTTCCGGAAAGCCCGAAGATGAAATATGGATAATAGATTATAGTAACAGCGACTGTGTAATGCAAAGTATAACAGAAAAGAATGTGGGGTTGGATGATTTAAAAAAGCGCATCAGCGAAGCGGGCTTGCCCTTTCTGGTTCCGGATCCGCCCGCGGGATATGCATTCAAAGACACCCAGGTGGGGTTTTTCGTTGATGAACAAGCGTTGAAGAGCATTGCGTTTACAAGAGCTAAAACTCCGTATGAACGCATAACGCTGCGCCGGATTCAAACCGGTGAGGATATAAAAAGGAATATAGGATACTATTATATCCGGTTTGAGGATGCGAGCGGAAATCAGATCAGTGTGACTGCCCAGTTCAACACCACAGAGGGAGAATATGGTTTTGGCGCCAGAGAAGACGATATATATGAACCAGTGTCTGTTCCTGGCATGGAAAAAGCGCTGTACATCAAAAGAAACGGGATCGATGAAGCGCTGTATCTGATGCAGACGGGGTTTGAGCCGATTCAGTATGCTGAACCCTCCGACATTGATTCTGATTATCATTGGGGCGATAATACCCAGACTTACGATGCAGTGTTGTATGATATCAACTCAAACACAGCGCAAAAGGATGTATTGATGTCCATTGCCAATAGCCTGAAATAGCAAGTGTGTGCGGCCGACGGGTTTTGATCTTCATAGCGAAGTAGGAGGGCAACCTTTCAAATAGGGTTACCCTTCTATTTCTTGCTTGTTTGTTGTAAAAACATCCCATAATGATGTATACTAGGCCAAAGCAAAGGGGGAGAAGTATGGCCATCCATCATGAATCATTTGAAATGCATGGAAAACAGGTGGTGCTGCGCAATCCCGAGCCGGAGGATGCACAGAGCATGATCGATTTGGTAAACGCACTGGATACAGAGACCGTCTTTCTGGCCAGGGAACCCGGCGAGTTTGAAATGACGCTGGAAAAAGAACAGGTGTTTTTGGCAGAACAGAGAGAGTCCGAAAATACCCTGTTTTTGGTGTGCCTCGTGGATGGGAAAGTGATGGGCTCCTGCCAGGCCTCCTGCCTTGCCCGCCGGCGCTTCCGCCATAAGGCCTCGGTTGGCATCGCATTGCGTCAAATGGTTTGCGGCCTTGGCATCGGCAGAAAAATGATGAACGCATTGATCGCCTGGGGCAAGGAACGCGGCCTTTCCCATCTGGAACTCACCGTGGACTGCGGAAATCTTCCGGCGCTGAAGCTGTATATGAGCCTGGGCTTTCTGGTAGGCGGATGCCAGTATCATGCGCGCAAGCTGGCCGATGGTACCTACAGGGATGATTACTACATGTACCTGCCGCTGAACGTATAAACGCGCGATTCCTTCCGTATTGTCTGCAAATCCATTGCGTGGTATGATAAGCGCAATGGTTTTCTATGTAGGAAAGAAGGCGGCGCATGGCACAGGACCGATCTATCCCAAGGCTTGCGGCCCCCGTCCGCGGACGGCTGACTTATGCGGATTTGGGCAGGACCGCGTCTTTTTTTCTGCCTTGGGAGCAGGACCCCTGGGGCAGGCTGCGGCCGCCTTTTTCCCAGGAGCTTATGCGATTGTCGCTGGAGCTTTCCTCAACCGCCCAGGACCTGCGCGTCGGCGACTGGATGCGGGCCGGCTGGACCGATTTTAACTTTCAGGTGGATAACAAGCTGTTGGGCGGCGTATCTCCGGCGCCTGTGAGCGAGACGCGGCAGTTTTTGTACAACAAATGGGCCGTGTACAGGGCCAGGGCAAATCTTAGGCAATTGAACCCCGTGCGGCAGGTGTTTTCCGCCATACGCCAGCGGGAGCAAAGCGATACCGGCAAAGCCGTAATGATGATAAAAGCTGCCCAGGATGGATGCTACGTGATGGCCATTGGCTTTCGCAGCACGGGAAGCCGCTTTTATGACTGGTTTTCCAACCTCCGCTTCGCCAGCGAAAACGGCATACACCAGGGCTTTTTGCAGTTGGCACGGCAGTTTGACGGGAACGCGGAGCGCGTTGCTTTTCCCGATACGGCCAGGGCGCTGGGCTTGGAAAATTTAACGCTGACCCAAATCCTTGCGGAGGCGCGCCAGCATGACAGCCGCTTTAAGCTGTGGCTTGCCGGCCACAGCCAGGGCGCTGCGGTAATGCAGGTGCTGACCCACTTGTGGATACAGGAGAGCGGCGTTTTGCCAGAAAACATCATAGGTTACGGGTTTGCTTCCCCTACGGTGATGATGGGCACCGCACTTAATGACCCGGCAGCCTACCCCCTGTACCATGTACTCAACGGCGACGACTATGTGCCGCGGGCTTGCGCGCAGATGCACCTTGGTGTGTGCCTTTTCTACCCTGCCGGTGAGGAATTGTGCCGCGCAGCCTACGGCTGGCGGGAAACATCCCAAGCCCAGAATGCCCGCGCGGAAGTAAGAAGGCTGACCCGGCCCATGGTGGATATGCCTGCGCTGATCGAATATGGCATGGCCTATCTGCAGACGCTGGCCGGTATGTCCATGGCGGATATGCTCTCCGCACTGAACCTGATACGTTTCCGCATTCTGCCCATCAAACAGATGATGGCCGTTGCGGGAACAAGCCAGCAGGGTTTATTGAAGTCTGTCCACCGAAGGGTGGAGAAGGCATACAGGACGCTGACCGGGCACGACCTTGACCAAACGCGTTTGAACTTGCTTCAAGCGGAATTCGAGGCGGCCATGGCTAAGGTGGGCCCTGGGGAGTTTACACGCGCCATAGGCGAAATGCTCTATTGGCCCCATGTATTAAAGAACAGCCAGGGAAAGAGCCATTCAGCCTACCAGTACATTGCACTTAGGGGCGTGTCCGCGCTTCATCCCGCCATCTGGCAAAGCGGTTCTCCGCCAAGACGGCTGTGGCTTACGCTTCCCGAAGAAGCAGCCGCCCCGTCCGCCTTGGAGGAAGCGCTGCCGCTTGGCGCGTTAATCAACCGCCGCAGGCTGCCATCCCCCCGCAGGCCCATGCGCCGCCGCCGTCAGGGCTATTCCAGCCGGCGCGCAGCCTATCGCTTATAATCTTGCATTGGCGGGGGCTTGTGTGCTACAATCATCCTGTTCTATTATGGTCTGATGAAAGCAGGGCGAAGGCGCATGCGTATTTTTGTGGATGCCATGGGCGGTGATTATGCCCCCAAAGCGGCGGTGGAGGGAACGGCGGAGGCGCTGTACGCCATGCCTGATCTTCATGTGACGCTGGCCGGGGTGCAGGAAGCCATGGCCCCATATCTGGAAAAGCTTAAAAATGTGGCAAGCCGGGTAAAGATCATTGAAACCCCAGAGGTCATATCCAATCATGATGCTCCCGTGATGGCCATCCGCCAGAAGAAGGGCTCCGGCATCGTCATGGGCATGCTGGCCGTGAAGGAAGGCGAGGCGGACGGCTTTGTTTCCGCCGGCTCCACCGGCGCCGTGCTGGCGGGCGGCATGTTCCGCCTTGGGCGCATCCCCGGCATTGAAAGGCCGGCCCTGGCGCCTTTGTTGCCCAATGGCAAAGGCTATTTCCTGCTCATCGACTGCGGCGCCAATGTGGACTGCCAGCCGGAATGGCTTGACCAGTTCGGGCTGATGGGTTCCATTTACATGCATCAGGTGATGGGACTTAGCGATCCCAGGGTGGGGCTTGTGAACATCGGCGCGGAGGCCGAAAAGGGCAATGCGCTGGTAAAGGCCACCTATCCCATCATGGAAAAGGCTGCCTACAACTTTATCGGCAATGTGGAGGCACGGGATATCACAGGGGATCAGGCGGATGTGATGGTGTGCGACGGCTTTAACGGCAACCTGATTTTGAAGTTCATGGAGGGTGTGGCCGGCACGCTGATGCATATCATCAAAAAGGAGCTTTTGGCTGACCTGCGCGGGAAGATCGGCGGCCTCATCGTGAAGCCCGCCTTCCGCAGGGTGGCAAAGCTCATGGACTACTCCGAGGTGGGCGGTGCGCCCCTGCTGGGCGTGCAGGGTGCTGTGGTGAAAGCCCATGGCTCCAGCAACGGCCATGCCATGGCATGCGCCATCCGCCAGGCGTCGTTGATGGCCAAGGGCAACGTGGTGGGGCTTATCGACAAACAGATTAAGGCTTGCATTCCCCAATCTTGATTTTACTGCACTTATCCAAAAGCAGAATCATTTACAAAAATAGGAGGAACGGATATGGTATTCGAAACGGTAGCTCCCATGATCGCAAAACAACTTCGGGTGGACGCATCAAAAGTGACCCGCGACGCCAAGCTGGTGGAGGACCTGAAGGCCGACAGCGCCAACATTATGGTGATGATTATGGATCTGGAAGACAAATTCGGCATCATGGTGGAGGACGAGGTCATCGTCAGGCTTAAAACGGTGGGCGATGTGGTGGATTACATCGAAGAGCACAAGAATTGAGATGTCGGTTGGGAAAGGCATCCGGCGTTGCCGATTGTTCGGCAGCGCCTTTTCATGATAGGAGGAGTTTGTTTGAAGGAACTGATGGACAGCCTCAAGTATACCTTCGGAAATGAAGCGCTTCTCCGCCGTGCGCTGACCCACCCCTCCGCCGGGGGGGAGGACAACCAGCGGCTGGAGTTTCTGGGGGACGCGGTGCTGCAGTACTGCATGTCCCGGGTCCTGTATGAAAAGTACCCATCCATGAGCGAAGGCGGCTTGACCCACCGGCGGGCATTGCTGGTGTGCGAAGCGGCACTCGCCAAAGTGGCAGGGGAGATCGGCCTGAAAGATCATCTGATCATGAACAAATCCCAGGAGCAGGACGGGGGAAGGGAAAATCCCTCCATTCTGGCCGACGCTATGGAAGCGGTGCTGGCGGCTGTCTGCCTGGACGGAGGCATTGACACGGCGTTTATGCTGGTGAAGAGGCTCTGGCCGGAGGAAGAAAGCCTGACACCTGCGCTGGATGCCAAAAGCGCGCTGCAGGAGTGGGTACAGGCCAAGGGACAGGAAGCGCCAACTTATGTACTGCTGGAAACGGAAGGCCCGCCCCATAACCGCATATTCACCGCACAGGTGAATGCCAGCGGACTGCCGCCCTTTAGCGGCCGGGGAAAAACCAAGCGCCAGGCGGAGCAGGAAGCCGCCAGACGCGCGCTTGAACACGTCAAATGTTCGGGAGGGTCTGCATGCGGCTGAAGAAGCTGGAGATATACGGGTTCAAATCCTTCGCCCAGCGCACGGAGATCGTGTTCAACCAGGGCATCACCGGGATCGTGGGCCCCAATGGCAGCGGCAAGAGCAATATTGCCGACGCCGTCCGCTGGGTGCTGGGTGAGCAAAGCGCCCGGCTTTTGCGTGGCGCCAAAATGGAGGATGTTATATTCGGCGGCACGGAAAAGCGCAAGGCCATGGCCTACTGTGAAGTGTCCCTGGTGTTTGACAACGAGGACAAGTCATTGCCCGTGGATTATGTCGAATTGATGGTCACCCGCCGGGTTTACCGCAACGGCGAAAGCGAATATTATCTCAACAAGGCCGCCTGCCGCTTAAAGGACGTAGTGGACCTTTTTCGGGATACGGGTATCGGCAGGGAAGGCTACTCCATCATCGGCCAGGGCCGCATCGACGAAATCCTTTCCCAGAAGGGGGAGGACCGCCGGCAGGTATTTGAGGATGCAGCAGGCATTATGAAGTACCGCGCCCGCAAGGAAGAAGCGGAGCGCAAGCTGGAGAGAACAAGGGAAAACCTTACCCGCGTGGAGGATATCCTCGACGAGTTGTCCCGCCACCTGGAGCCACTGGCCAAGCAGGCGGAAACGGCCCGGGCATATTTGATGCTGGCGGAGCAATTGAAGGGCCTGGAGCTGAATATATTCCTGATTCGCCATGACAAGCTGAAGGAAAGGCTGAACAGCCTGATGGAAGCCGCCGCCGGCGTGCAGGCGGTGCTGGACCAGAACACCGCGCGGCTGGAGGAAAAAACGGAGCTCCGCCGGGAGATGGAAGATACCCTGGAGCGCATGGAGGCGGACCTTCTTGCGGCCAGGGATGTGCTTACGCGCTTGAATGACGAGTGGCACGAGGAGAAGGCCAGCCGGGAAAAGGTGAATCAGCGGCTTGAAAACAGCCGTGAAAACAGCTCGCGCCTTCAGGATGAAGCATCCCGGCTGGATCAGCGGTACAGGGAACTTTCGGCCATGGAATCTTCCGGGGAGGGCGGTCTGAACACCCAGGAAGAAGCGCTGCAAAGAGACCGGGAAACGCTTGTTAGCGAGCAGGAGCAGCTGAAACAATACCAGCAGGATGAAGCGGACCGGGAGCAGGAGCTGGAAGAGCATAAGGCAGCCATCCTGGCGGCGATGAACCGCCTGAGCAATGAGCGCACCGCCCAGACGCGGCAGCAGGCCATCATGGCTCAAATGAAGGAGCGGCTTACTGAGCTGATACAAAGCCAGGCAGATCTTGCGCAAAAGGAAACAGCGCTGGAAAGCGCCTATCAAAAGGCGGTGGAGCAGGGGGAAGCCACCCGGCAAAGCTTTAAGGAGCTTTCCAAGGAAGCGGAATCGCTGGAGAATAAGGTGCAGTCGCTGGGTGCAGCCATCGGAGAAAAGACATCCGCCCTGCAGCAGTCCGCCGGCCACCAGCAGGCCATGGAAAGCCGGCTGAAACTGCTGGAGGAGATGGAAAGGGCATACGAGGGCTATGCCCAAGCGGTAAAAAAGGCACTTACGTATGCTAAAAACCAGGGTGAAAACAAGGTGCGCGGTGTGGTGGCCATGCTCATGCGCGTGCCCAAGCATTTGGAAACGGCCGTCGATATGGTGCTGGGAAGCGCGCTGCAAAATATCATCACAGAGGATGAGCCCACAGCCAAGCGGGTGATCGAATACCTCCGGAATAATCAACTAGGCCGCGCCACCTTCCTGCCCATGAATACCATAAGGGGCCGTGTGCTGACACGTGAGGAGCGGCAGCTGCTTACCATGCCCGGCTGCCTTGGTGTGGCCAGCGAACTGATCTCCTTTGATCCCGAGTACAGGGAGATCATGGAGAACCTGCTGGGCCGCACCGTTGTTGCGGAAAACCTGGACGCCGGTATCGCCATCATGCGGGCGGGGCGCCAGGCATTCCGCCTTGTGACTCTAAATGGCGACGTCATGCACAGCGGCGGTTCCATGACGGGCGGTTCCGTGCAGGCAAGGGCGGCCAGCCTACTCGGCCGGGAGCGGGAAATAGAGGAGCTTCGCGTTTCAGCCCGCAAACTCATGCAGGAGCTGCAAAGCGCGCGCCAGGCACTGGAGGAAATGGAAAAGGAGCGGGCTGAAAACAAGACGCTTAGGAACGAGGCCATTGGCCGGGTGCATCAGGAAGAAATCGCCGTGGCCCGTGACCAGGAGCGTGTCATGGGCGCCCGACAGGAGTGGGACGCGCTGAAATCAAGGCTTGAGATGACGCAAAGCGCCCGCCAGCAGCTGGAGGAAGGAATTGCGCAGATCGAGGAAGATCTGGAGGCCATCTCCCGCCGCACTGGCGATGTGGAAACCGACCAGGAGGCCATGCAGCAAAAAACGCAGTCGCTGCAGCAGGCGCTGACCTCTGCCCGCCATCAGGTGGAAAAGCAGCGGGACACTGTGACACAGCACATGCTGGCTGTTACCGGCCGGGAGCATGAGATTGCCGGCCTCAAGCGTGACCGCCAGCGGCTGCTGGAAGAAGTCAAAAATGCCGGGGAGGACCTGAATCGGCTGCGCAAGGAAGTGGCAGCCGTACAGGAATCCATACTTCGGGATGAGGCGTCGCTTGAGAGCCTGGAGGAGTCTGTTTTAAGCCGCCATCAGGCGGTGACTCGTGCCCAGGCAAGCGTGGATGAAATGGAGAGCAAGCGCCTTGCCCAGCAGTCTGCGCTGCGCACACTGCGCGACGAGACGGAGAGCCTGCAAAAGAATGCGGCAGATCTTACGGAAAAGCTGCACCGCACGGAACTGAACCGCACCCGTGTGGAGGCGGACCTGACCGCCATGCAGGAACGCATCTGGAACGAGTACGAATTGACCTACGGCGGGGCGGAAGCCTACCGTGCGGAAAGGTTCGACCTTTCAGCCGGGGAAAAGGAAGCTTCGTCACTGAAAGAACAAATTCGTGCCCTTGGCACGGTGAATGTGAACTCCATTGAGGAATATGTGTCCACCAAGGAGCGTTTCGACAGCCTCACCGCGCAGCAGCAGGACCTGAAGAAGGCGGAGGAGGATTTGGGGCTTCTCATCACGAAACTGCTGGGGCAGATGGAGCAGCAATTTGTGGTGCAGTTCAACCTTATGAAGGGGTATTTCAGCGAAACGTTCGTTCGCCTGTTCGGCGGCGGACACGCGGAACTTTCGCTTACCGACCCCAATGATGCGCTAAACTGCGGCATAGAGATCAGCGCCCAGCCGCCGGGAAAAAAGCTGCAATTGCTGTCGCTGCTTTCAGGCGGCGAGCGGGCGCTGACGGCCATCGCCATCCTTTTTGCCATGCTGAAATTAAAGCCCACGCCCTTTTGCATACTGGATGAAATCGAGGCCGCGCTGGACGAGGCCAACATCAATTATTTTGCCGACTACCTGTCCGAATACGGCAAGAAAACGCAGTTTGTGGTGGTCACCCACCGCAAGGGTACCATGGAGCGCTGCAACGCGCTGTATGGCGTGGCCATGGAGGAACGGGGCATATCCAAAATGGTTTCTGTAAACCTTACCGAATACGCGGGTTAAGGGGGATGTTTCATGGAAGAGAAAGAAAAGAAAGGCTTGTTTGCCCGCCTTCGGGAAGGGCTGCAAAAGACCCGCTCCAACCTCACCGCCAAGGTGGACGACCTGGTGGAAAACGCCGGCGTGGTGGACGAGGATTTCTATGACGAGCTGATGGATATCCTCATTTTGTCGGACGCAGGTGTGGCCGCCTCTGAGGAGATCCTTGCAAAGCTGCGCGCGCAGGTGAAGAAGGAAAACGTCAAGAATGCGGTTAAGGCCAGGGAGATGCTCCGCGACATTATTGCGGAAGAGATGAACATCCCGCGTCCGCCGCTGAAGTGGCCCATGGTCATGCTGGTGGTAGGTGTCAACGGCGTAGGCAAGACCACCACCATTGGGAAACTGGCGCTTCGCTTTCAGGCCATCGGCCGCACGGTGATGCTGGCTGCGGGGGATACCTTCCGCGCTGCGGCTGCGGATCAGCTGTCCGTTTGGGCGGACCAGGCCAGGGTGCCCCTGGTTCGGCATGCCGAAGGCGCCGATCCCGCTGCGGTGGTATTTGACGCGGTGCAGGCGGCCAAAGCCCGCAAGGCGGATTTGCTGATCGTGGACACCGCCGGCAGGCTGCACAACAAGAAAAACCTGATGGATGAGCTGCACAAGATGCGCAAGGTCATCGACAGGGAGTATCCCGAGGCGGATGTGCGCTGCATCCTGGTGCTGGACGCCACCACGGGTCAAAACGGATTGCAGCAGGCCAGAGTCTTCAAGGAATTTGCCGAGATCAACGGCATCGTGCTCACCAAGCTGGACGGCACCGCCAAGGGCGGCATCGCCATCGCCATCCGCCGGGAACTGAACGTGCCGGTATGGTACGTGGGCGTGGGCGAGGGCATTGATGATCTGCAGCCCTTTGATGCCAAGGATTTTGCCCAGGCGCTGTTTTAACCTTTATGTGACAGCTTGAACAACAGAAGGCGGTTTTCATGCCCCCGCTCTTGCCCATGCATATTCCCTATGCTAAAATGGGGATGTATGGAAGGAGTGGGGGCATGAATTATTCTGACAGTTCCACATTGCGTAAGAGAGGGCTTTCTGCGCTCAACAACAATTGGCAGACTGCGATGATGGTGACCTTTGTGGCGGGGCTTTTAGGCATGGTGCAAAGCACGTTTCAATTGCGCCTGGATGCCAATTCGTTTATGAACAGATCGGTTTGGGACTTCTTTGGGCATGCCGCATCGTCTGTGGCGCCCCATAACGGATTTTTGACATTGATTGCAATCCTTCAGTTTCTATTCGTATCCGCGTTGAATATAGGCCTGAACACCTATTTCATCATGCTGCACAAAAGCGAAAATCCGCCGTTTTCCCTTCTGTTTTCCCGGATGCATGTCTGGATTAAATGCCTTGGCCTCATGCTGCTGATGGGCATCTTTATCTTTTTGTGGTCGCTGCTGCTGGTGGTGCCGGGGATCATTGCCGCATACAGATATTCCATGGCCCCCTACCTGATGGCGGAAAATCCGGATATCGATATTTTGGAAGCTATTCAACGCAGCAAGGAAATGATGGACGGGAATAAAGGACGGTTGTTTTGCCTGCATTTAAGCTTTATAGGCTGGGCTCTGCTGTCCGCCGTTGTCATTGGTCTTTTGCACGCCGTTCTTGGCTTTGTCGGTACCGCGCTGGGGCTTTTTGCTTCCCTGGCTTTGCAGGTGTACGTGAATTCCTCCGTGACAGCATTTTATATGGAACTTTCCAGCCAAAAGGGCGTATGAACTCGTAACGGGAATAGAATATATCGGCACCGGGATTTGAATGGCAGAAGGGGAGGGAACTAACATGTCCACCAGTTCACTTCTTCGCAGGCGCGGCTTTGAGGCGCTCCGTGGCCATTGGCAGACCGCGCTGCTCATCACCTTTGCAGCAGGCATCCTCAGCATAGCGCTCTCAGTATTGCAGGTGCATATCAGTTCTATTTCAGGTGTCTTAAGAAGCAATTTCAGCATCCTTTCACAATGGGATGCGCAAACAAGACCGTACCAGGGAACATTCATTTTTCTGACCATACTGGAGCTCCTGTTTGGACCGGTTCTTGGCATAGGTCTTAACCATTACTACCTGGAGCTTCACTTTGGCCTGGAAGCAAAGTTTTCCCTACTGTTTTCCAGAATGCAAATTTTCGGAAAATGCTTAGGCCAGACAATCATCATTGGATTGCTCGTCTCGTTTTGGACATTGATCATTTACATCCCATGCATCCTGCTTTTTTTCCTGATAAGGTTGATCAGTCCATTCCTGATTGTGGTTGCAGCCCTGGCCTCGACGGTTTCAGGCCTGATGGCTTATTACCGCTATGCCATGGCTCCCTATCTGATGGCTGAAGACCCGGAGCTTTCAGTGATGGACACCATCAGACAAAGCAAGGAAATGATGGAAGGCAACAAGGGGCGGCTGTTTAGGCTGTATTTGAGCTTTATCGGCTGGGCTCTGCTTGCGGTCGGCCTGGTCATCCTTCTAAATAGCCTTTTGGGTACCCTGGGGTTCGGGATAGGGCTGTTTGCTGCCTTTGCGTTACAGGTATATATGAATTCGGCTGTTGCTGCCTTTTACCTGGAGCTTCCTACCCGCATGAACCGGCCGGAAAAACCTGAGCAAACGAATGTGGCGTAGACTTACGGTAAACAAAAATGAATATAGTTGTGTCAATGAGTATGTTCTCTGAAAGATAGCCCAACCCCGCAGGCTGTCATCCTAAGCGCAGCGAAGGATCTTGTTGTTTCATGCTGCTTCAAGATCCTTCGTCGCACGCTCCTCAGGATGACAGCCTGCGGAGCTTTTTATATTTTATGCGCAGTGTTTTTCAACGCAAGTATATTTCCGAGTAGACTAATTAATAAAGGCGCCCCCTTTCTTTTTCTTTCAGAAAGGAGGCGCCTTTATTTGCAGCCTTATTGCCTACAGCAGCGATGCGTATGCGTCCATGGTGGTTTCATCCACGGTGCCAGCTACAGATGACCCGGCTAGGTTGGAGTACAAGCGTTGAATTTTCCATCCATCTCCGTAGCGCAGAAGTCCGAAGCCGCCAAGGTAGATCCTGCCGTCCAGTTCGTAGAGTACGATGCGCTCCGTCATATCCTGGGCTCCGTAAAACTTCGCCACTTTTTGAAAACTCTCGATATTCTTTTCACTGTACAGAATATCCTGCATGGGCGGATCAATGCGCAGCAGCTTCAGGTTTTTGAGTTTGCCAGGGTCGACGGCTTCCGCGAATTTCTTTGCTTCGTCCGCGCCCCCGCCCACATACATTGTGATTCCTTCCTTGACCTCGGGCACAAAAAAGCTGTAGACCATCATTTTCATTTGGTTGACCAGCATGCCCATGGCGGTAATCCTGTTCATTTCCGCAAACAGGCCGTATTCCGAAGGCGCCATCTGCTGTATAGGCATAAAAGATTTCATGCGGTCCATCATGCCGGCAAAGTCATAGCCTTGCGCATACTCCTCCACAGCGCATGCTTGCAGGGCCTTTTGCAGGTCGTTTTCCGAAAGAGCGGTGACAAAATGATTGATCGCGTCCTCCGGCTTTGAGAATACGGGCATTTCGCCTTGTGCCAAGGCAGAAAAAAGGGAAGCGGACAGGAGAATGCACAGCGTGACGAGGGAAACCGTTCCACGTCTTACCCAGGCGGCCATTTTCCATCCTTCTTTCTTCTTTACTTTGCAAACGCATTGAGCAGCGTTTTTGCCATATCCTCCTTGCGGCATGTAATCGTGTGGCGCACAGGCAGCGTGCGCAGCGAAGAAACCTGGCTTGGCATGGGGATGCCCGTTTCCGCTTCCAGGTGCAGCGCGCAGTCGAAAGCGTCCAGGCCCAATGCCGTCTCCTGGCCTAAAATCGCATCCGCCACATCAGCGGTAAACTTGTAGGGATGGGCGGTAGCCGCAATCACCGCGGGGGTGTTGTCCCTTGTGCGCGTCCTGTACATATTCAGCACATGGCTGGCCACGGCAGTATGGGGGTCAAGCAAATACTGGTGGCGCTGCCAGACTCGTTTTATTTCCCGGGCAGTGGCCACATCGTCGGCGTAGCCGCCTTCCATCATCTTTTGGATAAGGCCCAGGCGTTCTTCCCCGATATCGTAACTGCCGTTTTCTTTCAATTCCTTCATCCACTGGGATACGACATCCCCATCCCTGTCCGCCACCTCATACAGGAGGCGTTCCAGGTTGGAGGAGATCAATATATCCATGGAAGGGGACATGGTCTTGTAAAAAGTACGCTGGGCGGAATAAACGCCCCGATCCAAAAAATCGGTGAGTACATTGTTGCGGTTGCTGGCGCACAGCAGTCTTCCCACGGGCAGACCCATCAAATATGCATAATACGCCGCCAGGATATTGCCGAAATTGCCGGTGGGTACCACGAAGTGCACGGGGCTGCCCAGGGTGATGGCTCCCTTGTGCACAAGATCGGCATAGGCCGAGAAATAGTACACGATTTGAGGCACCAGCCGCCCGAAATTGATGCTGTTGGCGGAAGATAGCACCTTGTTCAGCCCGTTCATTTTCTCCTCAAAATCAGGGCTGGAAAACAGCATTTTGACACCGTTTTGCGCGTCGTCAAAATTCCCCTGCACGCTGATGACCAGGGTATTGCTGCCGCCGGTGGTGGTCATCTGCATTTCCTGCACGGGGCTTACGCCATCCCTGGGATAAAACACGGTGCAGCTTGTGCCTGGCACATCCTTGAAGCCTTCCAGCGCTGCCTTGCCTGTATCGCCGCTGGTGGCAACCAGAATGCAGATCTGACGGGTTTCACCATTCTTTATGGCGGCCAGCGTTGTCAGGTGCGGCAACAGCTGCAGCGCCATGTCCTTAAAAGCCAGGGTGGGGCCATGGAACAGCTCCAGAATGAAGGTGTTGTCATCCAGCTTCTTTACGGGCGCCACATCCTTATGGCTGAACCGGTTCCCGCCGTAGGCGGCCTGGGTGCATTGATCGATCTCCGCAGGCGAATAATCCTCCAGGAAAGCCTTCAATATGCGCGCCGAACGCTGGGGATAGGGCATAAGCCCCAGCGCGGAGATTTCCTCCAGGGAAAACTTGGGGAACATAGCGGGCACATACAGCCCGCCATCCTTGGCCAGGCCGTACAGGATGGCCTGTGAGGCGGTTACGCAGGCGCCGCCCCTGGTGCTGAAAAATGACATATGTATCACACTCCGGTTAAATAATAGAAAAAAGGGCAGCGGCCCGTGCCGCCGCCCCATTGCGACAGAACAAATCAGAAATCAGGCAATGTATTTTTTGACGAACTCGGGAAGGTTTTCCGTATCCTCACTGACGGAAAGTACAAAATCCACCCCGTGGCGCTCACAAAGCCCGTCCAAACGCTCAAAAAACCAACCTGAGTCTTTCAAATCCATCTTGACCAGTTTTAGGAATGCATCGATAAATATTGTACCCACATCAAAGTTTTGCGCCAGAAGCCCGCAAAGGAAACCCAGGAACATATCCGCGCTGATGATGCCGTATTCCCCGGCGTTGATAAAACGGACTTCGTGACGCAGATCAAACATATAGCGGTTGTCGTCATCGATAAAAAGCACATCGCTCTTGGATTCCTTGATGGAGTGGTTTGCC